>JAWOGY010000241.1:0-6732 GCA_046496425.1 Vicinamibacterales bacterium
CGGAGTGGGGGAACATCGACGTGCGGATCCCGCTCGAGCAGGACATCCTGTTCCGCCGGACCGGCGCGTCGTGGATGGACCAGCGGCAGACGGCGATCACGCTGATTCGCTGACCCGCCCGCCCACAGAAACGGTGACACTTTCAGTTTTCCGCCGCCCCGGTAAACCGAAAGTGTCACCGTTTTCGCAGCGGGAAGGACCTTGGTGGGGCCCGGGCAGATCTTAACAACCGTGTCTTTGTCGAAGGTCCGCCTGCGCCACCATCTGCCGCTCGCAGCCGCCGCGCTCCTGCTGCTGACGGTGTGCGCGGGGCCCGCATCCGCCCAGGTCACCCAGCCGGTTCCGAACGTCACGGGCCGCGTGATTGACGCCTTCTCCATGGGCCCTCTGGCTGGCGCCCGCGTCACCGCCGGCCCGATCAACGCGGTCACGGATCGCGAAGGGCGCTTCGCCTTGGCCGTGCCCAAAGGGACGTCGCGCCTGGTGATCGTGGCCGACGGCCATCTCACCGAGCAGGTCGAGGTGTCGGTCGGCGACCAACCGGTGACCATCGAGGTCCTGATGCTCAGCCGGTCCCAGTTCAAGGAGGACGTCGTCGTCACCGCCGGCGTGAAGCCGGTGCCCGTGTCGCCCTCCACGATCGACGTGAGCCCGCTCGCCGTCAGGAGCATCGCGGGAGCGGCGGAGAACATCTTCCGCACGGTCCAGACGCTGCCGGGCGTGAATGCCACCGAGGACTTCGGCAGCCGCCTCTCGGTCCGGGGCGGCGGGCCCGACCAGAACCTCACGGTGATGGACGGCGTGGAGATTCACGATCCGTACCGGCTGTTCGGCCTCACCAGCGCGTTCAACCCGGAGACGATCGAGAACTTCGAGTTCGTGGCGGGCGGATTCAGCCCCAAGTACGGCGACCGCCTGTCGTCCATCCTCCTGATTGAAAACCGGCCGGGCAGCCAGGCGAAGGCCTTTGCCGGAACGTTCTCGCTGGCGCTGACCGACACCAACGCGGTCGTCGAGGGCCGGTTGCCGAACGGCATGACAGGCTCGTGGATCGTGAGCGCCCGCCGGACCTACTACGATCTCATCGCCAACCGGATCGTGGGCACGACGCTGCCGGCCTTCGCCGACGTGCAGGCGAAGGCGTCGTGGGAGATGCGCCCGGGCCAGCGCCTGTCGCTGTTCGTGCTGGGCAGCCGCGAACGGACCGACGCCGAGTTCGAGGAAGAATCCTCCGACTCGAACCTGGGCCTGGGCAACCGCGCGTCCAACAACCTCGTCTCGCTGACCCTTGCCTCGACGTGGGGCGCACGCGTCTCGTCGCGGACGATCGCGTCCTGGTACGGCTACACGGACAGCCTCGACGCCGCCGGGAACATCGAAAACGAGACCAAGCGCGCCAATGCCCCGGGCGACGAGGCGTTCGGGCGGGCGGACGTGGCATTCACGCGCGATCTCGGCGTGCGCGATCTCTCGCTCCGCGAGGAGGTGGCCATCGCGGCGTCGCCGACGCACGTCGTCGAAACCGGCGGCGAGCTCCACGTGCTCGACACGCGCTACGGCTGGGACATCGCCGGCGACCGGAACACGAACGAGGCGAACGGGTCGAGCGTGCAGGGCGGAGCGGGCCTGCCGGCCGAGCTCGATTCGCGGCAGCAGACCGTCCGCGCCGGCGCCTGGATATTCGATCGCATCCAGGCCGCGCCGCGCGTGCGCATCGACCCGGGGCTGCGCGTCGACTGGAACGGCGTGGCCGGCGAGACGCTGCTGTCTCCCCGGGTGTCCGCGCGCATCGATCTCGGCGGCGGATACGCCGTGCGCGCGTCGGCCGGCTACTTCACGCAGAGCCCCGGCTACGAGAAGCTCCTCCAATCGGACTATTTCGTCGATCTCTCCTCGGCCCGCGATCTCTCGCTGACCAGCGAACGATCGGTTCACGTGCTGGGGGCGCTGGAGCGGCAGTTCGCGCCGGGACTGATGGGGCGCGTCGAGGGGTATTACAAGACGTTCGACCGGATGATCGTCGGGCGCCTCGAAACGCCGGCCGAAACCGCGGCGCGCGTGTCGCTCTACGACTATCCAGCCGAGCTGCAGTCCAGCGTCCCCGCCGCGCCGCAGATTGTGAGCGACCCGGTGAACGGCGCCGACGGCTCGGCGTACGGCTTCGACGTGTACGTCGCTCACCAGCCCAGCTCCGCCTCGGAGCGCTTCTCGGGTTGGGGTTCGTACACGTGGGGCCGCGCGAACATCACCAGCTACGGGCGGCGTTATCCGTTCGACTACGACCGCCGTCATGCGCTCAGCCTGGTCGGCACGTACAGGATGACGCGCTGGCTCGAACTGGCTGGCTCGGCCCGCGTGGCGTCGGGCTTTCCCTACGACCCCGTGCTCGGCCTGGTGGTCGCCGCCAGCCCGGTGAATGACGAGGCGCGCAACCTGGTGAAGTACGTGCCAGAGGTCGACCCGAACGGGCTGTATGTGTGGACGACCACGAAGGGCGGCGTCGTGAACCTGAATAGCGCCACGTTGCCGCTGTTCGCGCGCGTGGACGTGCGCGCCACCTTCAAGCCGTCCTGGTTCTCGAGCCGCTGGCAGTTCTACGTGGAGGTCATCAACGTGCTGAACCGCGAGAACGCCGGCACCCTCAGCCCGGTGCTCTCCTACGATCCCGCGGGCGACCGGCCGTCGGTCAGCTACGAGCGCCAGGGCAGCTTCCCGCTGCTGCCGTCCCTGGGCATCCGCTGCAGGTTCTGAACCGGAACCTGGCGGCGATCACCAACCCTCCGGCGCCTGCTCCGCTGCGAGCGCGCGAACACGCCGCCGCAGGCGTGCGGCCTCGGACAGCAGCCGGTCGAAGTGCGACCGGTAGTAGTCCGGCACGCCCGCGGGAGCCGCCCGGTCCGGAGGCGGGTCAGCGGGTGCGCCCGCTTGTCCCCCCTCCAGCCAGGCCAGCACGGTCTCGACGCGAGCCAACCGTCTCGCCTGCAGGGCCGGAACGCGCTCGATGAAGCCAGGCCGCCGCAGGCGCTCCGTGCTCGTGTGCCGGGCGCAGGCGGCCAGCCACGCACCGCGCGCGGGCGCCGGGAAGCCGAGCGCCTGCAGCGGCCCGTGGGCGTCGAGCCAGAGGAAGGGGTCCTGCGTGGTCATCAGCAGGTCGAGCGCGGGCGGCGTGAGCACGCGGGCCTCGTCGCGCCACGCGCCGGCGGGCCAGGGCGAGTCGCAGGCGGGCAGCAGCATGATCGGCCTCGAACCTGGAACCAGAACGGGGCGTTCGATCCTCGGGGCGGAACGGCCGAGCCACGCGTGCGCCTGCCCGGCAATCCGGCAGCACTGCACGAACGGCGGCGCGCCGTCGTCGCAGGCGGAGGCCTTCCAGTCCAGGAGCACCCTGCGCCGCGACACGTACGGCTCCGGCCATCGTCCCTGCAACACGCCCAGGGCATTCCACATCTCGAGGGTGAACTTGCGCTGATCGCGGCGGCGGCGGCGCCGGACGGCCCAGGGCAGGTAGTGGTCCAGCCAGAACGCGAGCCGGCGGGCCACAGCCATCGGCGGGAGCGGCTGGCACGGGATGGCTGGCGCGTGACCGCGCACGGTGACGACGGATCGCCGGTCGATCGATGCGCGATACGGATCGCACTCGGCCAGGTCGCACAGCTCGTCGGCCGTCGTGACCTGCGCCTCGCCGAGGCGTGGGATGAGTCCTCGGGCCGCCCGCATCCTGCGGAGCAGCCCCGCCATCGCGGCGCCGTCGAAACCGTCGATGACGAGTCCGATGTCCAGATCGCTCAGCGGAAACAGCGCGTCACCGGCTGCGACGCTTCTCCGGACGAACACCGACCGCACGCCTGGCGCGGCGAGGACGCGCGCGGCGGCGCGGGCCGCGGCCATGTAGATCGGCGTCGAGACCCGCACGGCGGCTACGTGCCTCCCAGCAGCCTGTCGGCCGACTCCAGCAACAGCGCGGCATTGCGATCGACGTCCCTGCCCATGTGAAACACGAGATTGCGCGAGCGGCGGACGAGGGCGTGCGCGTTGCGCGCGCGCGACCATGCCGTGCCCGCCTGTCCCACCAGTTCGACGGAGGAGTGCTGCAGCATGTACTCGAGCCCGTGGAAGAGGCCGAGGCCGACGATGGAGTGGGCGGTGAGGGCGCGCATCATCGTGGCGTACGAGGCAGGTTCGATCCGTCCTGCGGCGGCCAGCGTACGGCGTCCCGCGATCAGGAGGCCGGCATCGGCGCGCGCGACGACGCGGTCAGCGAACTGCGAGTAGCTCAGCAGGTATTTCGGGCCGAACTCCATCCGGTTCACTTTGCGCAGGCGGCCCGGCGGAATCCCCATCCCGCGCGCCTCCAGGATTCCGAGCCTGAGCGGAAACGCGTGGAGGGTGCCGCGCCGGTCCACGAACGGGGAGTCGTCGGAGAGCACCGAGACGCCCGGATCCTTCAGCAGGGCCGCGAGGAGCGTGCTCTTGCCGCCTCCCATGGGGAGCATGACCACGACCGCGCGCCCGTGCCTGACGACGGCCATCGCGTGGACCCGGTGGAGCCCGCGGCGATCGGCGTGGGCCCCGATCTGCGAGAGCAGGAAGAGGTACGCGGCCTCGTACACGAGGTCCGGATCTTCCGCGGTCATCCGGAAGCGGTTGGCGGCCTCGTCGACCACCGCGAGGCCCCGCCCGCCGAAGTCGATGAAGCGGCGGCGGTCGTCCCGGTACACGACGTTCCGTGGCGTGTAGACCGATGCGTCGCAGGGCGGCAGGCCGTCGTAGTCCGGCCGCCCCTCGTCGAGCACCAACTGCATCGGCGTCGCGGCCCCGTCTCCGGCGAAGAACGCGAAGTCCTCCGCCACGCCCTCGATTGCCTGGCGGCTGTTCCCGGCGAGGGTGAATCCGTATCCAAAAACCGTGAACGCCATTGTCTCGGGCGTCGGCATGTCAGAGCCTGATCCCGGGGCTGAGCGTCATGTACTGCGCCCGTTTGAACTGCTCGTACCCCGGGATTCGTCCGCAGACGCGGATCCAGTTGGGGTTGCCGGTCTTGTCGAGCCGCTCCGCCGCTTCAGCGGCGGCCGTCGCCGGGTCGAGGCCGGTGTCCTGGTGGTAGCACTCGATGCCGGCCAGGTAGGCTGGGATCGCACCGGCAGCCGTGATGGCCCTGTGGGCGAAGTCGATGTCCTCGTAGCCCCAGACGCCGTCGAACGCCTCGTCGAACCCGCCGATCGCCAGGGCCATGTCGCGGCGGAAGGTCAGGTTTCCCGAGTGCATGTAGGCCCATGGGTGCGGGCTGTCGGCGAGGGCTTCGATCTCCGGGTGACGCCGATCGACCGGACGGCCGTAGTTGGCGGGGCTGGCGACAGCCGGCAGCGAGCCGAGGGCGGCGCACCCGTGCCGGAGGTCGTCCTCCGAGATGCCATCGGCACACACGAACCTCCGCAGCCCGGCGATGAGCAGGTTCTGGCCGGCCTTCGGCTCGATGGCCTCGTGTATGCGGCGCAGGTAGTCGGGTGCCGGAATGCAGTCGGCGTCGATGCTGATGATCCACTCGTGCCGCGCGAGCGCGAGACCCTGGTTCCTGGCCCGCGAGGTCGCGCGAGGATGGGGCAGCCGCGGCTGCCTCAGCAGCGTGAGCGGCAGCAGGTCGACATACCGCCGGAAGAGCGCGTCGATGTCCGTCTCGAAGCCGTTGTTGTCGACGAGAATCAGCTCGAATCGCTCCTGCGCGTCCTGGGCGCAGAAACCGGCAAGCACGAGCGCCAGCTGGCGGAGCCGGTTGCAGCAGGGGATGACGACCGAGAACATCATGTAATCCGGCCGGGGACGCGATTGGATGGACGCTACTGCGAAGGACGCGGTACCGTCAAGCCGCGCCGGCCGGCCCGCGGTGGAACCGGGCCGGCGCGGCAGAACCCTTCGTGCATCCCGACCGTATCATCAAGGAGGAGGCTGCCGTGGCCAACGAGGACTTCTATCGCAACCTGCGCGAGAAAGTGGCCGGCTACACCGGCGCGTACGCGGACTACGTGCTGCTGGTGCCGGATCTCTTCCTGCTCATCACGCGCCTGATGCTCGATTCGCGGATCGAAGGGCGCCACAAGGTCTACATGGGCGCCGCGCTCGTGTACGTGATTTCGCCGTTCGACCTGCTGACCGAGCGCCGCTTCGGCCCCCTGGGCTATCTGGACGACCTCGTGGTCGTCGTCGCGGCGCTGAACGTGCTCGTGAACGAGGCCGACCGCGCGATCGTCCTCGAACACTGGACCGGGAAGGAAGACCTGCTGGCCACGATTCAGAAGGTGCTCGGCCAGGCCGACGAGATCATGGGCAAGGGCCGCCTGGACAAGATCCTGGCCGCGCTCGGCATCAGGAAGCCGCAGAGCGCATAGCGACGGGTGGCCGGGGCGCTTTCCATTTGCCCGCAGCGAGGACAGGCGAAGTTCACGCGAGGACAAATGGAAACGACCCGGACAGGACCCGTCGCGTTGCGCGCGCCGCTATCCGTGCTTCAGGAAGGTCCCGTTCCTGTATTCCTCGAACGCCAGGCGCAGTTCTTCGTTCGTGTTCATCACGATCGGGCCGCGCCACGCCACGGGCTCCTGGATCGGTTCGCCCGACACGAGCAGGAAGCGCACCCCCTCGTCCCGGGTCTGCACCGTGATCTCGTCGCCGGCGTCGAACAGGATGAGCGACCGGTTGTCGGCCTGCACGCCCTCCTGGCCCACGATGTCGGTCTTC
>JAWOGY010000133.1:0-4512 GCA_046496425.1 Vicinamibacterales bacterium
CTTTTTTATTGCGCTCAGATTTTCCGACGGTTATACTGTTTAACGCCACATTAATATAATAATATCCTTCCGGATCGATGGCCCACCAGCGGTCGCCGATTTTTTTGACATGGAAGAAACCCGTGGCTGAAGTTTGTAAATTCCTGTTTCCCCCGTATTTACTCAGTTCCAATGTTTTTTTTGAAGGTGCGTAATTGGCCAGCAAATCAACCGTGCGGGTTTTAAACGGTTCATATTCCTTGTAGGTACGCGTGCCATCGCTGTTATAAACCCTTACACGGGCATCAACTGAAATGTATTTTTGTTCCTGTTCAGTTTTAGGTTTTTCTTTGTTTGTAGCGCATCCAAAGATTGCTATTGCCAGCGAAAAGAAGATTAGTTTTTTCATTTTTGAAATATTATTGATTTGCTGAAATCTTGTAATATTCATGTGGCAGCACAAATTCGCACCCTTCTGAAAGCAGAAAATCAATTATCTTACTGAACTCTTCCAGTTTTTCCGGAGTCCAGTTGTTCGGATGTGCCTGCAGAATTATATAATCAGAATATTTATCCTTCTGTTTCGTGTAATTTTCAATGAAGTACAAATAATCCGGATTACCTGTTCCCTTTTCAATATTAATGCGGTTGTTTAAATACAGTATCCCGTCCTGACGGGTTGGATTCAGGCTCGTAAACATAAAAACCTTGTAGTTTGTATTTTCTGAAATCACCCTGTTGGTAACCGAATCGCTTGCATTATATGGAGTTCCGAACGAAACCATCTGAATTCCCAGCAATTGATTTATCCGTTTGTCAGCTTCTTCGAAATGGCTTTTCTGATACTCGTACGTTGTCCGTCGAGGTCGAGGACCCGTATGCAGGTATTCGCGATGGCGAGCAGGGCCGTGTGGTCGAGGCCATCGACTATGCTTCAGCCTCCGCCGGCCCCCTCCACGGACCCGCCCGCCCGAGAGGACGATGAGCCGGTCGCAGACCTGCTCGATGTCGCGCACGATGTGCGACGAGAGCAGCGCGGTCCGGCCGCTGCTGCGGATCTCACGCGAGAGGACGCGCAGGAACTCGTTGCGCGCGACCGCGTCGAGCGAGACGAGCGGCTCGTCGAGGATGAGCACCGGCGCCATCGTGCCCAGGGCGATGGCCAGCTCGACGTGCTTGCGCTGGCCACCCGAGAGCCTCCCGACCCCGCGTCCGACGGGCGTGCCCAGCTCGGCGAGCGTGGCCCGGGCGATCCCGGTGTCGAACCCCCGGTGCAGCGTGCGTGCGAGGTCGATGTGGTCGTCAGCGCTGAGCCCCGGATGCAGGCTGTCGGACTGGGCCAGGTAGCCGACCTGGGATACGGCCTCGCGCCGCTGGTGCGAGAGGTCCGAGCCGAGGACGCGCAACGTGCCCCGTCGTGGCCGCTCGAAGCCGAGCCAGGCGCGCATCAACGTCGACTTGCCCGCGCCGTTGGGCCCGACGAGCGCGACGATGGAGCCCTGGGGCACCTCGAGGTCGACGGCATCGAGCGCCCAGGCGGCTCACCGACCGTAGCGGTGGCTGACGCCGGTCGCCTCGAGCGCCGGCGTCTCGACGGCAGGCGGCTTCATGCCGCTCGTCGTCGGCGACGTGGTCCTGCCATCAGTTGGCTCCTTCTGCTTCGAAGCCGCATGTCCCGGCCTCGGCGGACGGGACGACCTGTCGAGGGGTAGCTGGCCAGGCTACGCACGGTAGAACGCGATGAGCGAGACCGGGCCCTCGGCGTTGATGCCGTTGAGCGCGAGGAAGTCGGTGAGGCCGTTCTGGTCATGGTCGATGGCCACGACGTCGTCGGCGGAGCCGCTGCTACGGGTCGGCGCGGCCACGACACGGAACCCTCGGCCGTCGCCTCGGTTGAAGAGCACCAGGTCCTTCGTTGAGCTGCCGGCCGGCTTGCGGCGCAGCACGTAGATGTCCTGGTCGCCGTCGCCGTCGGCGTCCCCGACGGCCATCGCGACGCCGTCGCTGATGGCGCGCTCCCAGACCGTGCGGAACCTCCCGTCCTTGTAGAGCGAGACGCGGATGCGGTCACCCGAGAGCTGGACCAGGTCGAGCCGCTCGTCCTTGTCGAGACGGGCGAGCACCGCGTCGCGCTCGCCGATCGAGCGGATGCCCTTGCCTTCGTGGATGGGCTTGAACCCCTTCGGCGTGTTGCGGAACAGCCGGATGCTCGCGGTCCGCCCCGAGGCTTTGGGGTCGTTGGTCACCATCAGCAGGTCCACGCGTCCGTCGCGGTCGACATCACCCGCATCGAGGGAGGCCACGCCCACCATCGGCGGCAAGCCCGAGTCGATGACCGGGGAGAAGGTCGCGGGGCCGGTGCGGCGGTAGACGCGACTCATCGAGGGCAGGCCGTCGACCCGCTCAGGCTGCTGGCCCAGGACGAGGTCCTTGCGGCCGTCACCGTCGTAGTCGAGGAAGAGCACCTGTCGACCGCGGCCGACCGGCTCGGACGCACCGCCGGCGTCGGGGGCGAGACGCATGGCGCCCGGCCCGCCGGGGTCGAGCACGAGCTGGTTGCCGCGCACGTTCTGTCCGCGTGCGCCGCCGAAGGAGCAGTAGAGGTCCGGCAGGCCGGAGCCGTCGACGTCGGCGGCGGCACAGCCGTGGCGGTCGCCGTGCCCGAAGTCGTGGTCGACCTTCCGATACCGTTCGCCGCGGTCGAGATAGAGGGCGGCCTCGCCGGCGTGGGCGCCGAGGAAGATGTCGTCGCGCCCGTCGCCGTCGAAGTCGGCGACGACCGCACCGTACGAGGACGAGCTCGTCGGCAGCCCGACGTCGGCCGTGACGTCCCGCAGGCGCACGCCCTTGCCACTCGCTGCGATGGTCACCCGCCGCGCGGGTGCGAGGTCGGCCCTGGGTTCCGCGAGCGGCAGCAGCTCATGCTCGGCGTCATCGTCCGCCGCCTTCGCGCGCCGGGACGCGAGCGGCTCGAACGGCGAGCATAGGCGCCCCACGAGGCCGTTGTTGAGGTCGCGGCCGGCGACCCAGCGGCCGGCGACGGAGGTCAGCAGCCCGTCGGTCGGGAGGCCCGACACGGTCGTCGTGGTCCAAGCCGAGGGGAGATCCCAGTCGCCGGGGGTCCGCTGGGCGATGAGCGGCCGGAGCTTGCCGCTGCCGCGCTGCCAGGCCGCGCCGACGAGGGTCACCGCTGAGCCGTCGCTGTGGGCGTGGACGCCATGGAACAAGGCCGTGCCCTCGGTGACCGGCACTGCGACGCGGCTCCAGGACGAGCCGTCCCAGCGCAGGGCCAGCGGCCGGATGCCGTTGCGCGCGTAGCGGTAGCCCACCGCCCAGCCGACGTCGCGCGCCGGCACGTCGATGGCAGCCAGCACGGCCGACCCGGTGTCCGGGAGCGACATCCGCTGCCAGGCGCCGCCGGCCCGGCGCGCGATGTAGGGCCGGGCCACGCGGTCGCGGGTGACGGAGCCCGCGACCCAGGTGCCGCCATCCTTGCTCGATGAGACCCCACTCAGCTGTCCACGCTCGCCCTTCGCGGTCGGCGGGTTCGAGACAGTCCAGTGGCCGTCGGCCCAGCGCAGCGCGTACGGCGCGTAGGCCCCGGGGGCGTCGAGCCGATAGCCCACGGCCCAGGCGGTGCCGCGCTTGAAGGACTCGATGTCGGTGAGGACCGCCCCGTGGCTGCCGCCCCTGCCCGGCGAGCGCTCGACCCAGTCGCGGGCATCCGTCCTGGCCATCGCCAGCGGGCGCATGGCGTCCAAGGTCTGTGAGAAACCGGCCGTCCAGAGGCCGGTCTTGTTCGCGCCACCGATCGCGCTGAAGCCCGAGTCGGTGCCGACCGCGCGCGTAAGGACCGTCGTCCAGCCGCTGGCTGGCGTGAACGACGAGATGCGGGCAACACGCCTGCCGCCCGAGAGGCTGGCCCCGCCCGCGAGCAGAGCCTTGTCGGGTCCGACCCACAGCACGTCCTCGGGGTTGATGGCCGTGGTCGAATTGATGAGCTCGAAACCGCCATCGCACGACGCCGCGACGGTCCGGCCCGACAGAGCGGTGCCGATCAGCGCGAACGCGAGCCCCGCGGTGAGCAGGATGAGCACCATGACACGCGAAGTGGAAGGCCTGGTGCTTGGGGTCTCAGTACGCACGGTCAGCCCGGCGGCCGCAAGCCAGCCGCTACGACTGGTTGCGCGCAGGGTGCGGCGCCCAGGGGCGTGGCGTTGTGGTCGCCGCGCGCGTGTGCCAGACCGCCAAGCTTCCAGGGTGTCGGGACCTGGACGGCCGACACCGTGCGGGCGATGGTGACGATACCCAGTGCCGCACTCGCGAGTGCGGCACTGACGGTCCCACCTGTACGCATCCGTCCCCCGTCTTGTGTCTCGCCAGCGCATCCATAGTAGGGTCATCGCGCATCTGCCACGCTGACGCGGGATCAGCGCAGGCATCCAGACCGCACCCCGCCCGCCGAGAGCCTATGCGCGTCTGGAGATAGTCTGTCGTCGATGGACATCGCCGACGCACGTCGTCCCACAGCCC
>JAWOGY010000074.1:0-17298 GCA_046496425.1 Vicinamibacterales bacterium
GCCACTTCGCCGCGCACGTCGTTCCAGGTCTATCTGCAGCCGCTCGTTTCAGCGGCCGACTACGGCGCGATCAAGGAGATCTACGCGCCGGACACGTACGACTTCGTGCGCTACGGCATCGACGCGGGCACGATCACCGCGTCCGGATCCCGGTTCGTCATCGACCCCGACGCCGACGGCCCGGCGTCGTCCTTCACGATCGCACAGCCCGACTTCAACGTGACGTCGCTGCGCGTCAACGCCGTCTTCAGATGGGAGTTCCGCCCGGGGTCCTCGTTCTACGTGGTCTGGACGCAGCAGCGCAGGGATCGGCTGCCAACGGGAGACTTCGACTTCAGCTCGGATATCTCCCGCGTTTATACGTCGCCCGCCGACGACGTGCTGCTCGTGAAAGTGAGCTACTGGTTCGGCGGTCGGCGCTGAGCGCCGGCCACCACGAGTCCCGAGTCCCGAGCCCCGAGTTCCGGGTGTCAGGCCCAGCCCGGGTACTTGAAGAGCGGCGCCGTCGCCAGCCCCTTCTCCTTGATGGCGCGAGCCTCATCGTCCTTGAGAGGCGTGAAGCGCAGGCCCAACCCGAGGGCCTGCCTGAACAACGTCTCGTCGCCCGGTGGGATTGCGGCCGTCACCGGGTGCGAGAGCGTGAAACGCAGCCCCATCATCGCGTCGTCCGGTGCCGCGAGCGGCTCGTACCAGCATTTGGGGTACTGACCGCGCGTCGCGTCTTTCGGCCACGGTCCCCGGGCCATGGCCTTCAGCGCCAGGATGCCCATGTGCTTCGCCTGCGCCGCGGCCAGCACCTGCGGCCCGAAATTGCCGGCGGTCCAGGTGGCGAAGTTGGTGGGGAACAGGACCGTGTCGAAGTCGTAGCGGCCGATGAGCGCGAGGGCCCCTTCGACCGAGTGCGCGGAGAAACCCAGGAAGCGGACCTTGCCCGCCTTCTTCGCGGCGGCGAACGTCTCGAGGGCGCCGCCGGGCGCGAAGATCTTCTCGACGTCGTCGCGCGTGTTGACGGCGTGCAACTGGTACAGGTCGAAGTGATCCGTCCGCATCGTGCGCAGGGAGTTGTCCAGCTCCCGCTGCGCACCTGCCCGGCTGCGCTCGGTCGTCTTGCACGCCAGGAAGATGTTCTTGCGGTAGGGTTCGAGCGCCGGGCCCAGCATCTCTTCGGCGTTGCCGTAGCTCGGCGCCACGTCGAAGTAGTTGACGCCGTGGTCGATGGCTTCGGCGACTCGGTTCGACGCCGCCTGCGCGGTGGCGTTCATGACGACGATGCCGCCGAAGCCGATGACGGAGAGGCGTTCGCCGGTGCGCCCGAGCGCACGCCGCTCGAGCTTGCCGGCTTCGACGGTCCGCTCGAGCCCCGCGAGCGACGCGGGAAAGCACGCGAGCAGGGATGCGGCAGAGCCTTTCACGATGAAGTCGCGCCGTTCCATGTCAGCCACCTATTTGAGTTCCTTGATCGAGATGTTGCGGAATTGCACGAGCGACGGCGGGCCCGTCCACACCCCGTTCTTCATCTGGCCGTGGTGCTGCAGCGCGAGCGGCCCCCGGGCCGGGACCTCCGGCAGCAGGGCGTTGTCGAGCACCGTGACGCCGTTCAGGACCACCGTGAGGCGGTCGCCCTTCATGGTGATTTCGAACGCGTTCCACTGGCCGATGTCGCGGTCGGCGTTGGCCTTCGGCGTGACGCCGGCGCGGACCTCGGGCGGCATCTTCGCGTCCATGCGGTAGCCGTACACCTCGCCCGAGCCGATGGGCCAGGCCCACATGTTGATCTGGGCCCTCGACGAGCCGCGCACGTAGACGCCGGAGTCCGAGTCGGGAACCGCGAGCCGGATCTCCTTGCCGTCCGCGCCTTTCTTGTGCGTGCCGTCGACGCGGATGATTGGGACATTCGGGTTGATGTAGGGCGTCTCCTTGATGCGCCACTCGATGCGGAGCACGAAATCGCCGTATTCCGCCACGCTCCAGAGGTTCTTGTCGCCCGGCGCCTCGCTCTGCGCGTCGTAGTCGATGACGCCGTCGACGATCTTCCAGTGGCCGTTATCGCCCGCCGGCACCTTCCACCCGGTGAAGTCCTTGCCGTTGAAGAGCGGGACGAAACCCGGCGGCGGCGCCGTCTGGGCCAGGGCCGGAGCAGCCAGCGCAAGGGCCAGCAGCAGGGCGGTTTGCAGGGACAGGACAGGGCGGATTGCACGCATCGGTCACCTCCAGACGGCCGCGTTATCAAGCAGAGTATAACGCTGCTGGGGTATCATCCGCCGCATGAGTTCTCCCGCCGCCCCGCCCCGCCTCGCCTCGCTCGACGCGTACCGGGGTTTGGTGATGTTCCTGATGATGGCCGAGGTCCTGCGTCTGGCCGAGGTCGCCTCGCGCGTGCCGGAGAGCGCTCTCTGGGCCTTCCTGGCCTTCCACCAGACGCATGCGCCCTGGGCCGGCTGCTCCCTGCACGACCTCATCCAGCCGTCGTTCTCGTTCATGGTCGGCGTGGCCGTGCCCTACTCGATGGCCAGCCGCCTCGCGAAGGGCCAGACCAGAGGGTGGATGACGCTGCACGCCTTCTGGCGGGCTTTCCTGCTCGTCGCCCTGGGGATCTTCCTCCGATCGATCGGCCGGGACTTCACGCGGTTCACCTTCGAAGATACGCTGACGCAGATCGGCCTCGGATACGGCCTGCTGTTTCTGCTGGGGTTCCGCCGGTCGCGCGACGCGTGGATCGCCCTGGGGCTGATACTCGCGGGTTACTGGGCGGCGTTCGCCCTCTACCCGCTGCCGGGGCCGGGGTTCGACTGGGCCGCCGCCGGCGCGCAGCCCGACTGGGCCTACAACTACCAGGGGTTCGCGGCCCACTGGAACAAGAACACGAACCTCGCGTGGGCCTTCGACACGTGGTTCCTGAACCTGTTCCCGCCCGACGGATGGTTCAGGTTCAACGGCGGCGGCTATGCCACCCTCAGCTTCATCCCCACGCTCGGGACCATGATCCTCGGGTTGCTGGCCGGCCGGGTGATGAAGGCGGACACGCCGCCGCGGAAAAAGCTGACGTGGCTCGTCACGGCGGGGGCGATTGGCATCGCCGCGGGCCTGCTGCTCGACGTGACGGGCGTCTGTCCGTCGGTGAAGCGCATCTGGACGCCCAGTTGGACCCTGTTCAGCGGCGGCTGGTGCTTCTGGCTCCTCGCGGCCTTCTATGCCGTGGTCGACCTCGCCGGCTGGCGCAAGCCGGCCTTCTGGCTCGTCGTCATCGGGATGAACTCGATCGCCGCCTACATGATCGCGCACCTCTTCGAGGACTTCATCCGCGGTTCGCTGCGCACCCACCTCGGCGCCGGGACGTTCGCGGCCTTCGGGGCCGCCTACGAACCCTTCGTCATGGGAAGCGCGATTCTGTTCTTCTACTGGCTGATCCTGTTCTGGATGTACCGGAGGAAGCTGTTTCTGAGGATTTGAAGGCCGGAAGGCGGTTTCCGTTTCGCCGGGGCCAGGCCCGGGTCTGACTCCGTTCGCGATGAAGGAGGTTCCGATGCGTGCCGTTATTGCGATTCTGACGCTGTTCGTGTTCGCCTTGCCGGCCGGCACCGCCGCCCAGACGGCGATCACGCCCGACAAGGCCATCCAGTTGTTCGACGGCAAGAGCATGGAGGCGTTCTACACGTGGCTGGTGGACTCCCACAAGGAGGACCCGCTGCGCGTGTTCACCGTCGTGGACCAGGTGGACGGTGCGCCCGCCATCCGCATCAGCGGCGAGAAATGGGGCGGCATCGTCACGCGGGAGTCGTACCGCGACTACCGCCTCATCGTGGAGTTCCGGTGGGGGCTGGTGACGTGGGGACAGCGACGGAACGCCGCGCGCGACAGCGGCGTGCTCGTGCACGCGCAGGGCGCCGATGGCAACACCGGCCGCGACTTCAACGGACCGTGGATGCGCTCGGTCGAGGCCCAGATCATCGAGGGCGGCGTCGGCGACATCATCCTCGTTGCCGGCTTCGAGGCCGACGGGACCCGCCTGTCGCCGCGGCTGACCGCCCGCGCAGGCAAGGACCGTGACGGCGAGCCGGTGTTCGACCCGAACGGGGAAGCCCGTGAGTTCGAGACAGGCCGGATCAACTGGTACGGGCGCGATCCGGACTGGCAGGACAAGCTCGGCTTCCGCGGCAAGGGCGATGTCGAGAGCCCCATCGGCGAGTGGACGCGCCTCGAGGTCGTGGCACAGGGCGACCGCCTCACCTACAGCGTGAATGGGAAGGTCGTGAACGAAGGCGTCCGGTCGAGCCTGACGGGCGGGAAGATCATGATCCAGTCGGAAGGGGCCGAGATCTTCTTCCGTCGCATCGACCTCGAGCCGGTGGGGAAGTAGGGCGGGACCGCCGAAGCGAGAGGGGCCCGCCACGGATCTCCGCAGCGGGCCCCGACTTCTACCGCGAGCTAGGCGAATTGCGCGAAGTTGATCTTCGGCTCGTACACTTCCGTCGACTTCATCATCTCTTCCCAGGTGACCTCGCGGCCCGTCTCGGCCGCCATCCGGCCGAGGATGGCCGACAGGACCGACTCGGCCCCCGACACGGCCTCGTTCAGGAGGGTGCCGCTGACGATGCTGCCGATGAACGCGGCCTGCTTGTTGGCGTCCGCATCGTCGAGCGCGCCGCGGAACCGGCCCGTGACCGCCGCCTGCTGATCGACCGCCTGCGGCCGGCCGAGGCCCGGGTACTCCCAGGCGGTCTCGCCCGAGATGCGCACCGGCGCGTCGTAACGCGCCTCGGCGATGCCGCGGGTTCCGTAGTACTGCATCCCGACGCCCCACGCGGCCTTGCCGTACTGGGTGGACGAGAAGCTGACGTGCACGTCCTTGGGATACGTGAACACGCAGTTGTAGTGGCTGGAGCAGTCGCGGTCGTCGGTGCGACCCGCCCGCCCGTTCTTGCCGTAGGCCTTCAGCGGCCGGCCGTTGAGCAGCCAGTTCGTGGTGTCGATGATGTGGATGTTCTGCTCGACGATGATGTCGCCGGAAATCGTCTTCTCGTAGATCCAGTTCCGGAGGCGCCGCTCGTCAACCGACTTGTCGGCGAAGGCCGGGCGGCCGATGTTCGACGCGAAATAGTGGATTTCGGCCGAGACCGGCGATCCAATCTGGCCTTCCCGGATCCGCTTCTCCAGGAGGACGTACGGCGACGCATAGCGAATCTGGAACCCGACGGCCAGGCTCTGCTTGCCCTTCATCTTCTCGCCGAGGGCCATGATCCGCTTGGCGCCGGGGACGTCGACGGCGACCGGCTTCTCCAGGTAGATGTGTTTACCGGAGGCAATGGCGGCTTCGAGGTGGTCCGGATGGAAATAGGGCGGGGTCGCGATGTAGACGGCGTCGATGTCCTTGCTGGCGAACAGCTGTTCGTAGGCCTTGAAGCCCTTGAACATGTGGGCCGCATCGGCGAAGGGCTTGTTGAGCTTCCGCGAAAGCGCGCCCAGTTCCTGGGCGCTCTTCTCCATGTTGTCCTGGAAGATGTCGCCCATGGCCGTGACGATGGCGCCCGTGTTCTGCAGGAACGACTCGGTGACAGCGGTGCCCCGCCCGCCGCAGCCGAGCACGCCGAGGCGCACGGCCGAGTTGGCCTGCGTACCGAAGACCGTGCTGGGTTTCAGGATCGTGAACCCGGCGGTGGCCGCTGCCGCCACGCCAACGAATTCGCGGCGACCGACCTTGGTGTCTCTCGAATCGTCCATCTCATTCTCCTTGCGAGTCCTGCGCGTGCGCGGGGAGCCGGCCCGACGCCGGCCGTTGACACCCTGCCCGCAGGTTCGACGCTCCGTAGGAATTCTATCTCTTTTGGCGGCGCTTGAGTCCGGCGCCGCTTCGGAGTAGTCTGCGCCTGCGAGGGAGGGCAGTATGACGAAGATCGATAGACGGGCGTTTCTGGAGATGACGGCGGCTGCGTCCACGCTGGCGGCAATCCGCGGCGCGACGCTGTCGGCTGCGCCGCAGGCCGGGGCTGGCGGCGGCCTGAAGAAGGCGGTCTACGTGTCGATGCTCCCGAAGGAGCTTGGCTACCTTGACAAGTTCAAGCTGGCCCTCGACGTGGGGTTCCAGGGCATCGAGATTGGGACGATTTCGGCCCCGGCCGTCGCCGACGAGATCAAGGAGGCCTCGGCCAAGACCGGCCTGGAGATCCACGGCGTCATGAACGCGGACCACTGGCGCTACCCGCTCTCGAGCGCGGACCCGGAGGTGGTCAGCAAGAGCGTGGCCGGCATGGAGACGTCGCTGCGCAACGCCAGGCTGTGGGGCGCGGGCGTCGTCCTGCTGGTGCCGGGCGTCGTGAACCCCGAGACGTCCTACAAGGACGCGTGGACCCGTTCGCAGAAGGTCATCAGGGAGCGGATCCTGCCGCTGGCGCAGGAGCTGAAGGTCGTCGTCGGCATGGAGGAAGTCTGGAACAAGTTCCTGCTGAGCCCGCTCGAGATGGCGCGCTACTGCGACGAGTTCAACTCGCCCTGGGTGAAGGCCTACTTCGACGTCGGCAACATGCTGTTCTACGGGTACCCGCAGGACTGGATCCGGACGCTCGGCCCGCGCATCGCCCGCGTCCACGTCAAGGACTTCAAGCTCGATCGCAAGGAGAGCAAGTACTCCTGGACGAACCTCGGCGAAGGCGACGTGGACTGGCCCGAGGTGAGGAAGGCCCTCGCCGAGGTGAAGTACGAAGGGTGGGTGACGACCGAGATCAGCGGCGGCGACGCGGCCTACCTGAAGGATGTCGTCGCGCGCCTCGATCGGTTCTTTGCCGGGCAGAAGCCGTTCACGCCGCCGGCGTAGGGGCTAGGGACTGGGCGCTGGGCGCTAGTCTGTCGCGGCTGCCGCCGCGTGGGTGCAGCGTCGCACCGTGGCTGACTAGCCCCTAGCGCCTAGCCCCTACCGCCTGCATCTTTTACAGCGCCGCGAGCACTTCCTTCATCAGCCACTTCGTGCCCGCGATGCCGTCCATCGGCCCGTTCTCCCATTCCAGGGCGATCGTGCCCTTGTAGCGGTGCGCGTTCAGGATGCGCACGCTGCGCTGGACGTCGTTCCAGTCCTTGTCGGGCGTCTTCCAGCGGTCCCAATACTTCGCGTGCACATGCGTGTGCGTGTAGGGCATCACCGCCTCGAGGCCGTGGAAGAGGTGGTACTCGTTCTCCCAGTTGCAGAAGTCCGGCGTGCACTCGCAGTAGGGGTGGTTCACCTCGTCCATGATGATCCGGATGTTCATCGGGTTGGCGCACAAGCCCCAGTGGTTCTCGATCGTGATCTTCACGCCGACGGTGGCGCCGTAGTCGGCCAGCTCCTTGAACGACTCGATGCACTTCTTCAGGTAGACGACGATCTTCTCGTTCTTCGGATAGCCCGTGGTGTGGTCCTCCGCCTCGGGCATGATCCGCCCGATCGCCGTGCCGGTGTTGGCCCGCATCGTCTTGGCGCCGAGCACCGCGGCCGTGTCCATCCACAATTTCGCGACGCGGATGCCTTCTTTGCGCCGGGCGTCGTCGGGGTCCGCCAGGAACTGGGGCGCGTTGTTGGAGAGGTGCTGGCACACGAACTTCTCGTTCGCGATGATCGACGCCAGCTTCTCCACCCACTTCTTCGACGCGGGCGAACTGGGGTCCCAGCGCCGCATCGTGAACGGCTTGCCGTTGCGCTCGACGGTCGTCTCCGTGTACTGGGCCGTTTCGGCCGGATCGCCGAAGACGTCGGACCAGAGGTCGAGGTGGTAGACCCCTGGGAAATTGTCCTTCGTCCACTTCGGCAGGTCGTGCATCGTGATCTCGCCGTACTTCTTGCGCAGCCCGATCGTCTCCTCGTTGGGCGTGCCCCGGCCGTACGACGTGAACAGGTGGCGCTGCGGCCAGCACGTCATGGCGAGGCGGGACAGCTTTTCGGAGTCGGTCAACTGGCGCGCGACGGACGCCTGTGCGGACAGCGAATCCGACAGCAGGGTGCCGGCGGCGGCGACGCCCAGGCCCGCCTTGAGCAGGAAATCCCGGCGATCGGCGGTGAATGTGTGACGCGTATCCATGATTCCTCCCGGCACGAAACAGGTGCCGCGGCCATGCTACACCAACGGAGGCGGGATGCGCAGGGCCGGGGCACGGGGCACGAGACAGGGGACACGGGAATAGGCGATAGGGAAGGGGCGCCCCGAGGGCGGGCGGATGATCACTCGCGCCGGCTCCGCACTATACTGGCACGATCTTGTTCGGCCGGCCCCGCTGCCGGCCTTCCGGCCTCATAAGGAGACGGTATGAGCGACACGACATCGACGATCATCTGGACCGAAATCGACGAAGCGCCCGCCCTGGCGACGTACTCCTTCCTGCCCATCGTGCAGGCCTTCACCAAGGGCACGGGCGTGTCGGTCGAGAAGCGGGACATTTCGCTCGCGGGCCGGATCATCGCGAACTTCCCCGAGCGCCTGACCGAGGCGCAGCGCATCCCGGACTACCTGGCCGAGCTTGGCGAGCTGGCACAGAGGCCCGAGGCCAACATCATCAAGTTGCCCAACATCTCGGCGTCGATCCCGCAGCTGAAGGAAGCCATCAAGGAGCTGCAAGCGAAGGGCTACGGCGTCCCCGACTACCCGGAGGCGCCCAAAGACGACGCGGAGAAGGCCATTCAGGCGCGCTACGCCAGGGTGCTGGGCAGCGCCGTGAACCCGGTGCTGCGCGAGGGCAACTCGGATCGGCGATCGCCGCTCTCGGTGAAAGCCTTTTCGAGGAAGCACCCGCACAAGCTCGGCGCGTGGTCGGCCGACTCGAAGTCGCACGTCGCCCACATGGCCGGCGGCGACTTCTACGGCAGCGAGAACTCGACGACCATCCCGAAGGCCGCCGAGGTGCGCTACGAATTCGTGGCCGCCGACGGCGCGACGACGGTCCTCAAGAAGAAGATGCCGCTTCTGGAGGGCGAAATCCTCGATACCTCGGTCATGCACGTCGGGGAACTCCGGCGCTTCTACGAGGAGCAGTTCGACGAGGCGAAGGCCAACGGACTGCTGCTGTCGCTGCACCTCAAGGCCACCATGATGAAGGTGTCCGACCCGGTCATCTTCGGCCACGCGGTCAGCGTGTTCTTCAAGGACGTGTTCGAGAAGCACGCGGCCACGTTCAAAATCCTCGGCGTGAACCCGAACTTCGGGTTGGGCGACCTGTACGCCAAGATCCAGGGCCTGCCGGCGGAGGAGAAGGCCGGGATCGAGGCCGACATCAAGGCCGTCTATGCGGTCCGCCCCGCGCTCGCCATGGTCGACTCGGATCGCGGCATCACGAACCTCCACGTCCCGAGCGACATCATCGTCGACGCGTCGATGCCGGTCGTCGTGCGCGAGTCGGGGAGGATGTGGGGCCCCGACGGCAAGCTGCACGACACAAAGGCCCTCATTCCCGATCGCTGCTACGCGACCACGTACAAGGCCGTCATCGAGGACTGCAAGCAGCACGGCGCCCTCGACCCGGCGACGATGGGCTCGGTCCCGAACGTCGGGTTGATGGCGCAGAAGGCCGAGGAGTACGGTTCGCACGACAAGACGTTCATCGCCCCGGCCGCGGGCACCATCCGCGTCGTCGACGAGTCGACTGGCCAGATGCTGCTCGAGCAGAACGTCGAGGCTGGCGACGTCTTTCGTTCGTGCCAGACCAAGGACATCGCCATCCGCGACTGGGTGAAGCTGGCCGTCCGCCGTGCGAGGGCTACCGGCGCGCCGGCCGTCTTCTGGCTCGACCGGCTCCGCGCTCACGACGCGCAGGTCATCGCGAAAGTCGACGCGTATCTCGAGGAGCACGAGACCGCCGGCCTCGACATCCGCACCCTGGAGCCGGTCGACGCGATGAAGTTCTCGCTCGAGCGCATCCGCCGGGGCCTCGACACGATTTCCGTCACGGGCAACGCGCTGCGTGACTACCTGACGGACTTGTTCCCGATTCTCGAAATCGGCACGTCGGCCAAGATGCTCTCCATCGTCCCGCTGCTTGCGGGCGGCGGCCTCTTCGAGACCGGCGCCGGCGGTTCGGCCCCGAAGCACGTGCAGCAATTCCAGAAGGAGGGCTACCTTCGCTGGGATTCCCTCGGCGAGTTCTCGGCGCTGACCGCGTCGCTCGAGCACATCGGCGCGGCGTTCGGCAACCAGCGGGCCGCGCTGCTCTCTGAAACCCTCGATCAGGCGGTCGGGAAGTTCCTCGACGGCAACAAGTCGCCGGCCCGGAAAGTCGGGCAGATCGACAACCGCGGCAGCCACTACTACCTGGCGATGTACTGGGCCGAGGCGCTCGCGGCGCAGTCGAAGGACCAGGAACTGCAGGCGCGCTTCTCGGGCGTGGCCAGGCAGCTCGCCGCGAACGAGGCACAGATCAACGCGGAGCTGATCGGCGCGCAGGGCAAGCCGGTGGACATGGGCGGGTACTACCGCCCCGACCCGGTGAAGACGGCCGCCGCCATGCGGCCGAGCCCGACGCTCAATGCGATTATCGACGCCCTGCTGTAACCGGCACGGGTGCGACGAGGCGGGAGAGAAGGGCGGTCTGAGGATGTTGAGGCGTCGCGCGTTCCTTGCCGTCGCCGCGGCGGCGCTCGCCGTCGCGGTGTGCCCGGGCCAGCAGCGCGCCGCTCAGGCGCCCCCTGACACGTTCCGCGCCATGACCTACAACATCCACCACGGCGAGGGCGTGGACGGCCGCCTGGACATCGAGCGCATCGCCGCCCTCATCCGTGACGAACGCGCGGACCTGGTCGCGCTCCAGGAAGTCGACAGGGGCGTGGAGCGCACGATGCGCCGCGACCTGCCGGCCGAGCTTGCCGCCCTCACCGGCATGACCTGCCTCTTCCGCAGCAATTACGCGTTCCAGGGCGGGGAGTACGGCAACGCGGTCCTCACGCGGTTCCCGGTGAAGCGCTGGACGAACACGCTGCTGCGGATGCTGCGGCCTGGCGAGCAGCGGGGCGTGCTCCAGGCGGTCGTGGACATCGGCGGCCGGGACCTGCTCGTGCTGGCCACGCACATCGATTACCGGCCGGACGATGCGGAGCGGTTGGAGAATGTCGCGCAGTTTCGCGAAGTACTGGCCGAGTACGGTAAGATGCCGGCCCTGTTCGGCGGCGACTTCAACGACACCCCGGGCAGCCGGACCTATGCGGCAATGGCCGAGATGTTCGACGACGTCTGGGTGAAGGCCGGCGACGGAGTTGGATTCACGATTCCCAGCCGTGAACCCAACAAGCGGATCGACTTCCTCTGGCTCAGGCACGGCGCCCCGCTCCGGCCCATCCGGGCGTGGGTGCCGCGCTCGGAGGCGTCCGATCACCTGCCGGTCGTGGCCGAGTTCGCGTGGGCGGAGCCCGGCTACTTGAACAGCCGCGGCGTGAACTCGCGCAGGTAGTCGCGCCAGACCAGCCACGTGTGGGCGCCCGGCGTCTCCTTGAACTCCGGCTGGAACCCGTGCTTCTTCAGGATGTCCACCGTGGCACGCGTGTTGGCGATCAGCCGGTCGTCGACGCCCGTGGCCAGCCAGACCAGCCTGGTTCCCGTCTTGAGGCTCGCGTTGTCGAGGTCGGCGAGGTGGACGGATTCCCAGCCGGGCGGGGGAGGGACAGCGGCCGTGCCCGTCGCCGCGCCACGCCCGCCGCCGAGCACCGCGCCTGAACTGTAGACGCCGATGTAGGCGAACTTCGAGAGGTGGCGGAAGGCGATGTCGAGCGTCTGCATGCCGCCCATCGAGAGTCCGGCAATCGCGCGGTTCGGGCGATCGGTGAGCACCCGGTAGTGCCGCTCCACGTACGGCATGACGTCGGCGACGAATTCCTGCGTGAACCGGTTGACGCCAGACGGTGCCAGGGCCGGCGCGACGCCTGGCGCGGCGCCCGGCATCGCCGGCTGATGCCCCGCCGGCATCACGACGATCATCGGCACAGCCCGCTTCGCCGCGATCAGGTTGTCGAGGATGAACCCTGCCCGCCCCACCGACGTCCACGCATCATCGGTGTCCCCGGCGCCGTGGAGCAGGTAGAAAACGGGGTACTTCTGGCCGCCCGATTCATAGCCCGGCGGCGTGTACACGTGCATCCGCCTGGTCGTCTTCAGCACTGAGGAGGCATAAAAAACCCTGGCGACGGCACCATGCGGCACGTCCTTGACGTCCTCGTCGTCGATGCCGGGCACGTAGAACATGCTCCACATCGCCGTGTTCGACTCGCTGGTCCGCGTGTTCACCGGGTCGAGCGTGCGGACGCCGTCGACCATGATGGCGTATCGGAACGCCCCCGGCGGAGCGGGCGCCGTGGTGGTGAACTCCCAGATGCCGTTCTCGCCCTTGACGAAGATCGTGGCGCCCGGCGAGCCCGGCTTTTGCGGAGCGGGCGTCGTCCCCGGGATGGCGAACGTGGCCGCTGGCAGGTCGCCGGCGTTGAGCGCCACCGCAGTGGCATTCGGGGCGTAGACGCGGAACACCACGCGGCGATCGCCGAGCACCTCGGGCGACACGACGGCCGGCGGCCGTGTACCGCCTCGCCCGGCCTGCGCGGGCGGGGCGGCCTGTCCGCCATCCGCAGGACTGCCAGCCATCAGGACGAGCGCAAGGGGCACGAGTGAGCGCAAGCGTGTCACGGCGGGTCCTCCCCGGGGGCAGTCCATCCGCGCGCCGCCTGGCGCGCGGCCACCATCATACGCGCCTTGAGCAGTGATGAGGCCGGCCCGGACGGGTAGAATAGGCGCCATGCTGAAGGTGCCGGATGACTGAGGCCCTGCTCGCCTTCGCGGGCCGCATCGGCGCGGACCCGGCTGAAACCGAAGACGAACGCGTCCGGCGCCTCATCTGGTCTACCACGCTGATATTGGCGGCGCCGCTTTCGGCCCTCATGGCCGTCGCCTTCGCCGTCCTCGGCCTTCCGATGGCGGCGGCGGTCTGGGCTATCGGGGCGGCCTTCTGGCTGGCTGACTTGCTGCTATTTGGCGTGCTCCGCCGCGGCCTGGACTCCTTCGCCCTGGCCAGTCAGCTCGCCTGTGTGGTGTTCGGGTGTGCCGGGTCGATCAGCCTGGGCGGGCCGCTCTACTCTGGGGGCCTGATCCTCATGGGGCTCACTGGTCCGTTCTACGCCCTGGTGTTCCCGCGGCCGCGGCGAGCGGCATGGCTCCTCGCCGCATACATTGCCTCGATCGCCGCCAGCATCGCGCTCGCCGGAATGATCCCATGGGCTCAGGCGCTGCCTCCCGTCGTCAATCTGGTGATGTTCGGGGCCACCCTGACCGTGGTGGCGGTCTTTGTGTTCGTGACGCTGCGCTACTTTGTCCGCGAGCGCGACAGGGCGCTGGGTCTCCTCCGGGAAGCGCAGGATCGCATCTCCCGATTGATCGCCTCGTCGCCGCGCGCGTCCGAGACCGTGCCGGAGTGGTCAAGATCGCTCGCGAAGGAGATCGGCGACGCGGTCGGCGCCGAGGGCATCGGCATCTGGGAGATGGAGGACGGCCGTCTCATCCCGGTATCGAACGACGATCTCCCGCCTCCGTCAGTCGACGACCTCCATGCCGCGATGTCGGGGGCGGGGTCACGGTTCATCGAACGGGCGGACGGCGTGATGGTACCGCTGGCGGGGATGAGCGGGGAGCTGTGCGGCGCCCTGGTCGTACGCGGACCGGGTGCCGGCCGGAGCGACAGCGAGCGCCGGCTCCTGGCCGGGTTCGCCCATCAACTCGGCGCGGCCCTCGACATGAGCCGGATGCGCCGGCACCTGGCCGCGGCCGAACAGCGGCGCGCGCGGACGCGTCGCGAGATGCAGGAGCGCGGTATCGCGACGCTGCAGGTCTGCCGTGCCTGCGGCCGATGCTACGACCACACGGCTGCCCGCTGCGCGGTGGATGAGGCGCCGCTCGAGTCGCCCCGCACGCTTCCTTACCTCCTGCTCAACCGCTACCGCTTCCTGCGGGTGCTGGGCCAGGGCGGCATGGGCATGGTGCTCGCGGCCCATGACGAACGCCTGGGGCGCGATGTCGCCGTCAAGCTGGTCCGGGCGGAACACTTCAACGATCAAGGCATGAAGGACCGATTCGAGCGGGAGGCCCGGGCGGTGGCCCGCATCCAGCACCCGGGTGTCATCGGCCTTTACGACTCCGGCGAGCTGGAGGACGGCACGGCGTTCCTCGTGATGGAGAAGCTGACCGGCTGCGACCTCAGCGCCGTGCTGAGGTCGAGCGGCCGCGGAACACCCGCTCAGGTGGCCGTGCTGGTCCGGGAGGGGAGCGCCGCGCTCGGGGCCGCACACCGGGCGGGGGTCGTGCACCGCGACGTGAAGCCGGAGAACATCTTCCTCGTCGACGCTCCGGGAGGGTTCCTCGTCAAGGTGCTCGACTTCGGTTTGGCGAAGTCGATGACGCTCGAACGGGGACTCACGCAAACGGGCATGATGGTCGGCACGCCGAGGTACATGTCCCCCGAGCAGGTCCGGGGCGAGGACCTGGACGCCGGAACGGACGTGTACTCGTTCGCGGCCGTCTGCTATGAGGCGCTCACCGGCCGCCAGGTGGTCTCGGGCGACGACCTCGCCCGGATCCTGATCAACGTGTGCAGTGAAGCGCCGGTCGCCCCGTCCTCGATCGTACCCGGGCTTCCGCCAGCGGTGGATCCCGTGTTCGCAGCGGCACTCTCCAAGGACAGGGCCCGCCGGCCCGCCGGCATCGAGCTTTGGGGGGCGGCCGCCGCACGGGTCCTGGAACGCCTTCGCCCGGACCCGGAGGCGGCAGGGTGGCCGTCTCCCGGAGAGGTCAGCCCGGAAGGGCGGAGTCCGCAGCCCGGCGAGACCGAGACAGTCGCGCCGGACCGGCCCTCCGGCCCCGAGAGCACCGCAAAGACCGCCCGCATCGACGTTGGCGACGGCGGCCGTTGCCGATGACGCGGCGGCTGCTGTCGCCCTCGCGGGCAGCGCGTGGGCCATCCAGCTTCCCGCCCGCGGCGTACCGGAACGCCTGACGGCTGCGCGCCTTGTTCCGCGCTAGGCCTGGCCCCACTCACGCAGTTTCCGATAGAGGTTGCGCTCGCTGATGCCGAGTGACCTTGCCGCGAGTCCGCGATGTCCGTTGTGTGCGCGCAGCACACGTTCGATGTGCGCGCGCTCGACTTCCTCGAGAGTCGGCGTTCCGCCCTCGTCGGCGGCTGCTGATGAGTCCTGCGCCGCCGTCCGCGGGCCGCGGGTTCCCTCAAGGTCGGTACTGACCGAGGCCGGCAGGTGGTCCGGCCTGATGATGGGTCCTTCGCAGACGACCATGGCCGCCTCGACGACATGCAGGAGTTCGCGCACGTTGCCGGGCCACCGATGCGCGCTGAGCACGGACAGCGCCTCGTCGCTGAGGCGGCGCGGGACGCCGAACCGCGCGCTGAACAGGTCGACGAAGTGGCGGGCGAGCAGGGCGATATCCTCGCGGCGCTCCCGCAGGGATGGAAGATGCAGGCTGATGGTGCTGAGGCGGTAGTAGAGGTCTTCGCGAAACAGTCCCCGGCGGACCATGCCGGCCAGGTCGCGGTTCGTGGCGGTGAGCACGCGGACGTCGACGCGAATCTCGTGCGTGCCGCCCACATGCCTGAACGTCGAGGCATCCAGCACGCGAAGCAGCGCGACCTGGGTCGCCTGGCTGACCTCGCCGATCTCATCGAGGAACATCGTGCCGCCGGACGCCACCTCGAAGAGCCCGGGCTTGGCGCGGTCGGCGCCCGTGAAGGCTCCGCGCTCGTGGCCAAAGAGCTCGCTCTGCAGCAGACTCTCCTGGAGCGCGGCGCATTCGACGGTGATGAACGGGCGCGCCCGGCGCGCGCTGCGGGCGTGAATCAGCTTCGCAGCCATCTCCTTGCCGGTGCCCGTTTCACCGGTGATGAGCACGGTGGAGTCCGCCTGCGCCACGCGCTCGAGCAGCCGGAGCACACCGCGAAACCCGGGGCTCTCGCCGATGAACGCGCTCCCCAGATCGGGCGGCGTGAGCCCGCGCTCGAGCAGGCTGGCGCGGTCCTTCAACGCCCGGCGCTCGAGGGCGCGCTGGATGCGGATCTCGAGTTCGTCGAGGGGGCAGGGTTTCGAGATGTAGTCGAATGCGCCGACGCGGATAGCCTCAATCGCGGTGTCAATCGAGCCGTGGCCGGTCAGCATCACGACTTCGCCCGGCGCATGGCGCTCCCGCAGGGCCTTCAGTACGTCCAGGCCGCTGATGCCCGGCAGTTGGAGGCCGAGCCGCAGGTCATCCTGCTCGACCTCCGCGCACGCGGCCAGCGCCTCTTCGCCGCTCGCCGCGGTGCGAACGTCGTAGCCCGAGCGGGACAACTCGGCCGCCATCACGGTCCTGAACGCCGCGTCATCGTCCACCAGCAGGAGCAGCGGCTTCTTCGCCATCAGGCCGTCTTCGCCTCCATTGCGGTGGCTGCCGGCAGCACGACCTCGAAGGCCGATCCGCGGCCGAGGGCGCTGTCGACGACAATGTCGCCGCCCCAGCGGCGCACCGCATTGAGAGAAAGGAACAGGCCGAGCCCCGTCCCGCCCTTCCTGAGGCTGACGAACGGCTCGAAGATGCGTGTCTGATCGTCCGGCGCGATGCCGCAGCCGGTGTCGGTCACGCGAATCCGCACGGTCTCCCCGCCGTCGACGGCCAGGCCGACCCGTCCACCGAGTGTGCAGGCCTGGATGGCGTTCAACATGAGATTGATCAGCGTGTGCTGCAATTCGGCTTCGTCGGCCCGGACGTGGAGTCCTGGTGCCACGGGCCTCAGCGCGATCGTCACCGAGGACGCGCGCGCGGTCGGTTCCACGAGGCGCTCAACCGCGGCGACCATCCGCTGCAGGTCCACGAGATCGCCCGGCGACGGCTGGCCCCGGGACAGGCGCAGGAAATGCTGCGTGATGCCGCGGCACCGGAGGATCTGTTCGCGCGCCGTCGCGGCGTACTCCGCGACGCGGACCGCATCGGGCGCGTCCGGGGGCTGCTGCCTGGCGTCGCGCAGGATCGCCTCGACGCAGGCCAGCACGGTCGCCAGCGGCGTGTTCAGCTCGTGCGAGAAGCCCGACGCCAGCATGCCGAGCGAGGCCAGCCGGTGCGACTCGGCCATCCGCGCCTCGGCCGCCCGGCGGTCGGTGATGTTCCGCCACACCTCCACGACCTGCACCAGGTCGCCCGCGTCGTTCCTCACCGGCGACGCGTGGACTTCCTCCCACCGCACGTTGCCATCGGCGTCCCGCAACTGGCAGATCCGGACCTGCCGGTCTCCCCGCACCAGGCACGACATGGTGGGGCAGTCGCTCATGGTGCACATGCC
>JAWOGY010000155.1:0-4210 GCA_046496425.1 Vicinamibacterales bacterium
GACGGTTGCGCTCAGGCAGCTTGGGCTCCATCTCCGCGGCGTCGATATGCGCATCGAATCGACGGTGCCAATCGGAAGCGGCCTGTCCTCGAGCGCGGCGCTGGAGGTGAGCGTTGCCCGGGCGCTTCGCGCCGCGTTCGACCTGCGGCTCGATGACGTCGAACTGGCGATGGCGGGCAAGTGGGCCGAGAACGAATTCGTCGGCGCGCCGACCGGCATCATGGACCAGATGGTGGTGAGCCTGGGCACCGCCGGCGCCGCGCTCTTCCTGGACACCCGGTCGCTGCACTTCGACCGGGTGCCCCTGCCGCCCGGCGTTGAACTCGCCGTCATCGACTCCGGCGTCAGGCACCGGATCGTGAGCGGGGAGTACGGCACGCGGCGCAGCCAGTGCGAAGAAGCCAGCCGGCGGCTCGGCGTCCGGGAGTTGCGTGACGTGACGCAGGCGGGCTTGGCGGCCGTCGAGGCGCTCGACGAACCCTATCGGAGGCGAGCCCGCCACGTCGTGACCGAGGACGGGCGCGTCCTGCAGGCCGTGGCGGCGCTGCGGGCCAACGACCCTGCCCAGGTGGGCGAACTGTTCTACGCCTCGCACGCGTCGATGCGCGACGACTACGAGGTGTCGGTGCCGCAGGTGGATGCGCTCGTCGAGATCGCCAGCACCGAGCGTGACGTCTACGGCGCCAGGCTGACCGGCGGCGGCTTCGGCGGGTCTGTCGTGATCCTGGCAAAGCGAGGACGCGGCCGCGCCGTTGCCGACCGCGTCGCGGAGCGCTATCGCGCCGAGTGCGCCGAAATCCCCTCGATTCTCCTCCCGATGTAGGGGCGCTCCAGTCTACCATTCGCCTGGCCGGTGGCTGATTCGTCATCGGACGTGAAACGCCGGGGGGCGGCCGGTCGTAATGCGAACGACGCCCGCGGTGTCGGGACCCGGGCGGGTTTCAGCGCCGACCCTCGTGGCTCAACATGACAGGAAAGGATCGACCCGCGATGACAAGACCCATGCGCGCCTTCGTTCTGTCCGGCCTGCTCTTCGGCCTCACCGCGCTCAGTGCCGGTAGCCTCGAGGCTCAGGCGCCCCAGACGCCCGCTCAGCCGACGGCTCCGCAGGCGGCTCCGCAGCCGGTTCCGCAGCCGCAGACCCCGCCGCCGCCTCCGCCGATTAACCAGTCCACCGACCCGGTGCTCAAGACGTTCCGGTGGCGGTCGATCGGGCCGGCGAACATGGGCGGCCGCATCGACAACCTCGCCGTCGTCGCGTCGAACCCGTCGATCTACTACGTCGGCTACGCCACGGGCGGGATTTTCAAGACCGTGAACAATGGCACGACGTTCACGCAGATTTTCGACACCTACCCGACGGCGTCGATCGGCGACCTCGCGGTGGCGCCCTCGGACCCGGACATCCTCTATGTCGGCACGGGCGAGCCCAACAACCGGCAGAGTTCGTCGTTTGGCGACGGGATGTACAAGTCCACCGACGCCGGCAAGACGTTCGTCAACATCGGCCTGAAGGACACCCAGTCGATCGCGCGCCTGGTCGTGCATCCGACGAACCCGAACATCGTCTACGTGGCGGCCATCGGCCACCTGTTCGGGCCGAACAAGGACCGCGGCGTCTTCAAGACGATCGACGGCGGCAAGACGTGGACCAACACCAAGTTCATCGACGAGGACACGGGATTCACGGACCTGGTGATGGACCCGTCGAAGCCCGACACGCTGTACGCGGCGTCCTACCAGCGGCGCCGGACGACGCACGGGTTCAACGGCGGCGGTCCAGGCAGCGGTCTCTGGAAGACGACCAACGGCGGCCGGACGTGGCAGCGGATCACGGGCAGCGGCTTCCCGGACGGGCTGCTCGGGCGCATCGGCATCGATCTCTGCCGGACCCGGCCGAATGTCGTCTATGCCCAGATTGAAGTCGGCCCGAGCGGCGGCACAGGCGCGGGCGTGGGCGCGGACGGCAAGCCGACCGTGCCGGGCGCCGGGCGGGCCGGCCTGGCCGGAGCGCCGGGCGGCCGTGCGGCGCAGGCGGGCGCGCCGCCTCCTCCCCCCGACCCCAAGCTCAGCGGCGTCTGGCGCTCGGACGATGCGGGGAAGACGTGGAGGGTAGTGAGCAACACCAACAACCGGCCGATGTACTACAGCAAGATCCGCGTCGACCCCAGCAACCCGGAGGTTGTCTTCCTCGGCGGCGCGCCGGCCTTCAGGTCGGTCGACGGCGGCAGAACGTTCCGGACCCTTCAGAATCTCGCGCACAGCGACCACCACGCGATCTGGATCAACCCGAGGAACCCGCACCACGTGATGTACGGGAACGACGGCGGCCTCAACGTGAGCTACGACCAGGGCGAGACCTGGGACTTTGTCAACACCAAGGCCACCGGGCAGTTCTATGCGATCAGCGCCGACATGCGGACGCCGTACTACGTATGCGGCGGCCTGCAGGACAACGGGTCCTGGTGCGGGCCCAGCGCGAAGCGGAACTCGGTCGGCATCCTCAACTCCGACTGGTTCAGAGTCGGCGGCGGCGACGGCTTCTACACGCAGCAGGATCCGACCGACTGGGCCATCGTGTACGCGGAGTCGCAGGACGGCAACGTGAACCGCCTCGACCTGCGCAAGGGCACGACGACGAGCATCCGCCCCCGCGCGCCGCGCGCGCCCGCGCAGGGCGGGGCGTCGCAGCAGCAGCTCTCGCAGATGGCGGCGCAGTTTGGCATGCAGGCGCCGAGTTTCGCGTCGAACATCGTGCCCGAGCCGCCCGCCGGCGAGACCTTCCGCTTCTTCTGGAACACGCCGACGGTGCTGTCGCCGCACAACCCGAACATCGTGTGGGTGGGCGGCAACCGGCTGTTCAAGTCGCTGAACCGCGGCGCGACCTACACCATGTCGCCGGATCTCACCCGCAACCTGAGCCGGTTCACGCGCCCGATCATGGGCGTGGCGGGCGACGCGCCGATGGCGTCGAAGCACGACGGCGTGGCGACGACCAGCGTCATCACCACCGTGGCCGAGTCGCCCGTCGTGCCGGGCATCGTCTGGGTGGGCACCAACGACGGCAACCTGCAGGTCAGCCGCGACGGCGGCGCGACCTGGAAGAACGTCGTCGCGAACGTGAAGGGGGTGCCCGACGAGACGTTCGTGTCGAGGGTCGAGCCCTCGCACTTCGACGCGGGCGCCTGCTACGTCGCGTTCGACGGTCACCGCACCGACGACCACGCGCCGTACGTCTACGTCACACGGGACTTCGGCGAGACGTGGACGTCGATTGCCGCCAACCTGCCGACGGGCAACGTGAACGTCGTGCGGGAGGACCCCAAGAACCGCAACCTCCTCTACGCCGGCACCGAGTACACGTTGTTTATCTCGCTCGACGGCGGCAAGGCGTGGCAGCGGTTCTCGACGGGCCTGCCGACGGTGCGCATCGACGACATCCTCGTGCACCCGCGCGACAACGACCTGATCGTCGGCACGCACGGCCGGAGCATCTGGATCCTCGACGACATCAGCGCGCTCCAGCAGATGACCAGCGAGGCCGCGGCGGCCGACGTCACGCTGTTCCCGCCGCGTCCGGCGGTGGCGTGGCGGAACGACATCATGCAGAGCATCACCGCGGGCGGCAGCAAGCACTTCCGCGGCGAGAACCCGGCGCCGGGCACGGCCATCAGCTACCACCTGAAGAGCGCGCCTGCAGGCGACGTGAAGATGACGATCTCCGACGTCACGGGCCGCGTCGTGCGTGAAATGGCGGGCACGAAGGAGGCCGGCCTGAACCGTGTCCAGTGGAACCTTCGGGGGAACCCGATCCAGGCCGCGGCCGGCGGGCGCGGCGCAGCAGGCAGCGGCGGACGCGGCGGGTTCGGCGGCGGTCCCGCGGTCGAACCAGGCACCTACCTGCTCAAGTTGACCGTCGGCGGCAAGGACTACACGCAGACGATCGTCGTGGAGGCGGACACGTACTGACGAGGGTCAGAAGACAGAAGTAAGAAGCAAGAAGCAAGAAGCAAGAAGCAAGAAGGCAGCGCCCCTGCTGCGACGCTGACGGCCCAATCCCGGCAGGCCAGTTGCCTGCCGGGATTGCCGCGCCGAAGCCCCGCCAACGGACCTACCAGCCGAGGCGAGGGCGAAGGCGGGCGAGCCCCCAGTCCCTACTTTGTCACTCGGAGCGCGACGACACGGCGCTCATCGCGCGCATCGTCGCGCT
>JAWOGY010000186.1:0-12954 GCA_046496425.1 Vicinamibacterales bacterium
TCTGGGTCTTGAATCCCGACCGACCAGCCCCTAGCCCCCAGCCCCCAGCCCCTAGTAGAATCCTCCCGACCCCCCGGAGGTGTGCATGGACCACGAGGAGAAGGACAAACCCGCAGCGGCGGCAGGAGGCGTGAGCCGCCGTGGATTCATCACGTCGGTCGGCTCTGGAGCGATCGGCGTGGCGGCGGCGAGCGCACTCGTGCAGGGCGCGCCGCCAGACGTTCAGGCCGAGGCCATCCAGGCCGGCGACGTGAGCCGCATCACACTCACCGTGAACGGGCGCACGCAGAAACTGCTGGTGGAGGCCCGCTGGTCGCTGCTGCACGTGCTCCGCGACCACCTCGGCCTGACCGGGAGCAAGGTCGGCTGCGAGCGCGGCGAGTGCGGGGCCTGCACGGTGCTCATCGACGGCAAGGCCCGCTATGCCTGCATGACGCTCGCGGTCGAAGCCGACGGGCACGACATCACGACGGTGGAAGGGCTCATGTCCGGCGAGGAACTGGGGCCGACGCAGCGCGCGTTCGCCGAAGAAGACGCGTTCCAGTGCGGCTACTGCACGCCGGGCCAGGTGATGGCGGCCGAAGGGCTGCTGCGCGCGACTCCCTCGCCGGGCCTGGACGAGATCCGCCACGGCATGGCGGGCAACATCTGCCGGTGCGGGGCGTACGCCCACATCTTCAAGGCGGTCGCGAAAGCGGCCGATCTGAAGCGGCAGGGGAGGTGAGCCATGAAGGATGACGAACTCTACTTCTGGAACGGCCCGCTTCCCGAGACGCAGGCGCCGGCTCCAGGGCCGGAGCCGGAGCCGTGGGGCGAGACGAAGGTCGTCGGAAAGCCCGTGGTCCGCGTCGACGCGTACGACAGGGTCAGCGGCTCGGCGCAGTACCCGTCGGACGTCATGCTGCCCGACATGCTGCATGCGGCGATCCTCTCGTGTCCGCATGCCCACGCCATGGTCAGGAAGGTGGACACCTCCGCGGCCGAGAAGATGCCGGGCGTGAAAGCGATCGTGAAGGACGGCGACGTCGGCACGAACGTGCCGTGGTTCGCCGGGCGCGGCGGGTTCGCGAGCCGGCTGTTCGATCCGCACTGCCGCTACGAGGGCGACGAGGTGGCCGTTGTGGCCGCCGACTCGATTTACCAGGCGTGGGACGCCGTGCGCGCGATCAAGGTCGACTACGAGGTCCTGCCCCAGGTCACCTCGGTCTCGGACGCCCTGAAGCCCGGCGCGCCCCTCGTGCGCGACGGCGGCAATGCGATTCCGCCCGGGAAGCCGTATGTCCGCGGCGATGTCGCGGCAGGGTTCAAGTCGGCCGACGTCGTGCTGGAGCACACCTTCACCACGCCGTGCGAGCTCCAGAACCCGTTGGAGTTGCACGGGTGCGTGGCGAAGTGGGACGGACCGCGCCTCACCATCTGGGAGTCGACGCAGGGCGTGTACGCGGTGCAGACCGGCGTCTCGCGCGCGCTCAGCATCCCGCTCGCCAACACTCGCGTCATCGGGCACTACATGGGCGGCGGGTTCGGAGCGAAGCTGTCCGCTGGCAAGTATTCGGTGATGGCGTCGCTGCTCGCGAAAAAGACCGGACGCCCGGTCCGCCTGTTCCTGAGCCGGGAGCAGGTGTGCCTGAGCATGGGCAACCGGCCGGCCAACACCATCACGCTCAAGGCCGGCGTGAAGAAGGACGGCACGCTGGTCGCCCTCCAGTCGAAAGCCGTCGGGTCGGGCGGCGCGTACTCTGACGGCGGAACGGGAGGCGTGGACTACGTCATCCGCGAGCTCTACGCGTGCCCCAACGTGCACTGTGAGAATGCGAACGCCTACACCCACGCAGGGCCCGAGCGTCCGTTCAGGGCGCCCGGCCATCCGCAGGGCGCCTGGGCGCTCGAAATCATGCTGGATGCGCTGGCCGCGAAGCTCGGGATGGACCCGGTCGCACTGCGCCTCAAGAACGTCACCCTCGTCAGCCAGACGCGCAGCGGCAACCCGAAGTACACGAGCACCGGGTTCGGCGATTGCCTGACGAAGGGCGCGGAGGCGTTCGGCTGGGCCGAGGCGCGGGCGCGCAAGCCGGCGCCCTCGCACATCAAGCGCGGCATCGGCGTGGCCGGCGGCATGTGGCAGGGGGGCGGCGGCAGCCCGCCGTCCACCGTGATCGTCAAGCTCTTCGCCGACGGCAGCGCCAACCTGAACATGGGCGCGAGCGACATCGGCTGCGGCACCAAGACCTGGGGCGCGCAGATCGTCGCCGAGGAACTCGGCGTCCCGATGGATCGCATCTCGGTGGAACACGCCGACACGGGCACGACGCAGTTCGCCACGCCGAGCGGCGGCAGCAAGACGGTGCCGACCGAATCGCCCGCCATCCGATCGGCGGCCATCGACGTGAAGCAGCAGCTCTACGCCATGGCAGCCGAACAGCTCAAGCTGCCCGCCGCTGACCTCGAACTGCGCGGCAACGAGGTGGTGTCGAAGACCGACGCCACCAAAAAGGTGGCGCTTGGCCAGATCCAGGCCTTCGGCCGCCGCGCGCTGATTGTCGGGATCGGCTATCGCGTGCCGAACCCGCCCGGCTCGGCGGTCAACCCCTTCGGCGCGCAGTTCGCCGAAGTCGAAGTCAACACGAAGACCGGTGAAATCAAGGTGCTGCGGTTCCTCGCGGCGCACGACAGCGGGCGGGTGCTGAACGCGAAGATGTTCCAGAACCAGCTGTTCGGCGGCATCACGATGGGGATCGGGTTCGGCCTGACCGAGGACCGCGTGATGGACGACAAGCAGCGCGGGAAGCTGCTCACCGTGAGCCTGCACGACTACAAGATGCCGACGGCGCTCGATGCGCCGGCCGACAAGACGATGGTGGTCGTGGACCCGCAGGACCGCGCGTTCAGCAACACGGGCGCCAAGGGCGTCGGCGAGCCCGCGACGATTCCCACGGCACCGGCGATCGCCAGCGCGGTGTTCAACGCGACGGGGCTGCGCCTGACCGACGCGCCCATGAGTCCTGCGCGCGTCCTCACGGCGCTCGCAGGCCAGAAGCCGGCCCCGGCGGGTCAGAAGAGGGGGGAGTAATGCTGCGGACGTTTGCCTACGTTCGGCCGGCCTCCGTCAGCGAGGCGCTGAAGCAGATCGAGGGGCGCGGGGCGCGCATCCATGCCGGCGGCACCGACCTCGTCGGCTGTCTGCGCGACGGCGTTTTCGAGGCGTCGAAGATCGTCAGCCTCGCGAAAATCGACGGACTGCGCGGCATCTCCGTGGCGCCCGACGGCGAGCTGCGGCTCGGCGCGCTGGCGACGATCGCCGAGATCGGGGCGCATCCGGTCGTCGTCGAGAAATTCGCGGCCCTCTCCCAGGCGGCCTCCGTGGTGGCCAGCCCGCAGCTGCGCAACCAGGGGACCATCGGCGGCAACCTCTGCCAGAAGGCCCGCTGCTGGTACTTCCGCGGCGACTACGACTGCACGCGGAAGGGCGGCGACACCTGTTACGCCCTCGGCGGCGAGAACCAGTACCACTGCATTTTCGGCGGCGGCGCCTGCGTCATCGTCCATCCTTCGGACATGGCGCCGGCGCTCATCGCCCTGGGCGCGACGGTGCGGATCATCGGGCCCAGAGGCGAACGCGTCCTCCCGCTCGAACAGTTCTACGTGCTGCCGGAAATAGACGCCACGCGCGAGACCGTGCTCGAGCCGGGTGAGATGGTCCTCGGCGTGCTCGTGCCGGCCCCTCCGGCCGGGCAGAAGAGCGGGTATCGCAAGGTGCGCGCGCGGGGGTCGTGGGACTTCGCCCTGGCGGGACTCGCGCACGCCGTGACGATGAAGGCCGGCAAGGTCACCGGCGCCCGCCTGGTGCTTTCCGGCGTGGCGCCGACGCCGTGGCGGCTCCCGGGGGTCGAGAAACTGCTCGTCGGGCAGACGCTCGATTCGAAGGTCATCGCCAGGGCCGCCGCCGCGGCGGTCACCGGGGCGGCCCCCCTCGCGCACAACGGCTACAAGGTGCCGCTCGTGCGCGGACTCGTCGAGGAAGTGCTCGGTGGGATTCCGCCGGCATAAGTGCGCGCTCATCCTGGCTGCCGCCCTCGTGGCGGCAGCCTGCAACCCTCAGGAACTGGCGCGACAGGCGGGAGCCAGAACCCGCCTCTCCGTCGCCACCGGCGGCACGGGCGGCGTCTACTACCCGTATGGCGGCGCCCTCGCCCGCGTCATTACCGAGCGTCTGCCGGGCGTCGAGGCCACGGCCGAGGTCACGGCGGCGTCTGTCGACAACCTGAAGCTCATCCGCGACAAGAAATCGGATATCGCCTTCTCGCTCGCGGACACGCTCGATGACGCCGTTGCCGGCCGCGGGGTCTTCGGCCAACGGGGTCCCGTGCCGGCGAGGGTCCTCGCCGTTCTGTACGACAACTACACGCATCTGGTCGCCGGCGGATCGGGCCGGATCGTTCGCGTCGCCGACCTCGCCGGGAAGCACGTGTCGATGGGGGCCGCCGGGAGCGGGACCGAACTGGTCGCGACGCGGATCCTCCGGAGCGCGGGCCTCGAGCCCGGCCGCGACGTCACGCCCGTGAGTCTTGGCGTCTCGCAGTCGGTTGACGCGCTGAAGGACGGGAAGATCGACGCGTTCTTCTGGAGCGGGGGCGTCCCGACGGCGTCCGTGCTCGACCTGGCCAGCACACCCGGCCTCTCCTGGCGCCTGGTAGCGAACGACGACGCCCTCGACGCGCTGCGACAGACGTACGGCAGCTCGTTGTACTCCCGGCTCGTCGTGCCCCGCGACGCCTACGCCGGCCTCTCGGCCGATGTCGCGGTCGTGGGCGTCGCGAACCTGCTCGTCGTCCACCGCGACATGCCCGACCAGCTGGCGTACGACATCACGCGCCTGCTGTTCGAGTACCAGGCGGAACTCGCCGCCGTCCACGCGGAGGCCGCGCGCCTGAGGCCGGCCAGCGAGGCCACGGCCGCCCCCGCGCCCTTTCATCCCGGCGCCATCCGCTACTACCGCGAACGCGGCGCCTGGAAGGACTGATGCGGCCACTGGTCATTGCCCTCGGGATCCTCTGCAGCCAGGCTCTGTCGGGCACGATGGCGGCGGCCCGGGCCGAGGGCATTCTGCGGGTCGAGGTGCGATCGGCCGCCTCCGGGGCGCCGATTGGCGGTGCGCGGGTTGACGTGGAGGGGCAGAACGCCGGCGCCGTGACCGACAGGGGCGGCATTGCGCGGCTGTCGGGTCTGCCGCCAGGAGCCGCAGTCGTGCGCGTTTCGGCACCCGAGTACCGCCCCGTGCAGGCCTCGGTCGACATCCATCGGTCGGAAGCCGTCCTCCACGTCGCGCTCGCGCCCGTCGAGCTTCGCGTCGACGAGTCGGTCCTCGTGTCCGCGGCCCGTGCCGATCGCGCCGCCTCCGACGTGCCGCGCTCGACGGCGGTGGTCTCGCGGATTGCCCTCGACGAACGGGTCGATCGCACGTCGCCCGAAGTCCTGCAGGATCGCAGCGGCGGCTGGGTGCAGAAGACCAATCACGGCGGCGGGTCGCCGTTTGTGCGGGGCCTGGTCGGCAACCAGGTCCTGGTCCTCATCGACGGCGTCCGGCTGAACAACGCGACGTTCCGGCTGGGCCCGAACCAGTACATGAACACGATTGACGCGTTCAGCCTCGAACGCATCGAGACCGTCAGAGGGTCGGGCTCCGTGCAGTACGGCAGCGATGCGCTGGGCGGGGTGGTCAACCTGATCACGCCGCTGCCCGTCCTGTCGTCCGGAGGCCTTCGTGCGGGCGGCGCCGTGGCCACGCGCCTGGCCAGTGCGGGCATGGAGCAGACCGCGCGCGCCGAAGGGAGTGTCGCCGGCGCCCGCGCGGGCGTGCGCGGCGGCGTCACCCTCCGCAACTTCGGCAACCTGGTTGCTGGCGGGTCCCTCGGCACGGAAGCCCCGTCGGGCTACCAGGAGTCCGACGCCGACGTCTCGGCGATCTGGGCGGCATCGCCGCGCACCACGTTCACCGGCGTCTTCCAGTCCGTTTACCAGCAGGATGTGCCGCGGTTCGACCAGATTGCCCAGCGCGGATACGACGTGTACGAGTTCGATCCGCAATCCCGGCGCCTCGGGTACCTCCAGTGGCAGCAGCTCGTGTCGTCCAGCTGGCTGGATCTCTCCCGGGTGGCCCTCTCGTGGCAGCGGTCCGACGAAGGACGGCGGCGGCGGCGGAGCGGGTCGGATGTCGAGACCACCGAGTTCGACACGGTGGCGACTGTTGGCGTCTCGGCCGACCTGTACGGCCGCCTGGCAAGCCGCGCGGGATGGAGCGCCGGCGTCGAGCTGTACCACGACATCGTGCGGAGCTGGCGACGCGACACCAATCTCGCCACCGGCGCCTCGAAGCCCATGCGCGGGTTGTATCCCGATGGTGCCACGCGGCTCTCGGTCGCGGCCTTCGCCCTCGGGCACTTCTCGTTCGGCCGGGCCGGCGTCGATGTCGGCGCCCGGTACACGCGCGACGACGTCGAGGCCGACGATCCGGTGTTCGGTCCGCTGCGCATCACGCCGGACGCGGTTGTCGGAAGCGTCTCGGTCCTCGTGCCGCTCGGCCGCGGCGTGAACGCATTCGGATCGGTCGCCCAGGCCTTCCGCGCGCCGAACATCGACGACCTGAGCACGCTCGGGGCCTTCGACTACGGCGTCGAAGTCCCGCCGGAGAGCCTCGACCCCGAGCGTTCGGTCTCGATCGAAGGCGGCCTCAAGGCCAACACGTCCCGCGTGGCTGCCACGCTCGCGGCGTTCCGGCTGCAACTGCGCGATCTCATCGACCGGCTGCCGGCGACATTCGAGGGTTCCCCGGCCTGGGACGGACAGGATGTCTACCAGCGCGCCAATGTCGGCGAAGCGTATGTGCGGGGCCTCGAAGCGGACGCCGAGTGGCGCGCCACCGCCGCGCTGACACTGCGCGGGTTCGTGTCCAGCACCTACGGTCAGCAGGTGACCGTGGACGCGCCCATGCGCCGCATACCGCCGGTCAACGGTCTCCTTGGGGCGCGCTACCGCTGGCATCGAGGCGTGTGGCTCGAAGGCGCGTTGCGCGCCGCCGGAGCGCAGACGCGCCTGGCGCCGGGCGACATGGCCGACCACCGCATCCCGCCGGGTGGAACGCCGGGCTGGACCGTCTTCAACCTCACGGCCGGCATGCGCATCAAGCAGAACCTGCTCGTGTCGGGAGGCCTTGCGAACCTCTTCGACGAAGCCTACCGCATCCACGGGTCCGGCATCGACGGTCCGGGGAGGCACGCCTGGCTGAGCGCCAGGGTCGAGTTCTGATGGAGTCGCCGCCGCCGCGCCTCCGGGGGGCCGCCGGCGCACTGGCGACCACGATCGCCGCGGGACTGTCGCTCTACGCGCTCTACTGGGTGGTCGCCGTCGTGCAGCCGCAAGGTTACCGCCTCCGCTTCCTGCTCGGCTGCCTGATTCTCACCTTCATCCTGTATCCGCTTCGCCGGGATACCGGCCGGGCGCGCGTGCCGGCGGTCGACTGGGTGCTCGCCGCTGCGGCCGTGGCGGCGGTTGTCTGGCCCCTCTTCGACTTCGACCAGTTCATCTACCGCGCCGCCGAGCCGACCATCGTCGACCTCGTGCTCGGTTCGGCGCTCATCGTGCTCGTGCTCGAAGCGACGCGGCGCACGTCGGGGCCGGTGCTCACCTTTACCGCGCTGGGGTTTCTCGCGTATGCGTGGGTGGGCCCGTTCCTGGATCTGGTCGGCCTCAGCGTCGTCGCGCACCGGGGCTACGGGCTCGATCGGATCGTGGGCACGCTCTACATGACGCTCGAGGGGATCTTCGGCGTGCCGCTGGACGTGGCGTCGACCTATATCATCCTGTTCACGGTGTTCGGCGCAATCCTCGAGCACTCCGGGGCCGCGCGGTTCCTCCTGGACTGGTCACGCGCGGCGCTCGGCCGCTCGCAGTCAGGCTCCGCCGCGGGCCGGGCGGTCACTCTCGCGGGAGGGCTCCTGGGGATGGTGTCCGGGAGCGGGGTGGCGACCACCGTCATGCTCGGCTCCGTGTCGTGGCCCATGCTCCAGCGCGCGGGGTACCCCAGGGACACGGCCGGGGCCGTGCTGTCGGCGGCGGGCATCGGGGCCATCCTCGCGCCGCCGACCATGGGCGCGGCGGCCTTCGTCATCGCGGAGTTCCTGAAGATCTCGTACCTCCAGGTGCTCCTGATGGCCGTTATCCCGGCGCTGCTCTATTACCTGTCGATCTTCCTGATGATCGAAGCCGATTCGCGGAGGCTCGGCACGAGGCCGGCCGCCGTGGAGATCGCGCCGCTCTTCGAGGTGACACGGCGCGGCGGCTATCACTTCCTCCCGCTCATCAGCATCGGCGTCCTGCTCGCCGCCGGCGTCAGCACGTTCCGCGCCGTGTTCTGGGCCACGCTGCTCGCCGTCGGACTGAGCTTCGTCCGTCGGGATACGGCGCTCTGGCCGCGGCGCCTCCTTGCCGCCCTCGACGCCGGCGGCCGCGGCGTCCTCTCGGTCGCCGCGACGACCGCCACAGCCGGCATCATCGTCGGCGTGGTGACGCTGACCGGCCTCGGGCTGAAAGTCGCGGGCCTGATTGTCGCACTGGCCGGCGGCCACCTCTTCCTGACGGTCCTGTACGCGGCGCTCGCGGTCTGGCTGCTCGGGCTCGCCGTGCCGGTGACCGCGTCGTACATCATCGCCGCGGTCATGGTGGCGCCGGCGATGACGAGCGTGGGCGTGGCGCCGGTCGCCGCGCACATGTTCATCTTCTACTACGCCGTCCTGTCCGAGGTGAGCCCCCCGACCGCGCTCGCGCCGTTCGCGGCCGCGGCGCTCACCGGCGGGAACCCGTTCAAGACGATGATGCTCACCTGGAAGTACACCGTGCCGGCGTTCCTCGTGCCCTTCGTCTTCACGCTCGACCCGCGGGGCATGGGCGTGCTGCTGCGCGGGACGCCCGCCGACGTCGCCTGGGCGGCCTCGACGGCCGCGCTCGGCGTGGTCGCGCTGGCGGCGGGATTCGGAGGCTGGATGCGGCGCGCCGCCACGCTGCCAGAGCGGGCGCTCGCCGTCGCCGGCGGTGTGCTGCTGTTCTATCCCGCGGGCGCCGCGGATGCGGCGGGCGTGGCGATCGCCTCGTCTGCCGTCATCCTCCATGCCTGGCGGCTTCGAGGCATGCGCTAATCCACGCCGCGATCCGATCCTGGGCCGCGGCGAAGACGGCCGCCTGCGACAGGCCCGATCGCTTCGGCACCTCGAGCGAGTGGTTGCCCTGCTCGACGATGTAGATCTCGCTTGCGGCCGGCAGCACGTCGAAGAACAGCCGCAGGTCGGCGGGGGTGCCGAAGGCATCCTTTGCGCCCTGCACCACGAGCATCGGGTGGATGATGTGCGGCAGGTGCGACACGCGGACCTGCTGCCGTTTGCCGGGCGGGTGCAGGGGATACCCGAGAAAGATCAGGCCGCGCAGCCGATCCCACCATGCGCCAACCGCCGCATCGCCCACGTCGCGCGCCGCGGCGACGTGGGAGGCCATCCGGCCCCCGAGGGACTTTCCGCCGATGAAGAGGGGCAGGCCGCCGCCATCACGGTCGGCGGCCACCTCGGCGAGCACCGCCCGGTAGCACGCCTCCAGCACCGGTTGCGGGTCGGGGAGCCGCTTGCCGCGCTCGGTGAACGGGAAGTTGAACGTCAGCACGTCCAGCCCACGGGAGGCCAGTCCCGTGGCGAATCCCACCATGAACTCGCTCGACTGGCCGGCGCCGGCGCCATGGGCGAGGACCAGCGTCGCCAGGGGAGAAGGGCCGCCCCGGTAACGCCTCGCGGTCACCGGGTGGCCCCGGTCAAGTTCCACCCGCCATTCGTCGACCATTGCCCTCCCCTTGAGTCGGCTGCCTGCACAGCATAGGCTAGAGGCCTGATGGCCGCGCAATACATCTTCACCATGAAGGGGCTCGGGAAGGTCTATCCCCCGGATCAGACCGTGCTCAAGGACATCTGGCTCTCTTTCCTCCCGGGGGCGAAAATCGGCGTGCTGGGCTTGAATGGCGCCGGTAAGAGCACGATCCTCAAGGTGATGGCCGGGATCGAAAAGGAGTTCCTGGGCGAAGCGTATTCGGCCGACGGCGTGAGCATCGGATTCCTGGCACAGGAGCCTTCGCTCGACCCCTCGAAGACCGTGCTCGGTAACGTCGAGGAGGGCGTCGCCCCCACGAAGGCGCTCCTGACCCGCTACGACGAGTTGAATGGCGAACTCGGCGAGCCGCTCGAGCCCGACGAGATGGAAAAAATCCTCGAGGAGCTCGGCAAGCTCCAGGACCGGATCGACGCCGTCGGGGCCTGGGAGCTGGATTCGAAGCTCGAGCTGGCCATGGACGCCCTGCGCTGCCCTCCGCCCGACGCCGACGTCCGCACCCTGTCGGGAGGGGAGCGGCGCCGCGTGGCGCTGTGCCGGCTGCTGCTGCAGTCGCCCGACCTGCTGCTGCTCGACGAGCCGACGAACCACCTCGACGCCGAGTCCGTGGCGTGGCTCGAGCACTTCCTGCACGACTATCCCGGCACCGTCGTGGCCGTCACCCACGACCGCTACTTCCTCGACAACGTCGCGGGCTGGATCCTGGAACTCGATCGGGGCTCGGGCATTCCGTGGCAGGGCAATTACTCGTCCTGGCTCGAACAGAAGCAGAAGCGCCTCGAGATCGAAGAGAAGCAGGAAGCGCGGCGCCAGCGGACGCTCCAGCGCGAGCTGGACTGGATCCGGATGTCGCCGCGCGCGCGGCAGGCCAAGGGCAAGGCGCGGCTCAACGCCTACGAGGCGATGCTCTCCGAGGAGGCGTCGCAGCGCATCGAGACGGCGGAGATCTACATCCCGCCGGGCCCAAGGCTCGGCGAGATCGTCGTCGAGGCCCGGGGCCTTCGCAAGGGTTACGGCGACGTCCTGCTGATGGACGACGTGAATTTCACCCTGCCGCGGGGCGGCATCGTCGGCGTCATCGGGCCGAACGGGGCAGGCAAGACGACGCTCTTCCGGATGATCACGGGGCAGGAGCAGCCCGACGCCGGCACGCTCAGGCTCGGCGAGACCGTCCAGGTCGGGTACGTGGACCAGTCGCGGGACGCCCTCGATCCCGGGAAGACCGTCTGGCAGGAGATCTCGGACGGCCGCGACGAGGTGGTGCTCGGCAAACGTGAAGTCGCGTCGCGAGCCTACGTGTCGTGGTTCAACTTCAAGGGCCGCGACCAGCAGCGCAAGGTGGGCTCGCTCTCCGGCGGCGAGCGGAACCGCGTCCACCTCGCCAAGCTCCTCAAGCGCGGCTGCAACCTGCTGCTGCTCGACGAGCCGACCAACGACCTCGACGTGGACACGCTGCGGGCGCTCGAGGACGCCATCCTCGCGTTCGCCGGTTGCGTGGTCGTCATCAGCCACGACCGGTGGTTCCTCGACCGGATCGCCACGCACATGCTGGCCTTCGAGGGCGATAGCCGCGTGGAGTGGTTCGAAGGCAACTACCAGGACTACGAAGCTGACCGGCACCGCCGGCTCGGCACGGAGGCCGACCGGCCGCACAGGATCAAGTACAGGAAGCTGACGAGGTAGGGAGGGGACAAGGCGCTGGGGGCTCGGCGCTGGGCGCTCGTCGGACGCGGCTGTCGCCGCGTGGGCGGCCTGCAGCGTCACGGTGAGGTTGACTAGCGCCTAGCGCCGAGCCCCTAGCCCCTGATCCGGACCACCCGGCTCGGTCAGAGGCGACGTATAATCCCCCGTCAACCGGCATTCATACCGGTTTCTTCATGAGATGAGGTCCACTGTGAGACGAGCTGGCGTACTGATTACCGGGGCGGGCGGCGAGATCGGACACGGGCTCATCACGCGCCTGGCTGCGGAGGGAACGACGACCATCCTCACGCTCGACGTCCGGGCGCTCGAGCCCGCGCTCGGCAGGATGGTCCATCGGGAAGTCATCGGGTCCATCACCGACGCGTCGGCCCTCGACCGCATCCTGGCCGAGTTCGACATCGACCACATCTATCACCTGGCGGCCTATCTGTCGACGCGCAGCGAGTTCACGCCCGTCACCGCCCACCAGGTGAACGTCGAAGGCACGATGAACCTGCTCGAGTTCGCCCAGAAGCAGAGCGAGTCGCACGGGCGTCCGGTGGTGTTCCTCTATCCCTCTTCGATTGCCGCCTACGGGCTGCCCGATCTCGAGACCAAGGCCAAGGCGGGCAAGGTGCGCGAAGAGGAGTTCAACACGCCGACGACGATGTACGGGTGCAATAAGCTGTACTGCGAGCTGCTCGGCCGCTACTATGCACGCCATTACAAACAGCTGTCGGCGGAGCCCATGGCCGGCAAGGTCGACTTCCGGGCCGTCCGCTTCCCGGGACTGATCTCGGCCGTGACGGTCCCCTCGGGCGGTACTTCGGATTACGCCCCGGAAATGATTCACGCTGCCGCCAAGGGCGAGGCGTACGCCTGCTTTGTCCGGCCCGACACGCGCATCCCGTTCATGGCGATGCCGGACGGCGTCGAAGTGCTCCTCAAGCTGGCATACGCGCCCCGGGAGCGGCTGTCGAAGACCGCCTATAACGTGGGCGCCTTCAGCCCCTCGGCGGAGGAGGTGCGGCAGGTCGTCCTCGAAAACTTCCCGGGCGCCGACCTCACCTATACGAACGACGTGAAGCGTCAGGGGATCGTGGACACCTGGCCGGCCGACGTCAACGACTCGGCCGCCCGCGCCGACTGGGGGTTCTCGCCCCAGTACGACTTCCGCCGCGCGTTTTCGGAGTACCTGATTCCGATGATTCGGGAGAGGTACGCGAGGTAGACAGAAGCAAGAAGCAAGAAGCAAGAAGCAAGAAGAACCCCCGGAGCGGCGTGCAGCCTTCTTGCTTCTGACGAACGTCAGTGGGCCCTTCTGGCTTCTTGCTTCTGATGATTGCGAGGTGC
>JAWOGY010000214.1:0-19686 GCA_046496425.1 Vicinamibacterales bacterium
ACGCCCTGGAGATATCCTCGATGTGTACGATCGGACGCCACGGGGATCCGTCACTTTTCAGGTATACTTTTCCGGTTGTGAATGCCCATGCAGTCAGGTTGTTGGTCACCAGGTCAAAACGTATTCTCGGAGAGAGACCATAAGCAGTTGAGGCCCTGATATATACGGGGCTGAATTTTGCGTCGGCCAGCTTGTTAAGGGCAAGCTCAACTTTCACTTTGGATACACCATAGGGCGTCACAGGATTGAAGGATTGCCTCTCGTCAAGGAAATTATTACCCGCTGCTCCATAGTTGCTGCATGAGGATGCAAACAAAAAACGTTCAACACCCACGTCTTTGGCCAATTTTGCTAATTTTATCGAAGCTTTCTCATTAATCTCTACCGTCAACTCAGGCCTGTAATCGCCCAGTGGATCATGAAGCCCGTGCATGCCGTCAGCCCCGTGTTCGAGATGAACCGCCGGCTCTACATGCCCGCGCTTCGGTGGGCACTGGCGCACCGGGGCGTGATGCTCGTCGTCGCGCTGGTGCCGCTGTCGGCCGCGCTCGCCGTTCTGCCGCGCCTCGGCACCGAGTTCATCCCCGTCATGGACGAGGGCGCCTTCGACATGGACGTGCAGATGGTGCCCAGCGTGTCACTCGACAACGCCATCGAGACGTCGCGCGAAATCGAGCGGCGGCTGAAGGCCTTTCCCGAGCTCGGGACGATCGTGTCGCGCACGGGCCAGACGGGCGTGTCGGTGGAGGCCAGGGGCGTCGACAAGACGGGCTTCGTCGGCACGCTGGCCCCGCGCGGCACATGGACGAGCGCGCGGTCGCGCGAAGAACTCGTCGAGCGGATGCGCGCGTCCGTGGCCGACATGCCGGGCGTCGTCGCGAGTTTCAGCCAGCCGATCCAGTGCCGCATCGACGAACTCGTCGCGGGCACCCGCGCCCAGGTGATTCTCAAGCTGTTCGGTGACGATACCGGCGTGCTGAAGCAGAAGGCCGCCGAGATGGCGGCGGTGCTCGGCGGCGTGCCGGGCGTCTCGGACCTGGTGGTGGAACGCGTGTCGGGTCAGCCCTACCTCACGGTGGAGGTGAACCGGGAGCAGGTCGCGCGGTACGGCGTCAATGCCGGTGATGTGCTGCACGTCGTCGAGCACGGCGTCGCCGGCATGCCCATCGGGCAGATCTACCGCGACAACCGGGTGTTCAACATCTCGGTGCGCTACCCGGAGGAGCACCGCCGGACCGCCGAAAACCTGAGGGCGCTGCTGGTCGACGTGCCCGGCGGGTTCCGCGTCCCGCTCGGGGATCTCGCGCGCGTCGGGATGACGGAAGGCCCCGTGCAGATCAGCCGCGAGAACGGCCAGCGGCGGATTGGCGTCGAACTGAATGTCTCCGGGCGCGACGTCGGCGGATTCGTGCGGGAGGCCCAGCGCGAGTTGCGGGAACGCGTCAGCCTGCCGTCCGGGTACTACACGACCTGGGGAGGGCAGTTCGAAAACCAGCAGCAGGCCATGCGCCGGCTCGCCATCATCGTCCCGGCGGTCGTGGCAATCATCTTCGTCCTGCTGCTCCTGACCTTTCGATCCGCCTGGCTGGCCACGCTCGTGCTCGTCAACCTGCCGTTCGCCATGGTCGGCGGCGTGTTCGCGCTGCTGGTGTGGGGCCTGTACCTGTCGGTGCCGGCCTCGGTGGGCTTCATCGTGCTCTTCGGCGTGGCGGTGCTGAACGGGCTGGTGCTCGTGTCCTACATCTCCCAGCTTCGCGCCGAGGGCGAGACCGTGTCGCGGGCCGTCCTGTTGGGATGCGAAACGAGGCTCAGGGCCGTGCTCATGACCGCCAGCATCTCGATCTTCAGCCTGATCCCGATGGTCTTCGCAACCGGGCCGGGATCGGAGGTGCAGCGTCCGCTCGCGGTCGTCGTGATTGGGGGCCTGCTGAGCTCGACGGCGCTCACCCTGTTCGGCCTGCCTATCCTCTACAGCTGGGCCGAGGAGCGGCGCGAACGGAGGGTCAGCCGGGCCGGCGGACCCGTCACCGCAGCGTAGACCAGACGCGCTCCATCACGCCGATGGCGGCGCGACAGTCGGCTTCGGTGATGCCGTCGTGCGTCACCACGCGCAGACGGCCACCGCCGAAGTTCGAGATGAGCACGCCCTCCCGCTCGAGCGCGTCGAAGTACGCCTCGGCCGCCGCAACGCTCGGCATGCGGAAGACCACGATGTTCGTGTCGACCTCGGGCGGGTCGAGGACAACGCCCGGCAGCGAGGCCACGCCGTCAGCCAGCAGGCGGGCATGGCGATGGTCGTCGGCCAGGCGGCTCACCATCTCCGTCAGCGCAACGATGCCGGGCGCCGCGATCACGCCGGCCTGGCGCATCCCGCCGCCCAGGATCTTCCGCATGCGGCGCGCCTCGCGGACGAAGTCGGCGGATCCGCAGATGAGAGACCCGACCGGCGCCGAGAGGCCTTTCGAGAGGCACAGCTGAACGGACGACACGTGCCGTGTCCACTCGGTGACCGGCCGGCCGGCCGCCACCGCGGCGTTGAAGAGCCGCGCGCCGTCGAGGTGCACCGGCAGCTGGTGCTCGGCGGCGAGGCCGGCAACCTCGGCGAAGTATTCGGGTGTGAGCGTCCGGCCGCCGCAGCGGTTGTGCGTGTTCTCGAGGCAAATCACGCCGGGGCGCGTGTAGTGGTAGTAGTGGTAGTTGTGGGCCGGCAGGTGGATGGCCGCCCGCAGCGCATCCAGCGGCAGCGTGCCGTCGCTCGAGGTCCGGACGGGGCGGAATACCAGGCCGCCGAGCGCCGACGCTCCGCCGTTCTCGTAGTGATAGATGTGCGACTCGTCGCCGAGGATGACGTCGCGGCCGCGGCCGCAATGGGCGAGCAGCGACGCGAGATTGCCCATCGTGCCGCTCGCGACGAAAACCGCGGCGTCCTTGCCGGTCATCTCCGCCGCAAGCGCTTCCAGGCGATTGACTGTCGGGTCGTCGCCGAACACGTCGTCGCCCACCTCGGCTGCCGCCATGGCCTGGCGCATGGCCGCGGTGGGGACGGTGACCGTGTCACTACGCAGATCGATGGGCATACGCTCCAGTATGCCAGAATGGGACGCCTTTCCTCAGCGGGGCTGTTTCATGTGGCCATCTGCCCGACGTTTCCTGTTTCTCGGCCTGACCTGCCTGCTGGCCATGGCCTGGCCCTTCAGCCGTGCGCGCATCGACGCCCAGCGACCCCAGGCGCCGATCGTGCTCCCAGCCATCACCGTTCCCTCCGGGTCGGCCGCCGTCGAGCAGACGTCACAGGGCGAGCGCCCTGCGGCGATGATCGCGGAGAGTTTCGAGGGCCTCGGCGTGGGCTTCCAGGGGCCCCAGGGCACGGCTGCTCTCCGGAATCCCTCTGACAACAGCCTGGCGGCCGGCCCCGATCACATCGTCCAGACCGTCAACTCGCGGATGGCGATCTTCACGAAGAAGGGCCGCCGGTTCGACTCGACCGGACGCGCCCTGTACGGGCCGGTCAACACCAACAACGTGTTCAAGGGATTCGGCGGCACCTGCGAAGCCGTGAACAACGGCGATGCGGTGGTGCGCTACGACCAGTTGGCCGACCGCTGGCTGATCGTCATGCCGATCTTCAGGCGGGCGGAAGCGAGGCCGGACCAGCCTTCGAGCTGGACCGAAGAGGGCCGCGTCTATCTGAGCCCGCCGGGCCGCCCGGGACAGCCTGGCCCGGCGGCCGTGCTCGAGGCGCCGCCGGCCGCGGCGGGCGCCGACGCGCCGCGCGGGCGTGGCGGGCAGGCGGGCCCTGCGGCGGCCGCAGAGCCGCCGCCGCAGGGCCCGTACGCGATGTGCTACGCCGTCAGCACCGGCCCGGACCCCTTCGGGCCGTACTACCGGTACGAGTTCCTGCGGCCGCTTTTCCCCGACTACCCGCGGCCGGCTATCTGGCCCGATGGCTACTACGTGCCGACGAGCACAGGCGACGACCCGATCTCCGAGACCATCGCGACGCAGAAGCACGCCTGCGTCGCCGATCGGGCGAAGATGCTGCGCGGGGAGCCGGCTACCGAGCAGTGCATCGTGCTGAACAATGTCGGGTTCCTGAACAACGCCGACGTCGACGGAAGGACTCTGCCGCCAGCCGGCGCGCCGAACGTGATGATGGCGGCCGGCGGCATGCAGTTGCGGAAGCAGTTCGAAGCCGCCCATGTGGACGCGTGGCAGTTCCGCGTCGATTGGCAGGATTCCGCGAAGACGGCCATCACGGGTCCGCTGCGGATCCCCGTGGCGCCCTATCGCTACCTCTGCGACGGCCAGTTGACCAACTGCGTGCCGCAGCCGGGCACCGATCGGCGCCTGGACGCGCAGGGCGACAAGCTCATGTCCCGCCTCGTGTACAGACGGATCGGCGATCGCGAGTCCCTCGTCGCCGTCCACTCGGTGAACACCGCCGCGGGAGCCGGCGGGGTGCGTTGGTACGAGTTCCGGGTCGATCCGGAGCGCCGCGTGAGCCTTCACCAGCAGGGCACGTACGCGCCGGACGGCTTCTTCCGCTGGATGGCCAGCCCGGCCATCGACGCCCGCGGCAACATCGGCATCGGGTACTCGTTCGGAGGCACGCCGCATTTCGCGGGGCAGCGCTTCGCGGCGAGACTGACAGACGACCCTCCCGGCCGCCTGACGATTCGAGAAGCGGTGCTGGTCAAGGGTGAAGCGTCCCAGGCCGCGATGCGCTGGGAAGACTATACGCAGACCGCGATGGATCCCGACGACGACTGCACGATCTGGTACGTCGGCGACTATCTGAAGAACGGCGCGGCGGCTTATTCGACCAGGATCGGCGCCTTCCGGCTGCCCGGTTGCCCGGCGCAGGAACCGGCCCGGGCACCATCGCCGCAGCGTATGTCTGCCGCCCCGGCAGAGCCGACTCCGGCAGACATGCTCCGGGGGGCCTATGGACCGTACCGATCGAACAACGATCTGCTCTCGTACGATCTCGACGTCCGTGTCGATCCCGCGAAGAAGTCGATCAGCGGCACGAACACGATTCGCTTCCGGATGTTGAAGGACGCGTCGCGGATCCAGCTCGATCTCGCCGCGGCGCTGAACGTCGACGCCGTCACGCTCGGCGGACGCGACCTGCAGTACGAGCGGGAGTCCGGCGCCGTGTTCGTGAACTTCCCGGATCGCCTGAAGAAGGGCCGCGTGTACGCGGTGGCGTTCCGGTATTCGGGGACGCCCCCCCAGAACGGCCGTTTCGGCGGCATCGCGTTCCGGACGGACCCCGCCGGCCGGCCGTGGATCAACACCGCCTGCCAGCACATCGGCGCGAGCGTGTGGTGGCCGAACAAGGACCAGTATCGCGACGAGGTCGAGGAGATGCGCCTCCGCGTGGCGATTCCCAACGACCTCGTGGACGTCTCGAACGGAAAGTTCCTCGGCAAGACCGACCTGGGCGACGGCTACACGCGCTGGGACTGGCACGTCCAGTACCCGATCAACAACTACAGCGTGTCGCTGAACATCGGGCACTACACGCACTTCACGGACGAGGTCGACGGCCAGACGCTCGATTTCTACTGCCTGCCAGAGAACCTGGACAAAGCCAGGGCGCAGTTCGCCCAGGCGAAAACCATGATGCGGGCGTTCCAGCAGTACTTCGGCCCGTACCCGTTCCCGAAGGACGGCTACAAGCTCATCGAGGTGCCCTACTCAGGCATGGAGCACCAGAGCGCCGTGACCTACGGCAACCGGTTCGCCAACGGCTACCTCGAGCGCGACTGGACCGGCGTCGGCATCAGCACGAAGTTCGACTTCATCATCGTCCACGAGAGCGCCCACGAGTGGTTCGGGAACGCCGTCACGGCGAGCGACGTGTGCGACGAGTGGATCCACGAGGCCTGGGGCACCTGGGCCGAGGGGGTCTACGTCGAACACGCGTTCGGAAAGGCCGACGCGCTGAAGTACCTCAACGGGTACCGGAGCAAGGTCAGGAACCGCGATCCGATCGTGCCGGGGTGCGGCATCAACCGCGTGCCGCCCCAGGACATGTATTTCAAGGGCGCCCTCTTCATCAACACGCTGCGTTCCATCGTGGACGACGACACGCGGTGGTGGCGCATCGTGCGCGCGTACTTCGACCGGTTCAAGTACACGACGATCGCGACATCGGACGTGGTGCGGTTCTTCAACAGGGAGACCGGCCGGAACCTGACGCCGGTGTTCGACCAGTACCTGCGGCACGCCGCGATTCCCGTGCTCGAGCTGAGGTTCCCCGAGTCGGGCGGCTCGGTGGCCTACCGCTGGAAGGCCGATGCGCGCGGCTTCACGATGCCGGTCAAGGTGGGCGCGAAGGCCGACTGGCAGACCATCCGGCCGACTGCCGAGTGGCAGAGGCTGGCCACGTCGCTCCCGAAAGACCGGTTCGAGGTCGCCACCGACCTGTACTACATCGGCGTCGAAAAGGGGACAGGTCCCATTTCTCATTAGCGGCCTGCCGATGAGAAATGGGACCTGTCCCCATTTCAGGCGGCGGAGTAGACGATGTCGCCGGACGCAATGGTCGTCTGGACGCGCAGGTCGGACGACAGCAGGACGATGTCCGCTGTGTATCCGGGCGCGATCCTCCCCCGCTCCCCGTCCAGGCCGAGCAACTTCGCGGGCGTCGTCGTCATCGTCTCGAGCGCCTCGTCCAGCGTGCAGCCGGTGATGTCGAGGAGATTCCGCAGCGCCTGGTCCAATTCCAGGATGCTCCCGGCCAGCGTCCCGTCGGCGAGGCGGCAGCTTGTCGCGTCGACGATGACGTCGTAGTCGCCGAGTCTGTGGCTGCCGGGAGGCATACCCAAGGCCGCCATCGCGTCGGTGACCAGGCTCATGCGCTTCGGGCCCAGCATCCGCCAGACAAGCGCGATGATCGACCGGTGAGTGTGGACCCCGTCGGCGATGAAGCCTACCGTCATGCGGTCGTCCGCCAGCAGCGCGCCCGGGAGGCCGGGGTCGCGATGTCCGAGCGCCGGCATGGCGTTGAACAGGTGGGTGCCGTACCGCGCGCCCGCGTCGAATCCGGCCACGGCCTCGTCATAGGTCGCCATGGAATGCCCCGTGCTCACCACCACGCCCCGCGAGGCGAGCGCCGCGATCACCTCCAGCGCACCCGGATTCTCGGGCGCCATGGTCACCAGGCAAACGCCCGACGCCGGCGACCAGCCGGCCACCGCTTCCGGCGTCGGCGGACGGAGGTACTGCTGATTGTGCGCGCCCTTCTTCTTCGGGTTGAGAAACGGCCCCTCCACATGGAGGCCGAGCGGCGCGGCGCCGCGGAAATCCTCAGGCCGCCCTTCCTTCACCACGCGCATGCCCGCCTCGACCCGCTCGAGCGGCGACGTGATGATCGTCGGCAGGAACGCCGTGACCCCGTACCGGGGAAGCCCTTCGGCCACGCGCCAGATCGTGGACGGGTCGGCGGTAAAGTCGTGGCCGAACGCGCCGTTGAGCTGGAGGTCGATGAATCCCGGGACGAGGATCATTCCGCCCGCATTGATGAGGGTCGCTCCGCTCGCGACCGGCACGTCTCCCGCGGCACCGGCCACGACGATGCGGGATCCGTCGATGACGACCGAGCCCCGCGGAATGACGCGGCCCGGCGTGTGGATGGTGGCGTTGGTGATCTGCAGCATTGGCCCTGCTCCACTCCTGCTGGAGGCGGTTTCAACACCAGGCGCCGCGGCGAAGACCGGCCGCTTCACGCCGGTGAAGGAGGCGGCCCGGCGGCCGGCAGGCTGGCCGCGGCAATCGATTGGCCGACCCTCCGGCTCTTCTCGTCCGGCAGCTGGATGTTGACGCGCGCCGCGATCTCAGGGAATTCCGACGCGAGCACGGCCTTCGCTCCGTCGAGGATGATCTGGCCGCCCCGCCCGGAGGTGACGCGGCCGAGGATGAGCACGTGCCGGAGGTCGTAGAAGTCGGCATAGTGGGCGATGCCGTATCCCAGGTACACGCCGATGCTCTCCCAGATCTTCGCGGCGCCCTCGTGGCCGGACTCGAGCGCCGCCTGGACGTGCTTGAGCGTCTCGGCCTTTGTCGCGCCGGCGGGCAGTGTGATGCCCACGGCCGGCGCATGCCGGAACACGCATTGCTGGGAGAAATACAGCGCGCCGACACCGGCATCTCCGGACCATTCGTCAACGGCCGCACCCGGGTTGTAGTCCACCGGCGCGAAGGCCAGCTCGTTGAGCCATCCGGTGATTGCGCCCTCGGGATTGACGTAACCGGCCGCCTCGCTCGAACCCATCGCGATGCCGAGCACCGCGTTGTCGTCGAGACTCATCGCGCCGGCCAGCGCCGTCACGTCGCCGTCGTTGGCGACATCGAGCGGGACGCCGAATTCGTCGCGGAAGCGCAGGAACATCTCGCGGATTTCGCCGAAGCGATCGGCCGGAATACCGCGGAAGAGCGATGCCACCATGGGCCGGTTGTCGACGATGACGCCGGCCGAGCTGCCGCCGATGGCGTCCAAGCGGGGCATCTTCGACTTGGCGAGGTTCAGCGCCTCGCGGATCTTCGACCGGTGGTACGCCGGGTCGGTCTGCTCGACCGGCTCCCAGACGATCTCTTCGCTGAAGATCGCTTCGCCGTCGACGACCGCAGAGACCTTCAGGTCGGATGCGCCCAGGTCGAAGCCGATCCGGCAGCCGTCGAGATGGCGGCCGAGGTGCTGTCCAGCCTCGCGGGCCGCCGGCACGACCTGCGCGGCGCACGTGGTGACCTTGAACGGGCGCCCATGCACCTGCTCGCCCATGAAGTGGTGATCGAAGGTCCGCTCACCGTCCGCGGCATACACGCGGCGGATGTGCTCACCCACCGAGGATGGGCCGCCGACGAACACGCGCCACCCGCCGCGGGCCCAGAGCAGAAATTTCACCAGGCGCTCGGCGTAGACGAGGTTGGCATCGGCGCGCGGATGGCCGTCCGGGAAGGCCACCGTGTCGTAGCGCGAGAGCGAGCCGTCGAGCCGCTCGAGCGCGATCACAAGCGGCACGCCGGCGCCCGACGCCGCCACCTCCTCCCGGAATGCGCGGTTCGCGAGCACGGCCGGCCTGAACGCCGGCTCGAGCGGTGGAACGTGTCTCGGTTCGATCAACCGAAAGGCGGATGTCATAGCGTCGCTCTCCGAGCGTCGCCGCGCCACCGGCGCAGTCGCGCGCTCATTGCTTCGAGACCCGGCGCAGGAGTCCTTGCCCCCAGTTGACCGCAAGGTCGAACCGCGTCAGGTCACTCTGTTCGGGGGACATCACGACGGCCACGATCCGGCCGTCCGGAAGATACCGGTACGCGCCAATCCCCGTGCCGCGCGTGTTGAGGAGACGGACCGGCGCGCCGGCCCGAACGACGGGCCGCGTGCTCAGCGGAACGGCATACAGGGTCCCCGCGTCCGAGTAGCGGAGCTGCCGCCCGTCGGCCGACCACTCCGGCCGCTGTCCGCGCGCCACGGCGGCCGCATTGCCAATCGTGCCATCTGCCGAATAGGACGCGACGTAAACCCTCGGCGTGCCGTCCCGTTTGGATGCGAACGCGACATGCCTGCCGTCCGGCGAGAAGACGGCTTCTATCTCCCAGCCAGCCTCGTCGATTGCCACGCTCACCTCCGGCGGGCGCGCCGGATCATCACTCCAACGCGCCAGCCCCACGGCTCCGTCCCCGGAGGCGATGTCGAACAGCAGCGCCCGGCCGTCGGGAGTGAACGAGGTGGGATAGAGGTAGGTCTTCAGCCGGGAGGCCTCGACGAGCAGACGATCCGGCCCTCCGCCGTCGAGCGATTTCAGATGGAGACTCGATCGTCCGTCCAGTCCCGTGGCGCGATAGGCCAGCAGGGACCCGTCCCGTGAGAGCACCGGGGCCCCGAGCTCGACACCCGGCCGCGCCGCGACGCGGGACAGGACGGGCTCCTCGACACCAGTGACCCAGATCTCGTCGACGTTCTGTTCATTCGTGAGGACCACCGCGACCCGGCGGCCGTCCATCGACACGCCCGGAAAGTACGCCGTCGAGTACGAGCGGCCCTCAGGCACGAACGGAGCGAGCGTCCCATCCGGCTCGATGAACGCCAGCGTGCGCTTCTCCCCAACCAGGCCGCCCGGCGCGTACAGCAGCGTGCCCGAGGCGGACAGCCTGAAGAGACCCGCCGTGGAAGAGTTCAGCGTCCTGATTCCCCCGAAGATCGCCTGCGGGGCGCCTGTCAACCGATTGCCTGCCGCGTCGAAGGGCGCCACGAGCAGATTCTCGCCGCGCGAGAACAGGAGCCAGCCGGGCGCGACCACGATGGCGTATCGTCCCTCGTCGATGAGGCGCGTGGCCTTGCCGGTGTCGAGGCGGAGGATGGCGACGCCGGTCTTCACGGCGCCGCCGGAGACGTAGTGCATGACGGCCAGCAGGGTCCGGTCATCGACCATGGATCGATGGCCCAGATACCCGAGATCGAAACGGCCGGTGACGTCCTCCGTGTCGATGCGCTTCGGCGGTCCGGCCGGAAGGCCGGCGGGCGACAGCATCCTGAACCCGGTCCCGTTGTCCACGGTGATGAGAATGCGACCATCGGGCAGCGCCAGCCAGGAGTCGTGTGCCTCGGCTTCTCCGAGCCTGGTCGGCGGCTCGCTGCCGTCCAGGCGCACCCGGTAAAAGTGCCTGGCCTGGGCTGTGTCGGCCAGGCGGGCCCGGAAGTGAATGTACTGTCCGTCCCGCGAGATCGACGGCGGTCCTTCGACCCGCTCCGTGCCCGCCACGAGCGTGCAGTCCGGGCTGTCGAGGCGCCGCGTATAGAGCATCTTCGGCTGACCGGCGCCGGCGGACGCCGTGAAGACAACCGTCTGCCCGTCTGGGGAAATGTCCGCCGGAATCGCTTGCGTTTCCCCGATGACGACCTGAACCGTCAAGTCCCGCGGAATCGGTACCGACAGCCGAAGCGCGCCGATCACGTCTCCTGCAGCCGGGCTGTCAGGGGCCAGGAGGCGGCTGCCGCCGAGCATGGCCAGTGCCCCGAGGACCGCGCCGCCGGCGACGGCTGCGAGGATTCGAACCCCGCGGCGCGGTGCCGCCCCGGCGACAGGCGTCCGGGGTGGGCGGCGATGCCCGACTCCCGCCAACACCGCCTCGATTTCCAGGCGCGCATCACCGATATCGCGGAGCCGCTTCATCGGCTCCTTCTCCAGGCACCGCTCCAGCAGGTAGCGGATGTTGTCCGAGACCCCGGGCGGGAGGGCGGACCAATCCGGCGGGCTCTGGAGGATCCGGGCAATCCGATCGGACGGGGTGTCGCCACCGAACGCTTCGCAACCGCTGAGGCACTCGAAGAGCACGCACCCGAAGGACCAGATATCGGTTCGGCGATCGACAGGCTTGCCACGCGCCTGCTCGGGACTCATGTAGCCCGGCGTGCCGAGCACGAGGCCATCGAGCGTCATGGCCCCGGAAAACGTCCGGGCCTCGGCCGGCGGCGGCGTGAGGCCTGTGCCGGAATCGGGACTCTGGCGTGCGAGGCCGAAGTCGAGCACCTTGGCATCGCCGGACGGGGTGATCTTGACGTTGGCCGGCTTCAGGTCGCGGTGGATGATCCCGCTCTCATGCGCCGCTTCGAGCGCGGCGGCGATCCGCCGGCCGATCTGGAGCGCGTCTTCGGCGGGCAGCGGCCCGTTCCGGAGCAACTCCGCCAGCGTCGGTCCGGCGACGTACTCCAGCACCAGGAACCGGCGATCGCCGTCCTGCTCGATGCCGTAGATCGCGGCGATGTTGGGGTGATTGAGCGCGCCCAGCATGCGGGCTTCGCGGTCGAAACGCGCCAGGCGTGCCGGATCGTCCGAGACGGAATCGGGCAGGACTTTGATCGCCACGGCGCGATCGAGCTCCTCGTCGCGCGCGAGGTACACGATCCCCATGCCGCCGCGGCCGATTTCGCGTTCGATGGGATAGGCGCCGATGCGGTCAGGCCACTCGCTCATGTTGATGCCGCTGCTTAGTGTACACCGCCACGGGCTTCCCATTATTCAGATGACGCTTGCTCCCGACGCCCGTTGGGATAAGCTACCTTCATCAACGCAACGCATACGCGCGTGCCGCCCGCCCAGGCAGGAGGAGTGGTCCGCAGGAACGAGATCAACGTGCAGATCGATTCCGCCTCGCCCGAAGACGCCGTCGCGCCCATCGACTTCGAGTGCGACAACCTCGCCGTGCGCCTCGACGTCGAACTGCCCGGCGACGCGGCAGCCATCTCGCCCGTCGTCGATCGCGTGCTGGCCCTGACGCGCGACGTGGGCTGCGCCCAGGGCAAGGAGTTCGAGATCGAAACCGCGCTCCGCGAGGCGCTGGCAAACGCCGTGCGGTACGGATGCGCCCACAACCCCAGTAAGACCGTGCAGCTCTCGGTGGCCTGCGACCAGGCCCTGGGCATGATCATCGTCGTCCGCGACCCGGGCCCGGGATTCGATCCCGACCAGGTGCCCACGCCCGTTGCCGCCGAGCAGCTCTTCTCACACCATGGGCGCGGCATCTTCCTGATCAGCCAGATGATGGACCGCGTGGAGTTCGGGCACGGCGGCCGGGAAATACGCATGCACAAGCGGTAGTCGCGCATTGCACGTCCCCCGGGCGCCTCCCCCGGAGTAGACTGGTCCCCGCCATGCATCGGATGAACGGGCGGACGGCGATCATCACAGGGGCCACCAGCGGCATGGGCCGGGCGACGGCGCTCCTCTTTGCGCGGGAGGGCGCCTCCATTGTGGCGAGCGGCCGCGACGAGGCCCGCGGGCGCGCGCTCGAGGAGCAGATCCGGGCCGGGGGCGGCCGGGTCGTGTTCGTTCCCGGCGATGTCAGCCTTCCCGAAACCAGCGACAGGCTCGTGGAACGGTGCGGCCGCGAGTTCGGCGGCCTCGACACGATTGTCTGCTTCGCGGGGATGCTCGGCCTCGGCTCCATCAGCGGCGTGCCGCTCGACACCTGGCGGCAGACGCTCGCCGTCAACCTCGACGCCGTCTTCTACCTGCTTCGAGCGGGACTGCCGGTCATGAAGACGCGCAGCGGGGGCTCGGTGGTCATCGGCGGGTCGATCGCGGCGCTGAAGGGGTTCCCGAACCACGCGGCGTACTGCGCGTCCAAAGGCGCGCTGCTGGCCCTGGTCCGGCAGGCGGCCATCGATTACGGCCCGGAAATCCGCATCAACGTGCTGTCGCCCGGTCCGGTGGACACGCCGCTCATCTGGGCTTCGGCCTCGGCCTTCCCGGACGCTGCACGGGCCGTCTCGGACGTCGCACAGAAGACCCTGATGAAACGCCTCGGGTCTCCCGACGACATTGCCCGCGCCGCGCTGTTCCTGGCGTCCGACGAGTCAGGCTGGACGACAGGTACCTCGCTCACGATCGACGGCGGCATCATGACCGGGGCCTAACGCACCGCGTCCTCCGGCACGCCGGCGACGGCGGCAACGACCCGGGGCGATGGCGCCGGCTCCCGCCACGCGAAATACAGCCGATTGCCGCTGCGAATCACGCGAGCGTGACCGCTCGAACGGTCTGATCTGACACGGGCGAGAACGGCGGAAGGGCCGCGCCGTCCATCGGCGAAGATGCGCCGGGCAAGGAGTTCTGCCTTCCCCCGGGCGAGTGCGATCCACAGGATAACCGCGCTCCCGTCGGGCAGCAGTTCGACATCCACCCGACCCAGTGCTCCGCCGCCATCCACCCGGATCGGCTCACCGAACGTCGCGCCGCCGTCGGCGGAGAACGCCACGGAGACCCGTCCCTCGTTCCGGGCGGCGGTAAACCACGCCACCGCCACGCGGTCGTCCATCGACGCCAGCGCCGGGCCATTGACCGGGCATCCATTGATCTCCCATCCGTCGGGATGCACCGATCCTCCTGCCTGCCATTTACCGTCCACGAGCCTGGCGATGCTGATGTCGCGGACCTCGACGTCCGATCGGTCCCGGTAGGCCACGATGGCACCGCGGCCCGTGCGGGCTGCGGCCGTCGGACAGCAGTCACATACGCGCGCGTCGACGAGCACGTCCGTTCGCGGCGCCGCGCCGCGCCGCAGGGCCGTCGACCGGAGCGACATCGCGCCAGCCCCGCCGCCATGTCCATGGCTGGCAGCGGCCGTCGGAACGGCCGCCGAGCCCGCGGCCGTCTGTCTGCCGTCGAGCCACACGAGGCCGACGTCGCCCTCCGGCGTGTCGAAGAACGAGAGGAATCCATGCTCGGCGGGCGATGCGTCACCATGGGGCGTGATGGAAGGCGACCAGGTTCGCCCGTGATCCTTCGACTCGCTCACGCGGATGCCATAGGCATGAGCCTGCGCGCCGGTCTTTTCGAGCCAATGGGCGAGAAGCCTGCCGTCACCCGCGGCAAAGACGGACGGCACATCGGCCCAGTTCGCAAAGAGGTGCGTGCCCCGGACGATGTCCGCGCGGGAATGCCACGCGCCTGCGCTCCACTCCGCGAGCCGGAACCGCGTCGCACCCTGCGCCGCCGGCTCGAGCCAGCTCAGAAAGACCCGTCCGTCGGAGGATGCCGTCAGCTGAGGAGCCATGCTGCCAGCCGCGGCGGGAGGCTGAACCGGCGTCAGCGTCTCGAAGGGTTTCGCCGATGCATCATCGGCGGACGGGCTTGCGTTCACGATGAGCGTCGTGGCGGAGATGCGGGACGCGTTCGGCCGCTGGTCGGCCCGGCGCCAGGCGGCATCGAGCCTCGCCGCGATGAGGGCCGCGTCGTGCGTGCGCCCCAGCGTCTTCAGCGCCTGCAGCAGACCCGTGAGGGCCCAGCCGTTCTCGGGGTTCCTCCTGAGGTCCTCCCAGTAAACAGTTTCGGCTTCCGCGGGCCTGCCCGCCTCGAGCAGCACGGCGCCGAGCGCGTGACGCGGCGGATAGTGCCATTCGGCCGGCTCCGTGTAGACGAGTCCGTCATCGAGCCGCACGGCGCGCTCGAGGTGAGCGACGGCGGCCGCGTAGTCTCTCCGGGCCGCAGCGATTTCTCCGGCGAGCACCTCGGGGGCAATGGCCAGTACGGCCCTCATCGTGTTCGGCGAGAACAGCGGCAAGTCGAGATCGGGGCTCGAGAGCGCCTTGCGGACGGCGACCAACTCGCCCTCCGCGTCGAGCACCTGTCCCTTGCCGAGGAACGCGAGGCCCCGCGCATAGTGCCAGATGCCTTCGTAGAAGGGAGTGCCGGCCGGGGGCGCGGGCTCCCGGAGCACCTCGTCCCATCTGCCGAACCTCGTCAGCGCGTAGGCGGGAATGATCCGGAAACCCGCCAGCATCGGCATCTCTTTGAGCATCGCGTCGGGGATCTTGGCCGCCACCTTTCGCGCGGCCTCGATGGCCATCGTGGCGCGGCCGTCCATCGTGGCGGACCACCAGAGAAAATGAACGTTGTGGGGGTAGTAGCCCATCGGGTACAGCCCCTGCGCGCGGCACTGGGTGATGTAATCCTCGTCGGCCAGGATGGCGAGTTCGTTGGCGCGGACCGCGTCCCCGTACCGTCCGACACGCTGGTAGATGTGCCCCGGCATGTGCACCAGGTGACCGGCCGCCGGCATCAGCGTCAGCAGCCGGTCCGCGGCCGGGATCGCGCGCGCGGCGTCTTTCGTGGACTCGAGCAGGTGAATGTACAGGTGGAGGGCGCCCGGATGGCTGGGATTGCGCCGGATCACGCTCTCCAGCAAGGCGACAATCTCCGCCGTGCCCTCATACGGTGTGCCGTCGGGCATCCAGTAGCCCCACGGGCGGAGGTCCATCACGGATTCCACGTACAGCGCAGCGGCGTCCAGATCATCCGGGAACTGCTCGTGGACCCGCTTCATGGCGGCGGCGTACGCGCGGTCGCGGGCGGGCCGGTCGGCGGCGTTTCCGCTGTACCGCTCGGCGAGCGCGTCGATGTAGGCCTGTTCCCGCGGCGTCGCACCCGCTCTCAACGCCGTCGCCTTGCGGGCCAGCTCCAGCGCGGCAGGTTCGTCTTTCGGGTCCATCGCCGCGTTGATGTTCGGCCCCAGCACGAGCGCCTGGCCCCACAGCGCCATGGCGCAGCCGGGGTCGAGACGGGCCGCTTCACGGAAGGCACGGGCGGCTTCCGCGTGGTTGAATCCGTAGGCCAGGTTGAGGCCCTGGTTCATGAAGAGCTGCGCACGCTCGCCGGATGCCGTCACCGGGAACGTGTGCGATCCCAGATTCTGCAGGCGAGGGGCGAGCGAACCGTCCGGGGCCGGCCGTTGCGCGTCGGCGGTCGTCGCGTAGTGCTGATGGCTCGGCGCCTGGGCGGCCACTCCCGCGGCGGTGACCACGGCAATCAGCGCGGCGTGAACGAATGTGCGGACGACGACACGAGGGGGCTGAGGCATGGGGGCTCCTGCCGGAAGTGTCGGAATTTGACGTCGATACGTTCTTTATACGTCCAGGCGCGCGCTCGACGCAAACGGCCAGCCTGCCGTGGCGGCGAGTGCCTCGTCTCGCACGGCCCTACCGCCTCGGCGGCATCGGCACGGGGCCGTCGTGGCCCGGCATCGGCGGATAGTCGGGCCTGGCGAACCCGGTCACGAGGTCGGCAATCTTGACCGGCTGACCGGTCGTGAAGCAGCGGTTCGCCGCCACGCCGATGAGGATCGAGGCGGCGCCGCCGCGCTCGTCCGAGTCGCGGACGTACTTGTCGGCCGGCGGATTCGGCAGGAAGATGTCGTCCAGCATCACGCGGTCCCCGCCGCCGTGGCCGCCCTCGCCGGTCCACGGCTTGATGTCGCGGGCCTCGCCGCGCAGGGGAATGACGCGCGTGCGCACGCCGTCCTCCTCGATCCCGCCCTGCACGGTGTTCGTCCCGCTCACATAGATCTGCTCGACAATCGAGTGCTCCAGGCGGCCCTTCGTGCCGTTGAACGCGATCTGGTACCCCTCCCACGCGTTGAACGCGTTCACCGAGTAGCTCAGCGTCGCGCCCGTGTCGTAGCCGACAATGACGTTCATCGTGTCTTCGATGTCGATCTCCGGGCGGAACACGCAGCGGTCGCGGAAATACCCGTCGTGATGCTCCTGGTCGAGATAGAGCGCCTTCAGGCCGGCACTGGCGGCGAGATCGAGCTGGAAGGTGCACGCGGCCTTTTCGGGGCACGTCCGGCAGCGCTCGTGATGGCTGGCGAGGCCGAGGCGCTTTGCCATCGCCGGCGTATAGAAATCGCGCTTGCCCGTGGCGTGCACCGACACCGGGACGCCGCTCAGCCACCAGTTGACCAGGTCGAAATGGTGGGTGGCCTTGTGGATCATCAGGCCGCCCGAGTTCTTCTTCTGGCTGTGCCACCGCCGGAAATAGTCCGCCCCGTGCATCGTGTTGAGCAGCCAGTGGAAGTCCACCGACAGGACGTCGCCGATCGCTCCGCTCTGGAGCAGGTCCTTCACCTGCGTCCGCGGCGGCGAGTAGCGGTAGTTGAAGGTGACCCGGACTGTCCGGCCGGTCCGCCGCTTCGTGTCGAGGATTCGCTGGCACTTCTCGGCGGTCGTCGTCATCGGCTTCTCGGTGATGACGTCGCAGCCCGCCTCGAGCGCCCGGACAATGTAGTCGTCGTGCGTGGCGTCGACCGTGGTCACGATGACGTGGTGCGGCTTCGTTTCGCGGATCATCTTCTCGAAGTCGGCGGCGGTGTACCCGGGCACGGTGACGCCCCGTTCCGCGGCCGCCTTCTGCGACAGCGCGATCCGGCCGGGATTGATGTCGCACAGGCCGACCAGTTCCGCGTGCGCCGCGTGCGTCCCCAGGATGGCCGACCGGTACATCGCGTGCCGCGAACCGAGGCCGACAACGGCGTAGCGCCGCCGGCCCGGCGCAGGCGCCTGCGCAGCCAGTCCGGTCGGGCCGACGGCGAGGCCCAGGCCGGCGGCCGACGCGGCCTTCACAAAGGTGCGGCGGTCGACCGGGGTCGCGAGCGGATGGGCGGATGGCGGCTGGGCATTCGGCATGACGGGTTCCTCTGCGGGGGATCTGGAGCTTCAGCCGGCACGTAACCGCCTGCGGGAGTCCCCGCGGTCCCATGCCGGCTGCCGCGCATTATACCGGCGCCGTCGTCGTCGCGCCCGGGCCGCCTGGCATACGGACGACTTTGCCGTCTGCGAGATCGAGGCGCTCGGCCTGCGGCGACACGGGCAGGCCCGGCATCCGCATGATGTCGCCGACGAGCGGCACGACGTAGCCCGCCCCGGCCGCGAGGATCACGTCGCGGACGGTAATCTCGAAGTCCTCCGGCCGGCCCACGACCTGCGGGTCGTCCGAGAGGGACTTCTGCGTCTTGGCGATGCAGAGGGGCAGCTCCCCGAAGCCGAGTTTCTCGACCTGGGCGACGGCGCGCTGCGCCTCCCTGGTCCACGCCACTTCCCTGGCGCCGTACATCGCCCGCGCGACCTTCTCCATCTTCACCGTGATCGCCTCGCTCCAGTCGTAGAGCGGCGTGAACGCTTTCGAGTGGCGTTCTGCGTGCGCCATGACGGCTTCGGCCAGTTCGATGCCGCCTTCGCCGCCCGCTGCGAAGACGTCCGACACGGCGAAGGGCACGCGAGAGGTTCCGCACCAGCGGCGCACCACGTCGATCTCCTCGCTTGTGTCGCCTTCGAACCGGTTCAGGGCCACGACCGGGGACTCGCCGAAGAGGCGGATGTTCTCCACGTGCTTGGCGAGGTTCCCCAGCCCGCGCTCCACCGACTCCGGGTCGGGCGTCGCCAGGACGGCTTTCGCCGTCCCGCCGTGCATCTTCAGCGCGCGGATCGTGGCCACGAGCACGACGGCTGCCGTGTCGAGCCCCGCCGACACGCACTTGATGTCGAAAAACTTCTCGGCGCCGAGATCGAAGCCGAATCCCGCCTCGGTGACGACCCAGTCGGCGCGGGCCAGCGCCAGCTTCGTCGCGACCACCGAGTTGCAGCCGTGCGCGATGTTGGCGAAGGGGCCGCCGTGCACGAGCGCCGGCACGCCGTCGCACGTCTGCACGAGGTTCGGCAGCATCGCGTCCTTCAGCAGCACCATCATCGCGCCCACCGCCTTCAGGTCGGCGGCGGTCACGGGCTTTCTCTCGAAGTCCAGCGCCACGACGATGCGCGAGAGGCGGCGGCGGAGGTCGTCGTACCCCTCGGACAGGCAGAGGGCCGCCATCACCTCGGACGCCGGCGTGATGTCGAAGCCGGTCTCGCGAGGCACGCCCTCGAGGACCCCGCCCAGACCGATCACGACGTGGCGGAGCGCCCGGTCGTTCATGTCGATGACGCGGCGCCAGGTCACGCGCCGCGCGTCGATATCGAGCGCGTTGCCGTGATGAATGTGGTTGTCGAGCATCGCCGCCAGCAGGTTGTGGGCCGCGCCGATGGCGTGGAAGTCCCCGGTGAAATGCAGGTTGATGTCGCTCTCCGGCACCACGCGGGCCGCGCCGCCGCCGGTTGCGCCGCCCTTCTGTCCGAACGTGGGGCCGAGCGACGGCTCGCGCAGCGCCAGGCACACGCGCTGGCCCAGGCGCGCCAGGCCCTGTCCCAGTCCGATGGAGGTCGTCGTCTTGCCCTCCCCCGCGTCGGTCGGAGTGATGGCCGACACGAGGACGAGCCGGCCGGATGGCCGCCCGGCGTCGAGGGCGTCGAGCGTGACTTTCGCCTTGTCGAATCCGTACGGGACGACCTGCGCGGGCGTGAGACCCAGG
>JAWOGY010000147.1:0-15329 GCA_046496425.1 Vicinamibacterales bacterium
GGCGGCCACACGGAAGCCCTCGAGCAGGTTCGCGGCGCCCTCGTAGCCGGTCGTGCTTGGATTGCGCATCGAGCCGACCACGACGACGGGTCTGGCATCCCGGACGGTCAGATGCAGGAAGTAGGCGAGCTCCTCGAGGGTGTCCGTGCCCGACGTCACCACGATGCCCCCGAGCGCGGCGTCGGCCGAGTACAACTCGTTGAGCCGGCGGGAGAGCGCCAGCCACTGGCCGAGCGTCAAGTCGCTGCTCGCGGTGTTCGAGAATTGCTCGGCCTCAGGCCGGGCGTACCGGCGCACGTCGGGAACGAGGCTGACGAGTTCGTCGGCGGTCAGGCGCCCGCCCGCGCGGTTGGAGATCGTGCCGCCCGTCGCGACGAGGCGGACACGGGGCAGGTCCTGCGCGGCCGCGATGTCGGCAAGCGCCAGGCAGATGACCAACCCGGCTGCCGCCGCGACGAGCCGCGCATGACGCATAACGATTCCTATGGCGCGGTCTGTGCGGAGCCGCGGTGCGCGAGCGTGAGCCACCGCACCAGCAGCGTGGCGGCCTCGTCGGCCGTCGCCCCGTAGAAGGGCATGAGCGCCGAGGGCACACCGGGCCGCCGGGCGATCTGGGCCCGCCACCGGTCGGCCTGGACCGGCGACGCCTCGATCACATAGAGGCGCCCGCCAATCTCCTGTTCGAATCTCTGCGTCAACGTGGGCATGAACGGCAACCGGGCGATGTCGGTGACGGGCCAAAGAGCACGGTGCATTCTATGCGACCGGGGACGGCGATCAAGCGAAGGCATGCGCGAAGGTGGCGTCAACATTTCTCACGCGGCCGCGACGCCACTGCACGCTACGCCCCGCAGGCGCGCCTGTCGGTGTGTCCACACGTTTTGCACCCCGCCATCAACACGTTTTCAACAGGCTCATTCTCGCCTGTCCTGCTGCACCGCTCCCTTGACCCTTCCGGTACTGCACACTAGCATGGCATCGTAGGATCTCCGCCATGCTGCGCCGCGACTGCAACCACGTGCGGCTGGGGCGGCGCGCCCCGTGCCTGCCGGCCATCGTGGCCGTGGCGTTCGCGTTGTGCCTGGCGTCCGCCGGATCGGCCTCCGGCCGGACACCGGGCGCCGCGCCTTCGTTTCGCCTCTTCCTGACCGACGGCACGCCGATCGTGAGTTTCGGCGAATTTGCGCGGGCCAACGGCCGCGTCGTGTTCACCGTTCCAATCGGATCGCCGGCGGACCCCGACAAGCTCCAGGTCGTGTCGCTGCCCGACTCGGCGATTGACTGGGATCGTACCGACCGGTACGCGGACGCCGTGCGCCACCAGTTCTATGCCTCGACGCGCGGCGAAGAGGACTATGCCGCCCTCACAGGCGCCGTCGCGCGCGCGCTCGGCGACATCGCGTTCGCCGCGGACGCGAGCGCGAAGCTGTCCATTGCCGCCGACATCAGGCGCCAGCTCCTCGAGTGGCCCGCCGCGCACCTCGCGTACCGGTCCGCCGATGTCCGCGAGCTGACCGCACACCTGGAGGAGGCGATCTCCGACATTCGGGCCGGATCGGGCCAGCGGACATTCGACTTGAGCCTCGTCGCGATGATCGAGCCGCCGACGGAACCGCTCCTGCCGGAGCCCCAGCTGAAGGACGCGCTCGACTCCGCCGCGACGGTTGCCCGGATGACCGACATCCGGCGCGATCGCCTGACGCTGCAGGAGAGCATCGTCGAGGTGCTCGACCTGCGCAGGCGGACGCTGCCGAAGGACTGGCGCTCGGCGACGCGGAAGTCGCTCGTCCGCAGCCTCGACCGCGAGGAGGAACTCGATCGCGGGTATGCGGAGCTGACGGCACGCACGCTCCGCGATGCCCGAAAACGCGAAGCGGAGGGGGACGTGGCGGCGCTCGAGCGGCTCGTCGTCGGCGCGCAGAAAGACGACGCGCGCTTCGGCTACCAGCGTCCCGAGGCGATGCAGGCGCTGCTCGCGTCGCTGGCCCTCTCCACGGCGAAGGCGCGGGAGAGGCGCCAGGCCATCGACCTCTACGAGCGCCGCAAGTCGAACTACGAATTCTACGAGGGCCGCGTTGACGACAGCCTCGGGGACTTCGACGATGTCGCCGACGAGATCGGCGCGGTGAGGGCGGTCGCAGCGCTCAAGGGCCGGCGCCTCTCGAATGCCGAGAAGCGCGTTTCGGCCCTGGAGGCGCGCCTGCTGCTGGTCCAGCCGCCTTCAGAGCTGGAGGCGGTCCACGGCCTGCTCGTGTCCTCGGCGCGGCTGATGCGGGAAGCGCTCCGGCTCCATCGCGAAGCGGATGCCTCCCGCGAGGCGGCGACGGCCCAGAACGCCTCGGCCGCCGCGGCCGGCGCGCTGCTCCTGCTCGACGCCGGCCGGGCCCGCATCGAGGAGTTCTTCCGCCGGCCGGCCGCCCCGTGATCACGCCGCGCCTCACCTGCCTGGTCTCGGCGCCCGACCTGGCCTCGTATCGCGAGGCGATCCTCGAGCGCGCCTGCGAGGGCAGCGTCGGCGACATCCGCGGGCGCGCCGTCATCGTGCCCTCGCGCGCGGCAGCCGAACAGTTGCGCCGGACCATCGAAGACCGCCGGCTTGGTGCCGGGCCCGGCACCGTGGTGCTGCCGTGGATGCTGACACGCGAGGAGTGGCGCACGGCGCTGTACGGCAGCCTGCCGGGCCCGCAGAACGGCGCGAACGCCTTCGAGCGCGAGGTGCTGCTGCAGGCCTCCGCGCGGGCGGCGGCGGCCGGCGGTGCGCCGCCGCCGTTCACGATCCGGCCCGGCCTCATCTCCGAGATGCTCGCCTTCTACGACGCCGTCCGCCGGCACGGCCGCAGCGTGGCGGATTTCGAGCGCGTCGCGGTCGTCGAGCTCGAAAGCGCCGTCCATGCGGACCGCGGCGCCGTGCGCCTGCTCGAGCAGACGCGCTTCCTCGTGGCCGCGTTCCGCCGATACGAAGCGCTGCTGGCGGAACAAGGCGTGCTGGACGAGCATGGCCTCACCGCTGCCGTCGTGGCGTCCGCCTCATCGCGGTTCACCCACGTGGTTGTCGCGGTGGGCGACCGCGCCGGGGACGCATCGGGGTTCTGGCCTTCGGACTTCGACCTGCTCACCCGTATTGCGGGGCTCGCCCGCCTCGACGTGGTGGCCACCCGTGCCGTGCTTGGCGCGGGGCTCCGCGAGCGGCTGCGCCGCTGGCTCCCGGAGCACGAGGAGATCGAGGCCGCGTCCCGCGCCCTACCGGCGGCGCCGACGCTGCTCGTGCCAGCCGATGGCGACGCCGCGCACTGGATGGCGCGCGACCGGGAGGAGGAACTCGCCCTGGTCGCGCGCCACGCGAAGCGCGCCCATCGGCGGCACCCCGACGCGCCGCTCTCGCGCACGGCCGTGGTCTTCAAGCGCCCGCTGCCGTACGTGTATCTCGCGCGGCAGATCTTCACCTCGGCCGGCGTGCCGTACCAGGCTTTCGACGCCCTCCCGCTCGCCGCCGAGCCCTATGCCGCGGCCCTCGATCTGGTGTTCGACGCCGTCGACTCGAAGTTCGCGCGGTCCGCGCTCATTGCGCTCCTCCGGTCTCCGCTGTTCGCCTACCGTGCGGGCGGCCGCCTGGTCGACCCGGCCGCCCTCGCGCAGCTCGACCGGAAGCTGAGCGAAGCGCGCTACCTCGCCGAGCCCGAAAAGCTATCGCGCTTCGCGCGCGAGTGGACCTCGCCCGATGACCTGCGGCGGGCCGCGCGCGCCGCGGCGGAGGTGGCGGAGGAACTCACTTCGCTCTCGTCCGACGGCCCGCCTTCGCGGCATCTCGACAGTGTCATCAGGTTCCTCGATGCTCACGAGCGCCCGCCGCGGAGGCCGCGGCACGTCGTCGAGCGCCACCTCAGGGTGCGGTCGGCCGTGCTCACGTCGCTCGCGCGGCTGCGGGACGCGCACCGGATCTTCGATGACGCGCCCCGGGCCTTCGCCGACACGGCCGCCGGCGTGCGCCGCTGGATCGAGCAGCAGACGTTCGCGCCGCGGGAGGGCGATGCCGGCATCCAGGTGCTCGATGCGGACTCGGCGCGCTTCGGCGAGTTCGACACCATCCACCTCGTGGGCCTCACGCAGCAGGAGTGGCCCGAGAGTGCGTCTCAGAGCATCTTCTACCCGCCCGCCATGCTGAAGGACCTTCACTGGCCGGAGGACGCGGACGTGCGGACGGCGGAGCGCGCACGCTTCGAGGATCTGCTCCACGCGGCGGCGCGGCAGGTCCGCGTGTCGACGATCACGCTCGAGCACGACGCGCTGGTCGAGCCGTCGCCCTTCCTCGACGATTTGGGGCGCGTCGGCCTCGTGATCGCGCGTGCCGCACGGGGCCCGGATGCCCGCATCTTCGCCGCAGAGGCCCTGCTGCGAGACCCGCAGCGGCCCGATGCGCTCGGGGAGACTGCCTCGGCGTGGCTGGCGCTTCGCCAGTCGCGCACGGCGGCCGACGATGCGCGCTTCCACGGTCAGGCCGATGCCGCGCCGTCGGCGAAGTACCGGGTCAGTTCGATCGATCAGTACCTCGCATGCCCGTTCGTGTACTTCTCGACGCGCGTGCTGCGGCTGGCCGAGGAGCCGGAAGACGAGGAGGCGCTCGGTCCAAGGGCTCAGGGGACGCTTGTCCACGAGGTGCTGCAGGCGTTTTTCGAGGCCTGGCAGGCCCGCGGAGGCGGCGCCATCACCCTGGCCAATCTCGACGACGCCCGCGCGCAGTTCGCGGCCATCGCCGAAGCGCGGCTTGCGATGCTGCCGGAAACGGACGCGGCCCTCCAGCGCGTGCGCCTGCTCGGCTCGCCCGTCGCCGAAGGCTTCGGCGACGTCGTCCTCGCGGCCGAGGCCGAGCGCGACCGCGGCGTGCCCGTGGTAGAGCGACTGATGGAGTTCACGCTCGACGGCGAGACGCCGCTCGGTTCCGGTGACGCTGCGCGCACGATACGGTTGGCGGCCAAGGCGGATCGCATCGACCTCCTCGAAGACGGCACGTTCCGCGTGTTCGACTACAAGCTCTCGCGGGCGCCGAACCTGAAGCACGTCGCCCAGCTGCCCGCCTATGCAGCGGCCGCGCGGGAGCGACTGGCTGGACGCCACGGACGGGCGTGGCGGGCTTCCGAAGCGGCCTATGTCTCGTTCGGCAAGGGCGGCCACTACGAACCGCTGGCCGGCGACGACGAGGGGCTCGCCGCGGCGCTCTCGGCGGGGGAGGCCCGCCTCGTGCGAGCCGTCGACGGGATCGAGAGAGGGGCCTTCCCGCCGGCGCCGGTGGAGGAGTTCCGCTGCACTTACTGCCCTTTCTCCGGCGTCTGCCGGAAGGACTACGTGCGTGGCGAATGAAGCCCGCTCCGCAGTCGCCGGCGCGGTTCCGGACCCGCCAGGCGGGTGGTCCGCTCTGCGCGACGCCGAGGCACGGCGCGCGGCGGTGGACCCGGCCGAGAACGTCGTGCTCGAGGCGTCGGCCGGCACCGGCAAGACGCGCGTGCTGGTGGACCGCTATGTCAATCTGCTGCGGGCCGGCGTCGATCCCCGGAACATCCTGGCGATGACGTTTACGCGCAAGGCGGCGGCCGAGATGCGGGAGCGCATCGTCGCCACGCTGCGCGAGGCCGCGGCGCACTCCCCCGACGACGAGGCGCGCTGGCGTCAACTGCGCGATCGCCTCAACGACATCGCCATCAGCACGATCGACGCCTTCTGCCTCTCGCTGCTGCGCGAGTTCCCGCTCGAGGCCGACCTCGACCCGGGCTTCGACGTGGCCGACGAAACCGAGGTGCCGCGCCTGGTCGAGGAGTCGCTCGACGATGCGCTGCGCATTTCCAGGGCGCGGGCGCGCGGCGACGAAGCCGTCGCGCTGCTCATCGCGCATCTTGGCGAGAAGCGGCTGCGCGCCGGTCTTGCCGCGCTGCTCGAACGGCGGGCCGTGGCCGAGCGTGTGCTCGAGCGTGTCACGAGCATCGGCCCGCGCGACCTGACGGCGGCGCGGGCGTGCCGCCAGGGGGCCGAGAGGGTGGCCGCCGAACTGCGTGCGATTCCAGGCGGCCTGGAGGCGTTTCTCGACAGCGGACCCGTCCACCACCCCAGGTATGCGCTGCTTGCCGCGGACATCGGACGCCTGACGCGCGCCGCGGCGGCGGGCGGAACGGGCGAGCTCGACCCGGCGGCCTTCAGGGGCGCGCTCGGCCGCCTGCGCGTGCATTTCTTCACGAAGGCGGGCATGCCGCGCAAACGGCCGCCCGGCGAGTACCCGATCGGCGCCCACGCCAGCCCGGCCGCGCGCAGAACCCATTGGGCGCTCGTCACCTGTGCCGCGCCGGGGCTCGCCGAGGCCATGAAGGCGTTCCGGCGCGACATGAACGCCGTCCTTTCCCGCGCCGTGTGGCAGGTGTTCCGCATCGCGGAGGACCGCTACCGGCGCACGCTCGAGGCGCGCGGCGTCCTCGACTTCAGCGAGCTGCTCATCCGCGCCCGGCAGCTTGTCGGCAACATGGACGAGTTCGCGCGCAGCCGCTACCTGCTGGAGGCCCGCTACCACCACGTGCTGGTCGACGAGTTCCAGGACACCTCCCGCGCCCAGTGGGAACTGGTCTCGCTTCTGGTGCGGGCGTGGGGCGAAGGCCTCGGCCTCGCCTCGGAAGCGCCCCTTCCGCCGTCGATCTTCGTCGTCGGGGATCGGAAGCAGTCGATCTACGGGTTTCGCGACGCCGACACGGGCGTGCTCGACGAGGCGGCGGCGGAGATCGGAGCGCTGCGCCCCGGGGGCAGCCCGCTGCGGGCCATCAGTCACAGCTTCCGTTCGGTCCCGGGCCTGCTGGCGTTCGCCAACGACCTGTTTGGCGCCATCGCGTCAGGGGGACCCGGCCGGCCGGACGCGTTCGGGTACGGCGATCGCGACGCATTCCCGGTCGAGGAGGGTGGCGGCGGAGCGGCAGACGACGTTCCGCTCGGCATCATCGCCGCCGCTGACGTGCGCCGGTGTGCCGGGGCGGTGGCCGCCGAAATCGCCAGACTGGCGTCGGGCGCGCAGGTGAGAGACAAGCAGAGCGGCGTCCGCCGGCCGCTCCGGCCCGCAGACGTCGCGATCCTGTTCCGCTCCCGCGCCAGCCATCGCGAGTTCCAGGAGGCGCTGGAGGCGCGCCGCATCCCCGCCTACGTGTACAACGGGCTGGGGTTTTTCGAGGCGGACGAAGTCCGGGACATCGTCGCACTGCTGAGAGTCCTGGCAGAGCCGACGTCGGACCTGCGGGCGGCCGCGTTCCTGCGCTCGCGGGTGGTCCGCCTGTCCGACGCGGGCCTGCAGCGCCTGGCGCCCGGAATCGCCCTGGCGCTGACCGGCCGCGCGGCCCCGCGTGCTGCCGCACGCCTCGACGCCGAAGACGCGGCGGTGCTGGCGCGCGTGCGCGCGAGCTTCGCCGGCTGGGCGGAACTGGCCGACCGGATCCCGCCAGCGGAGCTGCTGGACCGCGTGCTGGCGGACACGGCCTACGAGCACGAAATCCGCGGCTGCCGGGCCGCGGCCGCGCGGGAGAACATCAAGAAGATCCGCAGCCTCGTCCGGCGGCTGCAAAACAGCGGCTACCTCACCCTGGCCCGGCTCGCCGATCATCTCGACCGGCTGTCCGCCGGCGACGAATCGAACGCCGTGGTCGACGCGGTCGACGCCGTCAACCTGATGACGGTGCACGCGGCCAAGGGGCTCGAGTTCCCCGTGGTGTTCGTCGTGAATCTCTCGCGCGGCTCGGGCGGGCCCCGCGCGCCAATCAGAGTGGCCGCGCATGCCGCGCCCGCGGACGCCGTGGCGGTGGGCGACTTCGAGTCGGCGTTCGACACGGACGAGGCCGCGCGGGAGCGCGAAGAAACGAAGCGGCTGATGTATGTCGCCGTCACCCGGGCGCGAGACCGGCTGTATCTGGCGTCGGCCACGAGTGACGGCGCGTTCAAGCCCAGAAAAGGCAGCCTGGGCGAAGTGCTGCCCGAGTCGATGCGCGGCCTCTTCGACGGGGCCGCCGCGGCAGAGGCAGACGGCGCCCGGATCACGTGGGTCGGCGGCTCGGGCGCCGTCCACGCGTTCAGGATCTCGGTGCCCGCGGACGGCCCGGCACCGGGCCAGCCTGCGCCGTTCTCGCCGGCTCCGGACGGGCAGGAAGACGAACCGTTGCCGCCACTCGACGACTTCGGCGCCGTCGCCGATGGCGCCAGCCGCGAGCGCAGTGCGATCACCAGGTCCGTTGAGGCAGAAACGCGCCGGAAGTCCTCTGCGGTTCCGGGACCGGTGGATGAACCGGGCGTGGTGCTCGGCCGCGTGGTGCATCGGATGTTCCAGGCGCAGATTCCCGGCGACCTGCCGCCCGACGAACTCGCCGCGACGGCTCGCACGCTCGTCACACCCGATGAATCCTTGAGCGTTGCTGACCTCGGCAGGCTCGCGGCTTCGGCGGCGCGGGTCTACTCGGGCATGCGGTCGCAGCCGGCCCTCCGGGCGCTCGTCGACGACGCCGTCTGCCACTATGAGGTTCCGATATCGGCGCTGCCTGCGCCTCGACCGTCAGGAGGACGCCGGCGCATCCTGCGAGGCGTCATCGACTGCCTCGCCTGCAGGCCTGATGGGCGGGTGGTGGTGGTGGATTTCAAGACGGGCGCACGGCGGGCCGGGGACCGCCGGCAGCTTGCTGCCTATGTCGACGCGGTTCGTTCGTTGTACCCGGGCACTCCGGTCGACGGGCTCCTTGTCTACGCAGCGGAGGAGTCTTAGCCCACCTTGCCGTCGGCCCAGTCGCGGGCCCGGGATTCGGCTTCTTCCCTGGTCTGCCCAACCAGCAGCACCGACTTGTCTGGCTTCCCGTCGGGAGTGCGCACCACCCAGGCCACCCAATGCCCGCCGCGCAGTTCGGAACGGATCTCGTACGCGCTTGCGCTCATGTTTCAGCTTCTCCGCCAAGCAGTTATACCGTACAATCGTCAGGTTACCCACCGGCGTCCCGGTGGCAGCGATCGAAGGAGTTTACGATGCCTGTTGCGTGCCCAGCCTGCGGCAACGCCAAGACCTTTCAGGTCAAGACCCTGCAGATGCACGTCATCCACGTGGACGGCACCCGCGTGGACGTGACGGAAGAGAACCGCCCTGTCGTGTTCGAAGTGCTTTGCGACGAGTGCGAAGCCGCGATGGCCATCGACCAGTTCGACGACGACGTCCGCCGCGAAATCCTCCTCATGCTCGGCGCCCGTTAGATCGCGCCGCCCCGGCTGGCACACGCCTTTCGCCTTTCCCCCGCGCGAAAGGTCCGGGCGATTGCCGGCAGACGCGAGGCAGCCGGCGCGTCACATCCCTCACGTCTGGTCGGATGGCTCTTCGGTGTCCGGCTCCCACTCCTCGAAATAGTCGCAGTCGGGGCAGATCCATTCCTTGATCTCCGTACGGACAACCTGCGACTGGCCGGGGATGTAGTCGGTCTGCTCGCGCACCTTGAGACGCATTGTTTCGCCGCACAGCGGGCACTCTCTGGTCTGTTTCATGTGGCCTCTAACGTGGCACGGTGACCTGTACCGGGATGCTGGCCGGACTGTTCGGCGCGCCCTCCATCGTCACCGTGACGGTGCCGAGATGGGTGCCGGGCGTGAGTCTGCCGGCCAGCGCCACGACCTCGATCGTCGCCGGCGTTACACCCGACGCGGGTGACAGGCGGAGCCAGGGGACATCGGCGCCGGCCGTCCACTCGAGCGTCTGGCGGCCGCTCGCAACGGCTAGCGCCGCCCGGCCGTCACGCGTGCGGCTGGCCAGCCGGACGCCAATGGCGGGAGGGCTTACGACGAGCGCCGTATCCGGCTGGAGGATGATGACGCGGATACCCAGCGGCTGCGCAATCGTGACGGGCGGCGTGGACCCGTCCGTCACGGCGACCACAAACGGGTAGTACCCCTGGACGCGGGCCGTCCCGGCGACCGAGCCCTGCGCCAGCACGAGTCCCGCGGGCAGCCGGCCCTCGACGATGCGCACCGCGTACGGAGGGGTGCCGCCGGCGATCGGGATGGCCTGCGCGTACGGGAGATTCCGCGTCGCGGGAGGTAAAATCTGGCGTGCGATCCGCAGAGGGCCGGGCCCGGCCTCGCGAACCGGCCCTGGCGCCGGCTGTGCGGCCGGCGGCGGCCCGGCTGCCGGCACCAAGGCGGCCTCGACGCTGACGGCGACCGATACCGGCGAGTCGTCGGCGCTTCCGGCGTCGATGACGATCCGGCCCTCGTAGCGGCCAGCCGCGAGCCGCGTGCGGTCGATTTCGACCGTCAGGAGTGCCGGCCCGGTGCCTGTCTGCGGGGAGACGCGAATCCACGGTTCCGCCGGGCGCGCCGTCCAGTGCAGCGTGCCGCTGCCAAGGTTCCGGATGCGAACCTGCTGAGGAGCTGCCGGGTTCCGGCCGTCGAGAATGAACGCCAGGCTGAGGGGCGATACCTGGAGGACGGGGATCTGCGCCGCGGCGCCGGCCGACAACAGGACGAGCGAGAAGAGCAGCGCGCGGCGCATCGGTGGTGGCAGAATACTAACATGCGGCTTCACGCGGAGACGGAATGGCCGGTTCGCGGCAGATGACGAGACACATCGATCTGGTCGGCGTCTTCTACAGGATGTGGGGCGCACTGGCGCTCGTGGCCGGCACTGCTGTACTCGTGCTCGCCATTGGCGCCCTCACCATCGTGACGTCGGCTGAGCGCACGGCCCTCGGCCCGGATGTCGGCGCCGGCTTGACCGTGGGGTTCTTCTTCGTCTTCGCCGCGGGCGCACTCGCGTGGGGCGGGATCCACCTGTGGACCGGCTTCGCGCTGCGCGCGCACAAGGCATGGGCGCGGCTGGCCGGGCTGGCGCTCGCCGTCCTCAACCTGTTTTTCCTCCCGGTCGGGACCGCGCTGGCCGTCTATACGTTCTGGGTGCTGCTGTCGAACGAGACGCGACAGCTGTTCGAGACCAATGCAGTAGTAAGTAGTCAGTAGCCAGTAGCCAGTAGGAATGCATATCTCGCTGCGAATCAGCGTGACGTCGAGACGCCGCCCTTCTACTGGCTACCGGCTACTGAATGCTGTCTACTGTCCTTAGGGCCAATCCTCCGTCCCCGCTGGCGTCCATGGCCCGCAGCGCGCGATGCGCCAGACGGCCAGCCATCCACCCCGGACGATCCCGTCGCGCGCGATGACCGCCTCCGCGTAGCGGCTGCACGTCGGCGTGAAGCGGCACATGGCGCCGCCGCCCGCGAGAGCGGGTGAGAGCGTGCGCTGGTAGAGGTGAATGCCGGCGATCGCGGCGCGCGCGCTCACCTGGCGAGCCGCCGGCCGCGCCGCGTCATAGACGAGCGCGCACGCCGCCACGGTGAGCGCGACGCGAATCAATCGGGACAATGGCCGTCAGAACCTGCCGGCGTACTCCGACAGCGTCGGGATGATGAGCCGCTGTCCGTTGAGCCCCTTGATGATCGCCACGATGTGCACGCCGAGGAACACCAGCGCGATCACCGGGCCGATGAGTCCAACGACGCAGCCGAACGGGATCATGTAAACGACGATGTTGAACACGATCCAGAAGGCGATTTCCGCCACCATCAGGACGATGCCGTGCTTGGCGTGCCACTGCACGTCCTGGTCTTCCTTTTCGACGAGGAGCGGCACCAGCGCGAGAATCCAGAGATAGGACAGCACGATCATCACACTGCGGTTGCTCGACGTGGTGCCGGTGGGCACGGGCTCGGGCATGGGAAGGCTCCTTCTGCAGAGGGGGTTCCGGTGGCCGAGAGTGTATCCGACTGCTGGCGCAAAGGTCCAGCGGCCGCAGGCTCAGCGACGGGCGCCGGCCGCTGCGACGGCGGCGCCAAGCAGGCCCGGTTCCGGGTGGATGATGACGTGGACCGGGATGGCGCCAACCAGGTCCTCCATCGGGGCCTTCGCGCGGAACGCGTCGAGAAACGTTCCGCCCTCGAGCGCAGGGATGATCTTCGGCGGGATGCCGCCGCCGAGGAACACGCCCCCGGTGGTCATCCCCCGCAGGGCCGAGTTGCCGGCCTCCGCCCCGAGGACGGCCACGAACAGATCGAGCGTCTCGACGCAGGCCGCGCAGCGGCGGTCGAGCGCCGCGCGCGAAATCTCGGCGGCGGCATCGGGCGCGTCGGGATCCGCAGCGGCGCAGAGCGAGCGGTGGACGAAGCGATGAATGTTGACCAGGCCGGGACCGGAGATGACGCGTTCGTAGTCCACGCGCCCGAACTGCCCGATCAGGAAGGCGAGCAGGCCGACTTCGCGCGTCGTCCGCGCCGCGAAGTCGGCATGGCCCGCCTCGGAAGGCGACGGCACGAGCGTGCCGCCGTTGTTCACGAGCAGCGCCTCCCCGAGGCCGGTTCCCGGCGCGATGAGCGACACATTGCCGTCGGGATTGGCAACGCCGTCCTGCAGCGTCCGCAACTCGGCGGCCGAGAGCACCGGCACGGCGTGGGCCATGGCGAGCAGGTCGTTCAGCAGGCGAACGGACGGAAGCCCGAGTGCGCGGGCGACGGCGCGCGCGTCGATGTCCCACGCCGCGTTGGTCAGGGCGGCGCGTCCGTGCACGACGGGACCCGCCACGCCGAAGGCGGCCCCCTCGATTGTCGCCGGGCCCTTGCCGGCGTCGGCGAGGAACGCCGCGAGCATGGCCTCGAGCGTGCTGAAGTCGGCGGTCGCGTAGGTGCGCGCGTCGACCGGCGCGGGTCGGGGGGAAACGGCCTCGAACAGCCCAAGGCGGGTGTTGGTGCCTCCGATGTCTCCGACGAGCAGCATGCCCAGTCCTTTCCGGTCAGCGCGTCACAGGTCGGGCGCGACGACCTCGGCCTCGCCCAGTCCGGCAGCCTCGAGACCGCCTCTGATCCGCGAGCAGTCGCCGACGGCCACGACCATGGCCCGCTGAGGTCGAAGGTACTGATGCGCCGCGCGCGCGATGTCCTCGATAGCGACCGACCGAATCCGCGGGGCGAACACCCCGAATGTGTCATCCGGCAGATCGTAGAGGGCGAGCTGCGCCAGCCCCCGCGCGATCTGGCCCGACGTTTCGAAGTTCCGAGGGTAGCCCTTCGTCAGCGTGGCCACCGACAGGGTCCGCTCGTCCTCGCTGGCCGGGCTTCGGCCGGCGAGGTCGTCCAGTTCGCGCAGGATCTCGGCGACGGCGTCGGCGGTGGCGTCCGTCTGGACGCTGGTCTGGACCGAGAAGGGCCCCGCCATCTTCCGGAACTCGAACGCGGATCGCACGCCGTAAGTGTAACCCTTGCGCTCGCGCAGGTTCAGGTTGAGGCGGCTGGAGAAGTGGCCGCCGAGGACCGCGTTGAGCAGAACCAGGGCGTGGTAGTCGGGCGTCTTTCGCGGCACGCCGAGATGACCGACGCGGAGTTCGGTTTGCGCGGCCCCCGGCCGATCGACAATCAGCAGCCGCGTTGCCGGGACGGGCGCGCCCGGGTCGAGGCTCGCTTCCGGACTCGTTTCCTCCGGCGGAGCCTGCCCGGATCCGTCACGCGGCCATGCCCCGAAGGCCTCTTCGGCGTGCCGGGCGAGTGCCGCGCCGTCGATCGCCCCTACCGCGACGAGCGTGGCGCGCGAGGGGTCGTACTGGAGGCGATGAAACCGCGTCACATCGTCCGCACTCATGCCGGAGAGCGAGGCGCTCGAGCCGATGGAAAGATGGCCGTACGGATGCGGGCCGTACAGCGCCGCCGAGAAAACGGCTTCGGCGTTGACGCCCGGCACGTCTCTCAACTGCCGGATGCGGTTGATGCGCAGCGTGCGGACGCGCTCGAAGTCGGCCGCGCCGAGCCGCGGGCGGACGACGAGGTCGGCCAGGATCCGGAGACCCTGCGGCACGAAGCGGTCGAGCAGCGAGAGCGACAGCACGACCGAGTCGGGGCCGGTTTCGGTGTCGAGCTCCGCCCCGATCCGCGCCAGCGCCTCCTGCATCTCGATGGCGGACCGTTCGCCGGATCCTTCGTCGAGCATGTCCGCGGTCATGGACGCGAGACCGGGCGCACGTCCCGGGTCGGCGGCGCTGCCGGCGGGCAGCAGCAGCGCAAGGCTGACCATCGGCAGGCCCGGGCGTTCCACGGTGGAAAGCGCGAGCCCGTTCGGAAGGCGCTGCCTGTCGGCCACCGGAAACGTGAACGCCGGGTCCGGCCCGGGGAGCGGAAACCGGGTGCGGTCGACCGGGCTCATAAGATCACCACCGGTTCGGAATCAGAGGCGGCAAGGCCCCGCTGGCCCGCCGGCACGGCACTGAGCGTGACGCAAGCGGACTGGTCGAGCCAGGCCGCGGCTGCCGCCCGGATGCGCCCGGCGCCAGCCTTCCGGTAACGTTCGACGTCCCGCGAGAAGCCGCCCGGATCGCCCAGGAAGACGTTGTAGTTGTTCAACTGGTCCGATTTGCCACCGAACCCGCCTACCGTCTGCAGCCTCGACACGAAGGCCGTCTCAGTGAGCGCCACCGCCCGCGCCAGTTCGTCATCCGAGAGTCCGGCCGTACGCACGCGGCCGATCTCCTCGTGGATGGCCGACTCGAGCACGCCGAGGCCGACGCCCGGCACGGCGGTGGCCGCGATCTGGAACGCGCTGCCCAGTTCCCGCGAGCCCTGGCAGGCCGCAACGTCCGTGGCGATCCGGCGATCGTAGACGAGAGATCGGTACAACCGCGAGGCCTTCCCCGTGGCGAGCACGTCGGCCAGGAGATCCAGTTCGGCGTCGCCGGGCGCGTACATCGGCGGGCTCAGCCACCCCAGGTACAGTCTGGGGAGCTCCACGCGGTCTTCGATCACGCGGCGCGACGGGATCGCGTGCGCCGGTGCACGCGGCACGGGGGAGGGCGGCTCGCCGGCGGGAATTCCGCCGAAGTATGCGGCCACCAGTTCCAGCGCGTGATCCGCGTCCGTGTCGCCGGCCACGGCGATCGAGGCGTTGGCCGGGTGATAGTAGCGCCGGAAGAACGCGCGAACATCCTCGGCGGTTGCGGCCCGAAGATCGCCGGGCGATCCAATCGTCGCCCAGTGATACGGGTGCCAGTCGGGAAAGAGCGCGTCCACCATGGCCAGCCCGGCCATGCCGTAGGGGCGGTTCTCGTAGCTCTGCCGCCGCTCGTTCAGCACGACGTCGCGCTGGTTGGCGAACTTTTCCTCGGTGAGCGCCGGCAGCAGGAAACCCATGCGATCGGATTCCATCCACAGCGCGAGTTCGAGCGCGCCGGCCGGCACGACCTCCCAGTAGTTCGTGCGATCGGAATCGGTGGACCCGTTCAGCGTGCCGCCCGCCTGCTGGAGGGGCTCGAAGTAGCCCGA
>JAWOGY010000291.1:0-6948 GCA_046496425.1 Vicinamibacterales bacterium
GCCCGAACCGATCCCATTCACACATTCGCAGGGAGGCTTTTCACAGTGGACATCCCACGGATCTTCACCATCACCGAGAGCGCTCACCGCATCCATAACCCATTGACACCCGAGAAGCTCGCTACTCTCGGCGACGCGCTGCGTCTGGAATCGGGAGCCCGAGTGCTCGATCTCGGCAGCGGTTCGGGGGAGATGCTGTGCACCTGGGCGCGCGACCACGGCGTCGTCGGCACGGGCATCGACATGAGCCAGTCGTTCACCGAGCAAGCGAGACTCCGGGCTGAAGAACTCGGCGTCGCCGATCGAGTCGAGTTCATCCATGGCGATGCTGCCGGCTGTGTCTCTGACGAGAAGGCCGATGTGGCGGCCTGTGTCGGAGCCACGTGGATCGGCGGGGGCGTCGCCGGCACTATCGAGCTTCTGGCGAGGAGCCTGCGCGGCGGAGGGATCATACTCATCGGCGAGCCCTACTGGCGGCAGCCACCGCCGACGGAGGAGGTCGCCAAGGGGTGTGGTGCCGGCTCGATCTCCGACTTCGTCATGCTTCCAGAACTCCTCGCGTCTTTCGGCCAGCTGGGCTACGACGTCGTAGAGATGGTTCTGGCTGACCAAGATGGCTGGGACAGATACGAGGCGGCCAAATGGCTCACCATGCGCCGATGGCTTGAAGCCAATCCCGACGACGAACTCGCGGAAGACGTTCGAGCCAAGCTGACCTCGGAACCCGAGCGCTACGCCGCCTACACGCGCGAGTATCTGGGTTGGGGTGTGTTCGCGCTGATGCCGAGGTGATGAGCTCGCGCATCCGCAACTGCACCGGCCTGACAAGCGCATCAACCTGACGCGCCCACGCGCCGCGGTCGTACCCTCAAGCCGCAGCGTGCCAACAGCTCAAGCGCGAGACGTCAGTCGGAAATCTCCGTCGCGGGGTATCCACAGGTAGTCCCATTCAGGAGGTCGCCATGTCTGCTCCCCAGTCTCTGCTCGAGTCGCTGTTCGCCGCTGGGGATGCCGGCGACGTGGACTCGTTCGGGCTCTACCTGCATGAGGATGTCGTCGTCCATGCTCCGGCGGGCCTGTCGACGGTGGGGATCGAGAGCGAGATGGAGTCGTGGCGCAGAGCGAAGACCGCGATGCCCGACTTGCACCATGAGTTCATGGAGGTGCTGACGACTCCATCGCGTGAGGCCGCGCGGACCGTGGTGTCGGGCACCATGCGGGGCGCCTACGGTGGACTCACTGCGGACGGTCGACGCTTCTCGACCGACCAAGCGGCGTTCGCCCGGGTCCGTGACGGCAAGATCAGCGAGTTGTGGGAGATCGTCGACGTCTCGGCCATCAGGGACCAGCTGGCCGCGGACTAGCAGGGGCGGCTCCGGCTGACACGCGCATCAGGCCGGCTCGCAGTAAGCTCTGCGCGGGACTCCGTCGCGTGAGCGCGCGCAGGTCAGGCGCCAGACGTCAGATGTGACCAGAGGTGAAGCCGTTGTTCGAGTTCCTCCTGGAGGTCAACCGTCGTCCGGAACCGTTCGCCGAGTACACCGCCGGCGAACTGTGGACCGACCCCCATACGTCGAGGCGGATGCTTGCCTTGCACCTCGACCCGGCCGTCGACGCTGCCTCACGTAACCGCGAGTTCCTCGACCGCTCGGCGGACTGGATCGTCTCGCATTTCGGCCTCGCACCGGGATCGAAGGTAGCCGACTTCGGATGTGGGCCGGGCCTCTATGCACAGCGTCTGGCCCGGAAGGGCGTGGAGGTCACCGGAATCGACCTCTGCGTCCTCAGCCCAGAGCAGCGCGGTGTGCTGCTCCGCAAGTTCCACGCCCTCCTGACATCGGACGGACAGATCCTGCTGGATGTGTACTCGCCGGCCATGCTCGATACACGGGAGGAGGAGGCGACCTACGCGCCGGACCCTCTGGACGGCTTCTGGTCGCCGGAGCCGTACTTCGGCTTTCTGAACACGTTCAAGTACCGACGCGAGTCCCTCGTGCTCGACAAGTACACCATCGTTGAGCGGGACCGGATCCGCCGTGTCTTCAACTGGTTTCCGTGCTTCACGCCGACAGCGCTGGACAGCGAGTTCGCCGGCTGCGGGCTGCAGGTGGTGGAGCGTTGGGGCGATGTCGCCGGGAGTCCGTTCGCGCCCGGCGACACCGAGTTCGCCGTCGTCGCCGAACGGTGCACGGGCGGCTGAGAGACGACGGAACGGGACGATGCTCGACCACATCTCTCTCGGCGTCACAGCCATCGAGCGAGCCGTCGAGTTCTACGACGCGGCGCTGCGGCCGCTCGGCTATGTCCGGGTCTGGAGTGACCTTCGTCCCGGCGAGCAGGGCCAAGCGGTGGGCTATGGTCTCCCCGGGGGAGAGGACGAACTCGCGCTGAAGCAGGTCTCCCGCGCAGGGCCTGTCACCACGCCGGGCTCCCACGTCGCGCTCGAGGCGCCGTCGCGCCAGGCCGTCGCGACGTTCTACGCCGCGGCCCTGCTTGCCGGCGGCACCGACGACGGACCGCCGGGGCTACGCGAGCACTACGGACCGGACTACTTCGCGGCCTTCGTCATCGACCCGGAGGGGCACCGCCTTGAGGCCGTCTGCAGGCATGCGGCCTGACAGCCAAGAACCCGACGCGCAGACACGCTGCGGCTGCATGCTCGGATGGAGGCGTCGCGCGGCAGCGCGATCGCGCGACATGAGAGGAGCGAGCCGGTGGCGGCCGCCGACGACCTGAGCCCGCAGCGGTACTACCACGGCACACGAGCCGACCTGAAGCCGGGAGACCTGATCGGGCCCGGCTACACCTCGAACTACGGCAGACGGAAGAGGGCGAACTTCGTCTATCTGACCGCCACCCTGGACGCGGCCACGTGGGGGGCGGAACTGGCAGTCGGCGAAGGTCCCGGCAGGATCTACGTAGTGGAGCCGACCGGCCCGATCGAGGACGACCCCAATCTGACGGACAAGAAGTTCCCCGGCAATCCGACGAAGTCCTACCGCTCCCCGGAGCCGCTCCGGGTCACGGGCGAGGTCACCGAGTGGCAGGGGCACTCCCCCGAGGCGCTCAAGGCCATGAAGGACAACCTCGAGCGACTCAAGCGACTCGGTGTCGAGGCGATCGACGACTGAGCCGCGCTCCTTGCCGCGCTTCGCGGCAGGGCCTCTCAGCTCACCGCCTTCTTCACCAGCGCGGCGATCCTCGACTCTTCGGCGTCGGTCAGCTCGGTCAGCGCGAAGGCGACCGGCCACATGTGGCCTTCGTCGAGGTTCGCCTCGTGCTGGAAGCCGAAGGTCGCGTACCTGGTCTTGAACTTCTGCGCGCTCTGGAAGAAGCAGACGACTTTGTCGTCCTTGGCGTACGCCGGCATCCCGTACCAGAGTCTCGGCACGAGGGCGGGCGCGTTGGCTGTGACGATCGCGTGCAGCCGCTCGGCCACGGCGCGATCGGGTTCGGGCATGGCGGCGATGTTGGCGAGTACCTCGGCCTCGCCGTCGGACTTGCGCGCGCGCGGGCCGCGGCGCGCAGCGGGCTTCTGTGTGGTCATCTCGGTCATGTCGTTCGCATCCTTGATCATCTCGGGGTTCACTCTCTCGATGGTCCATGATCGCCGGTTCCCCGTGGCGGAAGGCCCAAAACGGGATGGCGGACGGGGCGGGGACGTCGCCGGATCGGTGACGCGACTGCCGAACCAGCGCATCGTGGTGCCGGTCTCCCGCTCGTAGCATTCGTGAGAAGCTTCGGGGCGCAGCGCGCGCGGGTCGTGAGCGAGCCGTCAGGCGGAGTCGGTGGAGGGAGTCAGCGTGATCGTTCGCCCGGAGACCGAGCGGGACCACGAGGCCATCCGCGAGGTCAACGTCGTCTCCTTCCAGGATCATCCGTACAGCCGGCAGGCCGAGCACCTCATCGTCGAGGCCTTGCGGGCGGCCGACGCACTCGAGGCGTCGCTCGTCGCCGAGGTCGAGGGCCGGGTCGTGGGCCACAGCGCGGGTGTGTCCTGGTCGGCGACCCGGCCTTCTACGGCCGCTTCGGCTTCCGGCAGTATCCGGGCGTGGCCTGGCACGGGGTGCCGGACGAGAACGTGCTCTGTCTCCCGATGTCCGGGGAGATGCCGACCGGCGAGGTGGCGTATCATCCTGCATTCCTGGCCGGGACGTAGGCCCGGCGTTGACGTCCTGCGTGGTCGGCGCCGGCCGCGGGCATCGTAGGCCCGCGAGTACACCGACCTGACGCGCCGCGCCCGGAGTCTGTCCATCCGGCGGGGAGCGGGCCGCGAGAAGCTCGCGTGCATCAAAGGTGAGAGGAGACTCCCATAGCTTCACGGCGTCGACGAGTGCCACCCCTCCGCGTGCTGTTCGCCCTGCCCTTTGCCGTCGGCGTGGTCGTCGGACTCGTCGGCGTGGTCCTCATGCTCACCGGCGAGCGCCGGGAGGCGCTGGACTACCTCGTCGACGCGCCTCTCCTGCTGGTGCCCATCGTGGTCTACGGCCTCGCCGCCGCCCTGCTGTTCACCACTCCGGCGCACCGCACCACCTGGACCGTCCTCCTCGCCTTGGGGGTCGCGCTCACGATCATCGATTCGGTGCGGTACGGGCACCTCTACATGGTGCTTCTGCCCGTCTATCTCACGCTGGTCGCCACGGTGCAGCTCGTGCGCGCGGGGGCGGCCGACGAACCGCGCTCCACCGGCGGCACGCCCGCTGCGGCACAGCGCCAAGGGGCGCGGCGCACGGACCGGCGCGAACCGTAGGATGAAGCGCACGGCGCAGTGGACTGGCAGCTCACGTGCACGATGGGAGCCCGACGCCGGAAACGGCGCCGCCCCGAAGCGGGACACGGCGCCGGCCGATGTGCGCGACCAGGAGTGGGCGAAGCGCTGAACCAGTGGGCGGCGCTCTGAACCCCGGCGTCGCCATCCGGCCGTGGTCGGCCGGTGACCTCGGGCTGCTGGAGCGTCTGCTCGGCGACCCGGCGACGACGCAGCACCTCGGCGGGCCGGCGACGCCCGACGCCATCCGCGCGCGGCACGAGCGCTACCTCACGGCCGACCCGGCGCGCCACGGCCTGTACGCGATCGTGCTCGGCCCGGAGGCCGAAGCAGTGGGATGGGTCGGGTACTGGGAGTCCGAGTGGCAGGGCGAGGCCGTGTGGGAGTGCGGCTGGCACGTGCGTCCCGAGCACCACGGTCGCGGGGTGGCCACCAGCGCGACCGCGCTCCTGCTCGACCGCGCGCGACGGCACGGGGTCCATCGTCACATGCACGCCTTCCCGTCGGTCGACAACGTCGCCTCCAACGCGCTGTGCCGCACCCTCGGCTTCACGCTGCTGGGCGAGGAGGAAGTCGAGTACCCGGTCGGGACCATGGTCCGCAGCAACAACTGGCGTTTCGACCTCGGCGCTGCTGCGGCCCGGCCGACGGGCGCGTCGACCTGACCGCGCGGAAGCGGCGCGGGCGCCTGCGGAGGCAGCGCCGCGCACGCCAGGCGCGCACCGCTCACGCGCACCGCCCACGCGCACCGCCCAAGCGCACCGCCCACGCGGGGCGCCCACGCGGTGCTTCTCCCGCGCCGGCCCGGCCGGTGACATACTGTCCCGAACGCCGCCCCGGCGATCGCCGCGAGCAACGGCACGGCGATGGCCGCGAACAACGGCACGGCGACCGCCCGCACACCGGCACGTCGCCTGCCCGAACACCGCCCTGTGCCCTGAAGGGAGAGCCGGGATGACAACCGTCCCATCGAACGGCAACGGCTCACGCCCGACCGTGATCCTGCGCGCCTGCGCGTCGTACGACGTGTCGCGCGTCAGGACCATCGTGCGCGAGGGACTCGAGGAGCTGGGCCTGCGCCCGACCGGCAGGACGCTCGTGAAGCCGAACCTCGTCGCCAGCGGCCAGCTCTTCACCCACGCGCACACCCGGGCCGAGTTCTTCGAGGGCGTCCTTCTGGCGCTTCGCGACCGCGACGCCGGGGGCGTCACCGAGCTGGCCGTCGGCGAGCGCAGCGGCGTCACGATCCCGACCCGCTTCGCCTACGCCGGCGCGGGCTACGATCAGGTGATCCGCAGGGCGCAAGTCCGGCGGTACTGCTTCGAAGAGGAGCGTCAGGTCGAGGTCCCCCTGCGGCACGAGGGCCGGCTGCGCGACTACGTCTTCGTCCCCGAGTCAGTGGCCGCCAGCGACTTCCTTGTGAACTGCCCCAAGTTCAAGGCCCACCCCTGGACCACGGTGTCCTTCTCGATGAAGAACTTCATCGGCATCCAGGACGACCGGCACCGCCTGATCGACCACGACCATCGGCTGAACGCGAAGGTGGTCGACCTGCAGCACGTGGTCCAGCCGGGCTTCATCGCCCTCGACGGCATCACCGCCGGGCAGGGGCCGATGCTCACGCCTGTCCCCTTCGACCTGGGGCTCGTCATCATGGGTGACAACCAGGTCGCGGTCGACGCCGTGTGCTGCGCGATCATCGGCGTCGAGCCCGGCAGCGTCGAGCACGTCCGCGCGGCTCATGAGCACGGCCTCGGCCCGATAAATCTCTCCGCCATCAATGTCTCGGGCGACGTGAGCCTGGAGGAGGCGCGGCGCCGGGCGCACGGGTTCAAGGTGGGGCTCGCCAGGGTCGAGGAGTGGTTCGAGGGCTCGAACATCTCCTGCTACGCGGGGCCGCCGACCGGGGAGGGCGTGCCGGAGTACTGCTGGGGCGGCTGCCCGGGGACGCTGGTCGAGGCGATCTCGGTGCTGCGGCGCTTCGACGCCGCGACCGACCGCAAGATGCCCCGCGTCCACGTCGTGTTCGGCGCTTACGAAGGCGAGATCCCGGCCGCGCCGGGCGAGAAGGTCATCTTCGTCGGCGACTGCACGACGTGGCGGGGCAGGATCGGGGGCCGCGAGGTGTCGGTCGAAAGGCTACCGCCGACGTACGCGCGCACCGACCCCCATGACGCTCG
>JAWOGY010000168.1:0-5976 GCA_046496425.1 Vicinamibacterales bacterium
GCGCCATTGTGGTCGCGCCCTGCGTCCAATTCTCGGTGCTGACGGTCGCTATTTCGCCGCCCTGCGCGCTGGCGGCAAGCGCCCCTGCGGCGATCGGGTCGTCTGACAGCATCGCCAGCTCCGCCGCGGCGCTCATCCGTCCAATCACATCGTCATGGCTCAACTGGTAGAGGAGTTCGTCCCGCTGCTTCGGAAAGGTGATCTCCTTCAGCAGGACATTGTCCGGGTCGAACCTCACGAGCAGGGGCTTGGTCTCCGACGGGAACTCGAGGGTCTCCTCGCGCTCGCGAATCCACACCTGGCTGGTCGAGCGCCCCGCGGCATTGACAATGGTTACGGAGAGGGGGACGCGGAAGATGGGAATACCTCGGGTGACGTCCTGCACCTGCGACACCCGGAGGACGACGACCTTGCGCGCCTGATTCCACTCGCTGCGGACGTCGAACACCGGGTGGCCCGGCTTGAACAGCCACTGGTCGAAGAACCAGTCGAGGTTCTGCCCGGTCACCGTCTTCACCGATCGGATGAAGTCGCCGGTGTCGACCGGCTCGAAGGCGTAGCGATGCAGGAAGTGCTTCAGCGTGTCGAAGAACGCTTCCTCTCCGAGCTGCTGGCGCAGCATGTGAAGCACCAGCGCTCCCTTCGGATAGGTGTGCGAGTCGAACATGTCGCCGGGCTGATCGTAGCGATCCGACACGATCGGGCGAATGTAGCGGGTCTTCGTCTCGCGGAGGTACGCGTTCAATTTGCCCTGCAGATTGAGGGCGCCTTCATCGTCACCCCGGTCGTGGCGGAAATACAGGTAGTCCGAGTAGGTGGCGAAGCTCTCGTTGAGCCACGTGTGCGCCCAGCTCCGCAGCGTAATCAGATTCCCCCACCACTGATGGGCCAGTTCGTGCGACACGATGCCGATGGCGGAGAACTCCGGCTCGTTCTTCTCGTCGACCATGATCCGGTGCGTCATGGCGGTGGCCGAGGTGCTCTCCGCACCGCCGCCGGACGGCACCGAGATCTGGTCGTATTTCTGCCACGGGTAGTCGTAGCCGAAAGTCCGGTTGAAGAACTCCATCATCTTCGGCGTCTTGCCGTAGGTGGGGACGGCCTTCGCCGCGTCCTTCGGATACACCCAGTAGTTCACCGGCAGCGTGCCGTGCGCGTCGGGCACGACGACGTAAGGGGCGGCCGCGAGAAAGATGAGATACGTGGAGTGCGGCAGGTCCTGTGACCAGTGATAGGTGACCGTGCCGGCCGCCTTGTCTTCTGCCACTGACACGAGCCTGCCGTTGGCGCCCACCTTCAGCGTCGCGCTGACGGTCGCCACAATCTCGTTGGTCACCTTGTCGTTCGGGTAGTCGAAGCACGGGAACCAGTGGTGGACGCGATTGGGCCACGAATCCGAGAACACGAGCGCGGGATTGTCGGCGGTCTCGGCGACGAACCGCAGCCCCTGCCTGGGGTCCCTGCCGCGGTACGTGCACGTGAACGACCGGGTCTCGCCGCGCATCAGCGGCCTCCGCATGCGCACCGACAGCTCCTTCTCCGATTGCGAGAACTCGAGCGGCTCGCCCCACTCGGTCACCACCTTGGTGACGGTGAACTCTTCGGCATCGAGCACCACCGTCTCGAGGCCGTCACGAAGGGAGGTCAGCGTCACCGTCGTCTCGCCGGCGAACGATTTCTCTTCGAGATTCAGCGTAATGGCAATGCGGTAGTGGAGGGCGTCGTACGCGCGGCTTCGCTCCGATTGCAGCGCCTTCTTCGACCAGTCCACCTGCTGAGCGGCGGCGCCGCTAAAGCCGGCGGCGCAGGCGAGGACAATGACGGCGACGCGTGGTACGAGGCGGAGGATCGTGTTCATCTCGTCTCTGCTCCCTGCCGGATGCCGCTCACCTGCCGCTCTTCCTGAGGAGCTGCAGGACCCCATCCTTGCTCATCAGCGCCTCGATCTCCGCCACGGTGCGCGGCACGCCGAGCGAGAGCACCTCGTGCCCGGTCTCGGTGATGGCCACGGTGTCCTCGATACGGATGCCGATCTGCTCGTCGAGCCTGAACAGCTGGATATCGCACGCGAACACGAACCCGGGTTTCAGCACCTCATCGGGCCCCGCGAACGTGCCCATCACGTCGTGCGTGGCCAGGCCGATCGAGTGGTTGTACCCGCCGAGTCTGACGATGCCGCGGAAGTCCTGCGCGTACTGGCTGAGGCCCTTCGCCTTGAGGTGGCTGTCGACTCTCTGGCCTATCTCGCGGAATGTCGTGCCGGGGCGGTAGCTTTCGATGCACACGTCGTGCACGCCGAGCGCCACGTCGTAGAGTTCCTTCTGGCGCGGCGAGAACCGCCCGGACGCGGGGAACGAGGTCGAGATGTCGACGTGGTAGTTCCCGTAGTCGGGCGCGGCGTCGAGGATGACGAAGTCGCCGTCGTTCAGCACCCGGTCGTACTGGTGATAGTGCCCGTACGCGTGGTTCTTGCCGGACATGATGATCGTGTCGTAGGCGAGATCCTGCGCCCCGTCCTTCTTGCAGAAGAACTCGAACACGGCGGCCAGCGCCCGCTCGGCGACCCCCGGCCGCGTCGACGCGATGAGGGCGTTGTGGGCCTGGACGCCCAGGCGGGCCGCCTGGCGCATGATCGCCAGCTCGGCCGGCGATTTCAGCTTCCGGAGGTCCCACACCAGCAGGGAACTGTCCCGCACGTCGGTCTGCGGGAACCGTTCCCGCAGCTGCCGGACGAACTGGAGCTCGCGCGTCAACCGCCCGTCCCAGGGACTGAGCGTCATCGACTTCTGCAGCGCGTTGAACTTCTCGTTGCTGTTCTCGCGGCCCAGCTCCTCCGGCTTGAACATCGTGTAGAGGGGCCGGCCGCGGTTGGCGAGGCCCGCGAGCTGCGCGCTGAACTGGTCGGCCGCCAGCACACGTTCGATCCCGGTGTAGTCGGCCGGCTTGCGGATGAGATCGAGCGGGATGGCCTCGCCATCCGCCGCGGACTCGCTCATGGTGAAGAACAGGACGCTCTCCTTCCTCATGCCGTCGACGACGAGGAACGCATCGGGAATCTCGACGCCGGTCAGGTAGAAGAAGTCGTGTCCCTGGCGAAAGTCGTTGTCGCTCGACGGCATCGGCGCGCCCAGGAACACGGCAGCGCCGTCCCCGATCTTTTCCATCAGCCGGCTGCGCCTGGCGGCGTATTCTGCCTTGTCGAAGGCGCCGGCGGACAGGCCCGTGGTGACGAGCACGGCAACGCCAACCACCACCGCCGCCGTCGCCTTCATGAGTTGTTTCATCGCTGCCTCCGGTTCCGGCCTGCCGCGCTCCTCGAGCCTCCAGTTTACGTGAGAGCGGCCCGGCCGCGACATCCGCAGCTCGGGCGCGACGCAGAGTGCGCGCGTACTGGTATTCTGGCGGTCGGTATTGCCTCAAGCGGACCACGAAGAACCTGCACGTCCGAGCGCTGGAGCCGATCCGGCCATCGATCGCGGTCTGCGAGGCGCTGCCGCTCGAGGCCGCGGCCGCCCAGACAGTGGTGGCCGGTCGGGCCGCTGTCCTGCGAATCCTCCAGCAGGACGATCTCCGGCTGCTCGTCGTCGGCGGCCCGTGTTCCATCCACGATCCGACGAGGTCGAGGAGGGCCTGCATATCGCGCGGGGTCTGCTGCTGGACAGGGACGCGGCTCCTCATCGGCTTAATGGTCGAGAGCTACCTGGAAGAGGGCAGCCAGCCGTTTCCGACAACCTCGGGCGAGCTGCGCTATGGAGTGTCGATCACCGATCCGTGCGTGGGGTGGGCGACGACGGAGCGGATGCTGCGCTGGGGCGCCGAACAGATGGGCAGACGCACCAGCCTTCGTTACACCCCGGTGTGACGCGTCTTCGGAACAGGCGGCAGGAGGACGACACGGTTTGCCGTCCGCCTGCCGCGCCTGCGCCGACAAGTGGTTTCACAACCCGTTCGCGCGGCTTCATCAGGCCGCCGTACGCAGGTTGTGAAACCGCCCCTACTCCAGCGCGAACTTGATCGTGACGGTCATCACGACGGGTACGGGCTTGCCATTCAGCAGCGTCGGCGTGAACTCCCACTGTTTCACGGCGTCGAGCGCGGCCTCGTCGAGCATCGGCACCGAGCGCAGAACCTTGGCGTCGACGACCTTCCCGGTGGCTCCAATCGTCGCCTCGACGATGACCACCCCGGCGACCTTGGCCGACTTTGCAGCCTCGGGGTATACCGGCTTGACGTCCTTGACCTTTGTCGGCGGTCTCACCTTCCCCCCGACGCGGACCGCCGCCGCCTTCTCCTGCTCCCGGGCCTCGGCTTCGGCCTTCTCCTTGGCCGCGATCGCGTCAGCTTCGGCCTTCGCTGCGAGGGCATCGGCCGACGCCTTGTCGCCCGCCGCCTTCGCCGCGGCCGCGAGTTCCTTTGCCGTGTCGTACGACTTGAACCACTTGGCGTCCTGGGCGGCCAGTTCGGCGTCGAGCGCAGCCCGGGCGTCCTGGGCAGCCTTGATCGCGTCGGCGGCATACTGACCCGCGCCGTCGGTCACGGCCTTGTCGACGGCGCCCCTGGCGGCATCGACGTCCGCAGTGGGCGGCGCCCCGCAACCTGCCGCCGCAATCGCGAGTGCGAGGGCGATCGCCCCCAATCTGACTGTCGCACGCATGGTCTGTCTCCTTGCTGATGTGGCCCCGAATCCGTGGGGATTATAGACGCGTACGCGAGCGCACGTGCACGGACCGCTTTCGAGGTGCACGATTCCCCCAAGGAGCCCAGGGGGCGCGATGGCCGGCGAAATCCACCGTTATCGCTTGAAGTTGATCGTGACGGTCATGACCACCGGCACGGGCACCCCGTTCAACAGCGTCGGCGCGTACTCCCACTGGCGTACGGCGTCGAGTGCGGCCTGATCGAGCAGCGGGACCGAGCGCAGGACCTTCGCGTCGATGACCTTGCCGTCGGGCCCGATGGTCGCCTCGACGACGACCACCCCGGTGACGCCTGCGTTTTGCGCAATCGCCGGGTACACCGGTGCGACGTCGTTCATCTTGATCGGCGCCTTGATCTTGCCCCCGACGCGGACCGCGGCCGCCTTGGCCTTCTCCCGGGCCTCGGCAGCGGCAATCTCTTTGGCGGCGGCGGCGTCAGCCTGCTGCTTGGCGGCCAGGGCATCGGCCGCGGCCTTGTCTCCGGCCGCCTTGGCAGCGGCTGCGAGTTCCTTGGCCTTGTCGTACGACTTGAACCAGTTGGCGTCCTGGCCTGCCAGTTCGGCGTCAAGGGCGGCCCGGGCATCCTGGGCCGCTTTCAGCGACTCGGCGGCATACTGATCCGCGCCGTTGGTGACCGCCGTGTCGACGGCGGCCTTGGCAGCATCCACCTCCGCGGCAGGCGGCGCCGCGCATCCGGTGACCGTGAGAGCGAGGCCGAGAGCAATCGCCAGGAATCGGGCAATGACACGCATGATGTCGTTCCTCCCGACCCTGAGTATCGCTGGCCGCGGCCGGACGGGGCTGTTCAGTAATGCACACCGTCTGCCTCCTGCGCCTGCAGACAGGCCGCACCCCGCCGGACCTCACCGCCGGCGGTGTGCGCGCCCCGTCCCCAGGTGTTCGCTTCGGTACAGCACAACCTGCGCCCACCGGCTCATAGTGACGTCCGGGCGTGTCGAACACACGCCCTCGGCCGCGGGGGAAAGAGCAGAGACCCATGGACAGAACGGATCACGGACCTGCGGAGGCGCGCGGCAACGCCTCGGACGGACGCCGGGTCAGCCGCACCGACCGGACCACGCTCTACGCCATCGCTCACCGGGCCATGCTCGAGCGCGGCCTGGAACCGGACTTCCCGCCTGCGGCGCAGCGGGAAGCGGCGGCCATGAGCGGGCCCGCGGGCGCGACCGGCCGCCGCTTCCCGCTGCGCCGCAGGCGGGAAGTCCGGTTCCAGGCCGCGCTCGAGCATGGCCCGGTGAGCGATGGCGTAGAGCGTGGT
>JAWOGY010000305.1:0-28794 GCA_046496425.1 Vicinamibacterales bacterium
GCACGCCGAGCTACGACGCGGTGGCGGCGTGGACGGCCGGCCTGCTGAACGACTGGAACTTCAAGCCGGCTGGCGACGCCGGCACGTTCTTCCAGAAGTTCCCCAATCCGTACACGCTGGTGCGCCCTGGCGCCGAGCTGAAGTTGCACGTCCCGGCGCCCGGCGGCGGCGAGATCGTCAAGAGCTACGTCTTCGAGGACGAGTACTTCCCGGGCTCGACGTCCGACTCGCTGAGTGCGACGGCCGAGGTTGTCTACGTGGGCTACGGCATCACCGCGCCGGAACTCGGCTACGACGACTACAAGGGCATCGACGTGAAGGGTAAGTTCGTGGCGTTCGAGCCCGAGGCGCCGATGGGTCCCGAGCCCGACGCCGAGCTCTTCAAGAAGTGGCGCGCGTATTCCTTCCACGACTACAAGATGAAGAACGCCGCCGCCCACGGCGCCATCGGCGTGGTCTACGACTACTTCATCGTCAATCCCAACGCGCCGTTCATCAAGGGGCTTCAGTGGGCCGCCGTGAGCCGGGCGGTGATGGACGACCTGTTCGCGGGCACCGGCAGGAAGCACAGCGAGCTTGTCGCCCAGATCCGGAAGTCGCTCACTCCGGCGTCGATGCCGCTGGGCAAGCGGATGACGATGAAGAACGTGACGGAGCACCATGCGGAGGGTGTCGGATCGAACGTGATCGCATGGGTCGAGGGGTCGGACCCCGTCCTGAAGCAGGAAGCGATCATCGTCGGCGGCCACCTCGATCACCTGGGACTGAACCCCCTGCTGATGCCAGGCGCCCACGACAACGCGTCGGGCGCGGCCGTGGCGCTCGCGGTGGCGCAGGCGATTTCGAAGGCCGCGGTGCCGCTCAAGCGGTCCGTGGTCATCATCCTGTTCGGCGCCGAAGAGCAGGGCGTGAAGGGGTCGGAGTACTACGTGGCCCACCCATTCGTCCCGAACGCGAAGGTGACGGCGTTCATCAACCTCGAGAGCGTCGGGCGCGGCGAGCGGATTGGCGTTGGATCCGGCCGGAACTACCCGCAGATCCTCGAGGTGATGGAGAAGGTGAACGCGCGGTTCGTTCACCGCCCGATGAGCGCCAGCCAGAACGCGAACCTGGCGAGGCCGAGGCAGGACGCGGCGCACTTCCTGTGGGCGAACATCCCGACGGTCTCCATTGGGACGTCGGGCGCGCCGCCGCTGCCCTACGCGAGTTACCACACGACGAAGGACCGCTGGGAGATCCTGACGCCGGAGATCATGGAAGACCTTGCGAGGATCGTCTTCCTGTCCACAGTCGAGCTCGCCAACAAATAGGGACAGTGTCGCAAGGAGTCACTGACCATGTCCGTCAAACGGTTCGTCCCACTCACGCTGGCCGTGTTGTTCGCCACGTCGGTGGCGGCGCCCGTTGCGTCCGGCCAGAGCGGCGCCCCGATCCAGGACACCGGTGATTACCTGTACCGGTTGGTGATTGTTCAGGCCGCGCCGGGGAAGCTGGTCGACCTCATCGAGCTGTACCGGTCGCGGATGCCCGTCGTCGTGGCGGGCGGCGACGAACTGCCCCTCATCGTACGGCACTCACAGGGCGATCACTGGGACCTCTGCATCATCTACCCGAGCGGCAGCTTCACCGAGTACTACAGTCAGGAACGCGTGGCGAAGCGGCAGGCGGCCGGCGACGCGTCGGGTGTGCCGAACGCGGAATTCGCCAGGCGCTTCTATTCGATGGTCGCCTGGCACGAAGACCTCTATGCCGCCGGTCCGCCGCTGGATGTGTTCCGCGAGCACGTCCGGGGCATGGGGCTCGCGCACTTCGAGATGCTGCTGGCGCTGGCGGGCAAGCGTGACGAACTGATCAAAGAGCGTCAGATGGAAAACGTGTTCAACCGCGAGCGCGGGCGCGGCGGCACCTTGATCTTCGTCCACGACCAGGGCGCGGCGTGGGACGTGATCACGCTCGGCGTGTACCGCGACTGGCGGCACTATGCCGAACACGAGACGATTCCCACAGAGGCCAGCGTCGCCGCCGCGAAGAAGGCCGGCTTCCCCAGCCCGGACGCTATCGGCCCCTACATGCGCACGCTGATCTCGACGCACCGCGACACGCTGGGCCCCATCCTGCCGATGGGCATCGCCCAGGAGCCCGCCCGGTGAGAGCGGTGAATATCCCCGGCGCGGTATAATCGCCCCACCTCCGGCCATGACGAACCATCCACCGCCCTCTCAGCCGCTCGTCGACCGCCGCTCGTCGCGCGTCCGCCGAGTGCCAAGCCTGTTTCTCGCGCACGGGTCGCCGATGTCCGTGCTCGACAAGGAATGGGCCGGCGCCGTCTGCAAGTTCACGTCACGCCAGCACAAACTGCGCGCCATCGTGGTGGTGTCGGCGCACTGGCAGACGCCGGGGTTTCTTCGCGTCACGAGCAACCCGAAACCGACCCTCGTCTACGACTTCGCGGGTTTCCCCGGCTGGCTGTACGAGATCGCGTACCCGTGCCCGGGCGACCGCGCCGTGGCACAGATGGTGGCGGTGATGCTCGAACGGGCCGGAATGGAAGCGCGGCTGGACCCCGACCGGGGCCTCGACCACGGCGTGTGGGTGCCGCTGAGCCTCGCGTTTCCCGAGGCGACGGTCCCGGTCATCCAGGTGTCACTGCCCCTGCCGTCCACGCCCGCGAAGATGCTGGCCATGGGCCGGGCGCTTGCGCCGCTACGCTCGGAGCACATCCTCCTCGTCGCCACCGGCGGCATCGTGCACAACCTCGGGCGGCTGCAGCCGGACATGGACACTCCGTTCCCCGAGCCGTGGGCGGCGGAATTCGACGGGTGGGTGTGGGAGAAAGTCGCCGCGCTCGACGCCGAGGCCCTCGAATCCTATCCCCGGCTCGCGCCGCACGCAGTTGCAGCTGTGCCCACGACGGAGCATTTCGACCCGCTGCTGTTCACAGTAGGAACCGCCTTGCCCGGCGATGTTGTGTATGACATCTACGATGGGTTCCGGTACGGCACGCTCTCGATGCGATCGTTTGCGCTAACCGGCCGTCGCCGCGAAGATCGGGGCTTCTAGAGGGACGGTTGGTGCGACGGGTTGCGGCGCCGCCTCGACAGCCTCGGCGATTCGCCTGGCCATGGCTGAACAGGTCAGATGGGGCTCCGCCTCGTCGGCTACGAGGTCCCGCGTCCGGCCGCCTGCGGTGAGCACCTGGCCGACCGCGGCCTCGATGTCGCTGGCCTCGTTCATCAGGCCGAAACTGTGGCGGAGCATCATCGCCGCCGACAGGATGGCGCCGATCGGGTTGGCGACGTCTTTCCCCGCCAGGGGCGGCGCCGAGCCATGGACGGGCTCGTAGAGGCCGACGCCCTGGCCCAGGCTGGCGGACGGCAGCAGACCGAGCGAACCGACCACAGCACCCGCCTCGTCCGAGAGGATGTCGCCAAAAAGGTTTTCGGTCAGCACGACGTCGAAGCGGCGCGGGTCGAGCGCGATGGCCATCGCGCACGCATCGACGTACATGTGCTCGAGCCGCACGCCCTGATAACGGGTGGCCACCTCCGAGACTACCGCGCGCCAGAGCTGCGAGGTTTCGAGGACGTTGGCCTTGTCCACCGACGTCACGAGACAGCGCCGCTGCCGGGCCAGGCTGAAGGCCACCTCGGCCACGCGAACCACCTCGGCCCGAGAGTAACGGAGCGTGTTGACCGCCTCGCCGGCGCCGGCGTCGATGCCGCGCGGCTCGCCGTAGTACAGCCCTCCGGTCAACTCGCGGACGAAACAGAGGTCCGTGCCCCTGACGCGCTCACGCTTGAGCGGACCCGCGTCCTCGAGGGCCGGCCAGAGCTTCGCCGGGCGAAGGTTGGCAAACACCTCGAGCGCCTTGCGCAGGGTCAGGAGCGCGGCGAACTCGGGCCGCTGTTCGGGCGGCGCCGAGTCGAAGGCCGGGTCGCCGATCGCGCCCAGCAGGACCGCGTCCGCACCGCGGCACGCATCGAGCGTGGCTTGGGGAAGCGACGTGCCTGTCAGGCGCAGCGCTGCGCCGCCGATTTTGGCCGGCGTAAACTCGAACCGATGCCCGCCTCGAGCAGCGACCACCGCCAGGACCGACACCGCGGCATCGACTACTTCGGGGCCAATCCCGTCTCCGGGCAAGATGACTATCCGCTTCTGCACGCCTTTTGGCCTCTCGCTAGTCGTCGAGGCGGAAGCCTCGATCTCCAATTGGAATCCCGAATCGCGCCTGTCTCGCCGGAGCCGGCCGGCAGGCCGCTCGGCGCAGGCGGAAGTCCCGAGTCCCGGATCCCTTCTCTACACGCCGTGCCCGTAGCCCGGCTCCGTCACGGTCCCGCGGAGGTCCCGCCCGATCCGGGCAGGCGGCGTCGGCCCGGCGACGGCCCCGGCCGCTTCGCCGGCTTTCACCTCGTCGATGATCGTTTTCAGGTGGGCGTCGCTCACCTGTTTGTGCGCATCCGCGAAGCTGACCATGCGGCGGTAAACGCGGTCGACCTCGAACCGCGTCAGTGCGACGCCCAGTTGCTCGCACCGCTTCTGGACGGCATGCCGGCCGGAGTGTTTCCCGAGCACGAGCGTGGTCGACGGCACGCCGACGTCTTCCGGACGCATGATTTCGTATGTCCGGCGGTCCTTCAGAATGCCGTCCTGGTGGATGCCCGCCTCGTGCGCGAATGCGTTGCGGCCGACGATGGCCTTGTTGGACTGGACCTGCTGGCCGGTCAGCGCCGTCAGCAGCTGGCTGGTGGCGTAGATGGCGCGGGTGTTGAGGCCGGTCTCGTAGGGATGGCGGTCCGGCCTGACGCGCAGCACCATCGCCACCTCTTCGAGCGACGCGTTGCCGGCGCGCTCGCCGATGCCGTTGATCGTGCACTCCACCTGGCGCACGCCGGCGCCGACGGCGGCGAGCGAGTTCGCCACGGTGAGGCCCAGATCGTTGTGGCAGTGCGTGCTGAAGACGGCCCTGCCGGCGTTCGGCACGCGGCCGATGACGCCCGTGAAGAACTCCGCGATCTCGTCGGGGGTCGAGTAGCCGACCGTGTCCGGCAGGTTCACGGTTGCGGCGCCGGCGGCGATGACCGCCTCGACGACGCGGCACAGGAAGTCGGCGTCGCTGCGCGTCGCGTCCTCGGCCGAGAACTGCACATCGTCGGTGTAGCGCCGAGCCTGCGTCACGGCCGCGGTGGCGGCGGCGAGGCAGGCCTCGCGCGTCATGTTGAGCTTGCGCTCGAGGTGCAGGTCGGAGGTGGCGATGAAGGTGTGGATGCGCGGCCGCGCCGCCCCCCGCAGGGCCGTGCCGGCCCTGTCGATGTCGCCGGCGCACGCGCGGGCCAGGCCGGCGATGACGGGCCGCCGCACGGCGGCCGCGACGGCCTTCACCGCCTCGGCGTCGGCCTCGGACGCGATGGGAAACCCGGCCTCGATGATGTCGACGCCGAGGGCGTCGAGCTGCCGGGCCAGGCGGACCTTCTCGTGGATCCGCATCGAGAATCCCGGCGCCTGCTCGCCGTCGCGCAGCGTCGTGTCGAACACCGTCACGCGGTCGCGTTCCATGGGGGCCTCCATGCCCCTACTTGTACGATGGCGCCGGAGCGTTCGGCAAGATTATAATCTTTAAGATTTCATAAGGATGGCTAATCGATGAACATCCCCGAACTCGAAGTCTTCCTGGCGGTGGCCTCCGAGCGGAGCTTCTCGAAGGCCGCGCACCGCCTGCACCGGACCCAGTCGGCGGTGAGCCAGGCCCTCCGCCGCCTGGAGGACGGCCTCGGCGAGCGGCTCGTGGACCGCTCGACGAAGGGCGGCCGCCTGACCGAGGCCGGTCGCGTCCTGCAGGACTACGCCGAGCGCCTGATGCGGCTCGCGGGCGAGGCCGAGACGGCCGTCCGCGAGCTGGCCGACCTCCAGCGCGGCCGCGTGCTCGTCGGCGCCAACGACGGCACCGTCCACAGCCTGCTGCCGCTCATCGCCGGGTTCCACGAACGCCACCCGGGCGTGCACGTCGACGTGCGGCGCGTCCACGCCCGCCGGATTGGCGCCGAGGTGGCCACGGGCAGCCTCGACTTCGGCATCCTCACCTTCCTGCCGGCCGAACGCGGCCTCGGCTCGGTGGTCGTCGATGCCGACGACCTCGTCCTGCTCGTGCCCCCGGCGCATCCCTTCGCCAGGCGGAGGCTCGTGCACATGGACGAGGTGGGACGGCAGCCCGTCGTGGCGCACAACGAGTCGTCGCCGGCCCGCGAACGCGTCCTGCGGATCTACGAGCAGCGCCAGGAGACGCTGAACATCCGCCTGTCGCTGCCGAGCCTGGATGCCATCAAGCGCGCGGTCGGCATGGGCCTGGGCGTCGCCATTCTGCCCCGCCGGTGCGCCACCGCCGAACTGGCGCGCCGCGAGCTGGTGGCGGTCAACGTGCCGGAGCTCCACCTCAAGCGCCGGCTCCGCCTCGTCTACCGCAGAACCGGCGTGCACTCCCATGCCGCCCACGAGTTCCTGCGCATCGTTCAGGAACTGGCCGCCGACGTCATCCCCTAATAAGGGGGGGCTGGGGCGGGAGGGAAGCCGGCGAGGTAAGGGAGGCGGGCAGCCGCCGCCCGCACGGCGTCGAAGTCGGCCGTGAGGAGGGCCGTCGCGTCCCATGTGCCGGCGAGGAAGGTGCTGCGGGCCGCGGCCGGCATGGCGCAGGCGGCCACGATGCCGCCGCTCTCCACCAGCATCCGCTCGAGGTCCACGGACACGATGGCGGTCGGCTCCCGCTCGGCGAGCGACATCAGGGCCTCGACCTCCTCCGGCCGCGCCGTCACGCAGGGCACCCCGAGCGCGGCGGCGTTGCTGAAGAAGATCTCGGCGAACGACTCGCCGACGACGGCGGCGATGCCCCAGCGGGCCAGCGCCTGCGGCGCGTGCTCCCGGGACGATCCGCACCCGAAGTTGCGGTTGACGAGCAGGACGCGCGCACCCGCGCGCGCCGGGTCGTCGAACGGATGGCGCGCGCCGGCGGCCACGGCGGCCCGGCGGTCGTCCTCGAACACGTGCGCCTCGAGGCCGTCGAAACTCACGGCCCGCAGGAAGCGCGCCGGCATGATCCGGTCGGTGTCGATGTCGTCGCCGCGCAGCACGACGGCCCTGCCCGACGTCGTCATGACGCCTCCGCCGCCGGCAGCAGGCGCCGCACGTCGGTCACTTCGCCCGCGATCGCCGCGGCGGCCACCATCGCGGGGCTCATCAGCAGGGTGCGGCCGGTCGGGCTGCCCTGCCGGCCCTTGAAGTTACGGTTCGACGAAGACGCGCACAGCTCGCGGCCCTCGAGCCGGTCCGGGTTCATCGCCAGGCACATTGAGCAGCCCGCCTGCCGCCACTCGAACCCGGCGTCGCTGAACACCTCGTGCAGCCCCTCGCGTTCGGCGGCCTCCCGGACTCGTTTCGACCCGGGCACGACCAGGCCGCGGACGTGCGCCGCGACGTGCCGGCCCCGCACGATTCGCGCCGCCTCGCGCAGGTCCGAGAGCCGGCCGTTCGTGCATGAGCCGATGAACGCCACGTCCACCTTCGTGCCGGCAATCCGGCTTCCGGGCTCGAGCCCCATGTACGCCAGAGCGTCGGTCAGGGCGACCCGCTCCGTCTCCGCGACCTCGGAGGGCCCCGGCACGCGCCCGTCGACGTCAACGGACTGCCCCGGGTTGGTGCCCCAGGTCACCATCGGGCCGAGCGCCGCCCCGTCGAGGCGGACTTCGTCGTCGTAGGCCGCGCCGGGATCCGACGCGAGCGACCTCCACCACGCGGCAGCCCGGTCGAACGCGCCGCCGGACGGCGCGAACCGGCGCCCGCGCAGGTACGCGATCGTGGTGTCGTCCGGGTTGACGTAGCCGGCCCGCGCGCCGCCTTCGATCGACATGTTGCACAGCGTCATCCGCTCGTCCATCGTCATGCGCTCGACGACGGGCCCGGCGTACTCGTAGGCGAAGCCGGCGCCTCCCTGCACGCCAAGCGTCCGGATGACGGCGAGGATGACGTCCTTGGCGTAGACGCCCGGCGCGAGCGCGCCGCCGATGGCGACGCGACGGACCTTCAGCGGCTCCATGGCGAGGCACTGCGACGCCAGGACGTCGCGGACCTGCGAGGTGCCGATGCCGAAGGCCACGGCCCCGAAGGCCCCGTGCGTGGAGGTATGGCTGTCGCCGCAGGCGATGGTCATCCCCGGCTGGGTGAGGCCGAGTTCAGGGCCGATCACATGGACGATGCCCTGGTCGCCGCTGTCCAGCCCGAAAAGCGGCACGCCGAACTCGCGGCAGTTGCGCTCGAGGGCCGCCATCATCTGCTCCGCCATCGGGTCAGCGAAGGGGCGGGGCTGGCCGTCGGTGGGCACGATGTGGTCGACCGTGGCGACGGTGCGATCCGGAAAGGCGACGCGCTGGCCGCGCAGGCGGAGCATGTCGAAGGCCTGGGGGCTGGTGACCTCGTGCACCAGGTGCAGGCCGATCAGGAGCTGCGTCTGCCCGGAGGGCAGGCGCCGCACCGTGTGGAGGTCCCAGACCTTCGCGAGCAGTGTCGATTCCATGCCTGATCGGATTGTAGATCAGCCCAGCGGGCGCGCGAGAATGAGCGCGTCCTCGACGACGCGGCCGGCGATGAGGTGCTCCTGGATGATCCGCTCGAGCACGGGCGGGTCGCAGTTGGCGTACCAGGCGCCTTCGGGATACACCACGGCCACCGGCCCCGACTCGCATACGCGGAGGCAGTTCGCGCGCGTCCGCAGCACGCCCCCTGCCTCCGAGAGGCCGAGTTCTCCCAGCCGGCGCTTAAGGTACTCCCAGGCGGCGATGGAGCGCTCGCGGTCGCAGCACTTGGGCGTCGTCTGGTCGCAACAGAGGAAGATGTGGCGGCGGGCGGCGGGAATGCCGACGCGCCCGGCCTTCAGGCGGGCGCCGGCCAGGTCGACGTCTTGTGACGGCATGATGCCTCCATTCTACCGTCTGCGGTAGAATCCGGCTTCAGCCGCGGCCCGCCCGCCGCGCAAGGAGCCGTGCATGCCTGAGACCACGCCCCGCAGCAAGTTCCCGCGCACGTTCTGGGTCGCCAACGTCATGGAGCTCTTCGAGCGGGCGGCCTATTACGGCATGAACTCGGTGCTGGCCGTCTACCTCACGCGCGCCGTCGCGGAGGGCGGCCTGGGGTTCACCGAGCAGTCGGTCGGGTTCCTGCAGAGCATCGTGTACGCGATGACCTACGTGCTGCCGATCCTCGGCGGCGCGCTGGCGGACCGCTACGGCTACCGCCGGATGCTTATGGTGGCGTTCTCGTTCATGGCCGCCGGCTACTTCGCGACGGGCTTCGCGTCGACCTACGCCATGGTCTTCCTCGGCCTGCTGGTGATGGCGACCGGCTCGGGCCTGTTCAAGCCCATTATCTCGGGCACCATCGCGCGATCGACCGACGACAGCAATTCCGCCTTCGGGTTCGGCATCTACTACTGGATGATCAATCTCGGGGCCTTCCTGGCACCGCTCGTCGTCAGCTACCTGAAGGGCTTCTCCTGGCAGTACGTGTTCATGGCCTCGTCGCTCTACTGCGCGCTCATGCTGTTGCCGACGGTTTTCGCCTACACCGACCCGCCGCGCCCGGCGAGCACGAAGACGCTCAAGCAGGTGCTCCTCGGGGCGGCCGAGGTGCTGGGCGACTCGCGCTTCATGCTGATGATCGTGGTCTACTCGGGCTTCTGGATCCTCTACTTCCAGAATTTCGGCTCGGTGCTGTGGTACCTGCGCGACTTCGTCGACGGCGCGCCCGTGAGCGCCGCCATCACGGGCCTGCTTCACGCCATCGGCATCAACGCCGAGTTCACGTTCGACGCGGAGCACGTGACGGTCATCAACGCGGGAACGATCATCCTCCTGCAGGTGCTCGTCAGCCGCATCGTCAAGGAGAAGCCGGCGCTGCCCACCATGGTGACCGGCATGCTCATCGGCGGACTCGGGTTCCTGCTGCTGGCCTCGTCGCACAACGCGTGGGTGTTCGTCCTCGGCATCGCGGTGTTTTCGATCGGCGAGATGACGGCGCACCCGAAGTACTACAGCTTCGTGGGTCTCGTGGCGCCGGCCGACCGCAAGGCCGTCTACATGGGCTACGCGTTCCTGTACGGCGTGTTCGGGTCGCTGCTGGGCTCCAACCTCGGGGCGTTCCTCTACACGCTCATGCTGAAGCCGGTGGTCGGCACGCCGGAGGCCTTCGCGACCACGCGCATGTTCTGGCTGATGTTCGCCGTGCTGGACGTGGTGGCGGCGGTCGGCCTGATCCTGTTCGCCCGCGCGTTCACGGCCGACACGCCGGACACCCGGCGCAGGGCCAGGCTGGTCATGCTCGGCGTGTACGTCCTCGTGCTGCTCGTGGGCGTCGCCTTCAGCGTCCTGGCGTTCTCGTCCGACCCGATCCAGTACCGCACGCTCGTGCAGTCGATCATCTTCCTGGCGCTGGGCATCGGCGGCCTGATTGTCAGCTTCGCGAGGAGGTAGCCATGATTGGACAGCGGATCGCGCCCGCCCTGGTGCTGGCCGCCGCCCTGCTGACGCCGGCCGCCCCGGCGCCCGCCCAGCCCGCGCCGAGAGGCCATCTCGTGGTGGTCGGCGGCGGAGGCGTGCCGGACGTCGTCCTGAAGCGCGCCCTTGACCTCGCCGGCGGGCCGGCGGCGGCCATCGTGGTGTTTCCCCAGGCGTCCGAGCTTGCGGACACCGGCGAGGTGGCCGCCGAGATGTGGAGAAAGGCCGGCGCGACCAACGTGCGCTGGATGCCGCTCACCGACCCGGCGGCGGCGCGCCAGGCTGCCGAGTCGGCGGCCTTCATCTGGTTCCCGGGCGGCGACCAGAACACGCTCATGAAGGCCTTCGAGGGGACCGGCGTGCCCGAGGTCGTCGCGCGCCGGTACCGGGACGGCGCGGTCGTGGGCGGCACGAGCGCCGGCGCGGCGGTGCTCTCGGCGGTGATGCTGACGGGGGACGCGGACCTCCAGAGCATCACGGTGGGGACCACCAAGACCGGCCCGGGCCTGGGCCTGTGGCCCGAGGTGATCGTCGATCAGCATCACCTGAAGCGGCAGCGGCAGAGCCGCCTCATCAGCCTGGTGCTCGAGCACCCGGCGCTCATCGGCGTCGGCATCGACGAGCGGACCGCGGCGATCGTGTCCGGCTCGCGCTTCGAGGTGGTCGGCGAGAGTTCCGTCTTCGTCGTCGACGCCCGCCGCGCGACGATCGAACCGCGGCCGCCCGGCGCCCGCTCGGCGGCGCGGAACGTGACGCTGCACGTCCTGACGACGGGCATGACGATGGAGTTCAGGGACTAGAGGTACCTGAGCTCGATCGCCTTCTGCTCGAGCTCCTCCCTGAACTCCGGCGCCGCGATGTCGATGAGCGCGCGCGCGCGCTGGCGGATGGTCTTGCCGTAGAGCTGCGCGACGCCGAACTCCGTGGCCACGTAGTGCACGTGATTGCGGGTCGTGACCACGCCGGCGCCGTGGTTGAGCATCGCCACGATCTTGCTGATACTCCGGCCCTTCACGACGGTTGTCGACGGGAGCGCGATGATGGGCAGGCCGCCCTTGCTCCGCGACGCGCCGTAGATCATGTCCACCTGCCCGCCGACGCCGCTGTAGATGCGCGGCCCGATGCTGTCGGCGCACACCTGGCCGGTCAGGTCGACTTCGATCGCCGAGTTGATGGCCACCATCCGGTCGTTCTGCGCCACGATGAACGGGTCGTTCACGTACTCGGTCGGGTGCATCTCGATGATCGGGTTGTCGTGGACGAAATCGTAGAGCCGCTGCGTGCCGATCATGAACCCTGCGATGATCTTGCCCGGGTGCAGCGTCTTCATCTCGCCGTCGACCACGCCCCGCTCGACCAGGTCGATCACGCCGTCCGAGAAGAGCTCGGTGTGCACGCCGAGGTGCTTGCGGTCGGTCAGCAGCCTCAGGACCGAGTCGGGGATGGCGCCGATGCCGGTCTGCAAGGTGGCGCCGTCCGGAATGAGCGCCGCCACGTGCGACGCGATCCGCTGGGCCAGCTCCGACGTGCCGGCCATGCTCACCGACGGGAGCGGGTAGTCGACTTCGACGATGTGGTGGATTTTCGAGACGTGGATGAAGGCGTCGCCGAGCGTGCGCGGCATCCTCGGGTTGACTTCCGCGATCACGAACTTCGCGGACTGCGCGGCCGTCTTCGTGGAGCTGACCTCCACTCCGTACGAACAGAACCCGTGCTCGTCCGGCGGGCTCACGTGGATGAGCGCAGCGTCGAGCGGCAGGTGGCCGTTCTTGAAGAGCAGCGGCACCTCCGACAGGAAGCACGGCGTGAAGTCGCCCCGCCCCTCGTACACGGCGGCCCGCTGGGTGTCGCTGAGGAACATCGTGTTGATGCGAAGGTGCCCGGCGAGTTCGGGTTTGGCGTAATCGGCTTTGCCGAACGTCAGGATCTGGCACAACTCGACGTCCTGCAGGCCCATCGCGTGGTCGACGAGCGCCCCGACCACCACCTGCGGCACCGAGCAGTTGCCGGACAGGTACACGCGCTGGCCCGACCGGATATGGCTGACCGCGTCCTCGGCCGTCGTCACCCGCTTGCGATACACGTCCATCCAGCTCACGAGTTCACCTCCGGCAGCCCCAGGTTGGCTGCCAGCATCGGGTTGACGACGCGCCCCTGATCGGTCGCGACGCCGCGCCGGAGCGCCGGCACGCTGGCCGCCGCGGCGTCGAACCCGTGGGTGGCCACCGCCGAGATGAACGGCCACGCCGCGTTGGTCAAGGCGTGCGTCGCCGAGCGGGCCACGACCGACGTCATGTTCGGCACGCAGTAGTGCAGGACGTTCTCGGCCACGAACGTCGGCGAGTGATGCGTGGTGGGCCGGCTGGTCTCGATGCACCCGCCCTGGTCGATGGAGATGTCCATCACGACCGAGCGGGGCTTCATCGACCGCACCATCTCGCGCGTCACCACGACGGGGCTCCGGGCCCCGGCCACGTGGATCGCGCCGACCAGGACGTCGGCAAAGGCCACGGCCTTCCGGATGTTCGTCGGGTGCGCCACCATCATCACGATGTGCCGGCCGATGCCGAGATGCGCCTCGATTCTCTGCAGCCGGCCGATGTCCATGTCGAGGACGTAGACGCTGGCTCCCAGGCCGAGGAACGACCGGGCCGCCGCCATGCCGAACGTGCCTGCACCGAGGATCACCACTTCGGCGGGCGGCACGCCGGGCACGCCCGACAGCAGGATTCCCTTGCCGCCGTGATCGCTTTGCAGCAGGGTCCCCGCCACCTGGGGCACCATGAGGCCGGCCATGTGGCTGAGCGCGGCCAGGACCGGCAGCGACCCGTCATCCTGCTGGATGGTCTCGTACGCGATCGCCGTCACCTTCTTCGCGAGCATCGCTTCGACACGGTCGCGGCGCCCAGCCGACAGGTGCAGGAAGCCCATGAGGACCGACCCTTCCTGCAGCCATTCCGCCTCTTCCGCGGTGGGCTTGGACACTTTGGCGACCAGTCCGGCCCGCCCGTACACCTCTTCGCCGGAGTACACCACCCGGGCGCCGGCCCGCTCGTACTGCACGTCGCTGAAACCCGCACCGCGCCCGGCGTCGCGTTCCACCACGCACGGGTGGCCGGCCGACACGAACAGTTCGACCGCCGCCGGCGTCAGTCCGACGCGATGCTCGTCGACCCGCCGCTCGCGTGGAACTCCGATGTTCATGGAACCTCCTGATGTCGTCGCATTTTACCCTCGATGCTCGGGGCCGTGCCACGGCCTGCAGGCGGGGCGAGGGGCTCTCTTACGACCTGCGGGCCAGGAGGTCTTCGACCTCGGCGAGCGTCGGCACGCCGCCCATCGCGCCGGCCTTGGTGCAGCTCGCGGCCGCGGCCGCGTTCGCGAACCAGAGCTGGCGCTCGAGCGGCCAGCCCCGGACGATGCCGAAGATGTATCCGCCCCGGAACACGTCGCCCGCACCGGTCGAGTCGACCACCGGCACCGGGAATCCCGGCGCCGCCAGGAGTTCCCGTCCCTCCAGCGCGATGGCCCCCTTCTCGCCGATGGTCACCACCAGCGTCCCGGGATGGGTCCGCCGGAGCGCGCGGAGCGCCTGTTCCGGGCTCGCCTCACCGGTCAGCTCCAGCGGCACGCTCTCGGCGAACACGGGGTGGCTGACCAGTTGCAGGAGCTCCCGCGTGCCCGGCGTCACATGGTCGATGTCGCACGTGACCGGGATGCCGTGGGCCCGCGCAATCCTGGCCGCCTCGATCGCCGCCGGCACGTCGACATCGTCGACGTGGAGGACGCGCGAGGCAGCGATGACCCCGACGGGCAGGCGCTCGGGCGGATAGCGCAGCGCCGGGTCGCGGTGCCACAAGACGATGCGATCACCCGTGGGGTCGAGGAGGATGGTCGCCGTGGCGGTCGGCGCCGCGCCGACGTCCAGATGCCCGAGGTCGATGCCACGCGCGGCGAGTTCACCGCGAATCCGGCGCCCGTCTTCGTCGTCGCCGACGGCCCCCAGGTAGGCGGCGCGCAGGCCGAGGCTGGCGCACGAGGCGAGGGCGGTCGCGATCTGCCCGCCGCACGTCCTTGTCTGCTCCTGCATCCGGACCTTGGCGCGGGGCCCGCCGGCCTCGGGAAACACCGGCAGCCTGCAGACCTGGTCGACGCAACTCGCCCCGACGCCGACGACGTCGAATCCCATCCCGCCTCCGTCTCGAACCGGGGTCAGATCCGACTCTGACCCCCGGCCAACCTGGGGTCAGAGTCGGATCTGACCCCATCAATACCCCGCCGCGCCGCCGCTTGCGCTGCGGCGGTCGTCGCCACCGGCGAGCTTGCCGCTGCGGGCCTCGACGACGATCACCTCGGCGCTGCCCTGCCGCTCGATCGCCCTGAACGCGTGGCCGCGCGTCCTGAGGATCGCCAGCGTGTCGGGCGACAGCCCATTCCGCTCGTGGTTCACCGTGTCGGGCAGCCACTGGTGGTAGAACCTGGCGGCGTCGACAGCCTCCTGCGCGTTCATGCCGTGGTCGACGACGTTGAGGATCGTGTGCAGGACCGTCGAGATGATCGTGCGGCCGCCCTCGGCGCCGGTCACCATCAGCAGCGTCCCGTTCCTGGCGACAATGGTCGGCGTCATGCTCGACAGCATCCGCTTCCCCGGGGCCGCCAGGTTCGGGGCCGTGCCGATCAGCCCGGTTGCGTCGGTCAGCCCGGGCCCGGCGTTGAAGTCGCCCATCTCGTTGTTCAGCAGGAAGCCCGCGCCGGGCACGACAATCCTGGAGCCGTAGCCGGCTTCGAGCGTATACGTCATGGCCACGGCGTTCCGGCCGGCGTCGACCACCGAGAGGTGCGTCGTCTGGTCCGACTCGGGGGGCCACTCGAACGACGAGGGCGACGACACCGACGCGCGATCGCGCCGGATGCTGGCCCGGAGGGACGCCGCGTACTCTTTCGACATCAGCTGCCCGATCGGCATCGACGGGTTGAAGGCCGGGTCGCCGAGATGGCGCGCGCGGTCGGCGTATGCCCGCCGCATGGCCTCGACCGTCACGTGCGTGTTCTCCGCCGATCCCCATCCGTTCGCCGCAAGGTCGTAGCCCTCGAGCACATTGAGCATCTGGATGAGCGCCGTCCCACCTGAACTGATGGGCGGCATCGAGAGGATCTCGTGATCGCGGTACGTGCCGCGCAGGGGCACCCTCCGCTCGGGCTTGTACGCCTTCAGGTCCGCGCGGGTGATCAAGCCGCCGTTCGCCGCCATCTCCTGCTCGATGAGCCGCGCCGTCTCTCCCTCGTAGAACCCCGCGGGGCCAGCTTCGGCGACGCGGCCGAGCGTGCGCGCGAGGTCCGGCTGCGCGAACACCTCGCCGGGCTCGTACGGCACGCCGTTCTTCGAGAACTGCGCCACCGACGCCGGGTAGGCCTTCATCGACGGCAGGACCCGGGCGAGCGACGACGCGAAGGACTCGGTGAGCGGGAACCCGTCCCTGGCGAGCGCGATGGCGGGCTCGACGAGGCGCTTCCACGGCAGCTTCCCGTGTTCCCGCCATGCGAGATGGAGCCCGGCGACGGTCCCCGGCACGCCGACCGCCAGGTGGCTGCCGTGGTGCTTGACCGCATCGTACTTCCCGTCGGTCAGGAACATCGCCGGCGTGGCCGCCGCCGGCGCCATCTCCCGGAAGTCGTACGCGACCGGATCGCCCACAGCCGGGCGAAAGACGATGAACCCTCCGCCGCCGATGTTGCCGGCGGTCGGGTACACGACGGCGAGCGCGAAAGCCGTCGCGATGGCCGCGTCGATGGCGCTCCCGCCCGCCTTGAGCACCTCGACGCCGATCTGCGACGCGGTGACTTCCTGGGAGACGACCATGCCGTGCGTCGCGCGCACGGGTTCGGACGAGGTTGACACCGTCGCGGCAGCCGCGGCGGCGATGAGGACGACCAAGGCGCAACGCCGTTTCATGGCAAGGTTCCCCGTGAAGCCGCAATCAGCGGGCCGGCCGGTACGCCGGGCCGTAGAGCACCCGGCCGGGCCGGGCCGGCGTCATGGCGCCGTTCTCGAACACGATCTGGCCGTTGACGACGACCGCGCGCACACCGACGGCGTACTGGTGCGGCCGCTCGAACGTTGCCGTGTCGGCAATCGACGCCGCGTCCCAGACGGCGATGTCGGCCTTCATGCCCGGGCGCAGCACGCCCCGGTCGTGAAGGCCCACCCGCTGGGCCGGGAACGACGTCATCTTGCGGACGGCCTCGGCAAGGGAGATGACCTGCCGCTCCCGCACGTACCGGCCGAGCACGCGCGCGAAGGTGCCGTAGCTGCGCGGATGCGGCGAGGCACGGCCAAAGACCGGCACTTCGCCGTCGGACGCAATCATCGTGAGCGGGTCCCTCAGGATGCGTTCGAGGTCCGCCTCGTCGATGGCGTGAAAGATGCCGGACGCTCCGCCCTGCTCCACGATCCACATCGCGGTTTCGGCGGCATGCTCCAGCGTGGGGTCGGCGCCGCGCGCGCGGGTGATATCCGCGAGGTTCTTGCCGGCCAGCGACGGATCCCAGGCGCAGGAAGCGATCTGCACGTTCTTCGGATCACCGCCCCCGCGGTCGTACATCAGGGATTCGACAATGGCCGCCTTGATCCTGCCGCGCTGAGCGGGATCGCGCAGGCGAGCGACGACGTCCGCTTGCCGGCCCTCGAGCGCCCACGGCGGGAGCAGCGCGTTGATGCCCGTGCTCGACGCGGTGTAGGGATACTGATCGATGGTCACGTCGACGCCGCGGGCCCGGGCCTCGGCAACCAGTTTCAGCGTGTCGACGCTCCGGCCCCAGTTGGGCCTGCCGATGATCTTGTGGTGGGTGATCTGGGTGGGCATGCGCCCCTGCTCTCCCACCGCGATGGTCTCCTTGACGCCATCGATGACGCCCGACGCTTCGTTCCGCATGTGCGACACGTGCATGCCGCCCATCTCGCCGGCGATGGCCGCAAGCGCGATCACCTCGCCGGTGGGCGTGAAGATGCCCGGCACGTAGAACAGGCCCGTGCTCAAGCCGAAGGCGCCGTCGAGCATGCCCTCTCGGACCAGCTGCTTCATCTTCACGATTTCGTCGGGCGTCGCCTTCCGGTCGGCCCTGCCGACCACCGCCTCGCGCACCGATCCCTGGCCGATGAACATGCCCCAGTTCGGGGAGATGCCGAGCGCGGCAATCTTCTCGAGAAACGGCCTCAGCGGCACCGGCGACCCGCCGTCGGGGCCCTCGAACACCGTTGTCACGCCCTGCCGGACGTAGTTGTCGGCGGTGGGCACCTCGAAGATGCCGCGACGGGCGTGCGTGTGGGTGTCGATGAACCCGGGGGAGACGACCAGGCCGCGGGCGTCGATCTCGCGCTGCCCCTTGCCCGCCAGGTTCGGGCCGATGGCCGCGATCGCGTCCTGCCGCACGGCCACGTCCGCGATCATCCAGGGGTTGCCCGCGCCGTCGAGCACCCGCCCGCCTCGGATGACAAGGTCGTAGTCGGCGGGCGCCTGCGCGGCCAGGGCCGCGGCGAGCGCCGTCACAATGCCGGTCATCATCAGCCCGCGGCACGCCGATCTCGTCATCGTTCCTCCCGGCTCGAGGGGCACCGGGCCGCGATTATAGCAGCCGCGCGGCTGGACCCGGCCTCCGTCCGTGCCGCACAATGGGTCCCGCACAGGAGGCTCCATGTACGCGCTCGCCATCATCCGCTACCGGAGACCGCTCGAAGAGGTGCTCGTCCACCACCCGGCGCATCGCGCTTATCTCGGGGAGCTCAAAGCCCGGGGCGTGCTGGTCGCCTCCGGCCCGCTCGAGCCCCGCTCCGGCGGCGCCCTGCTGCTGCGGGTGCCCGACGATGCGGTCGAGGCCACGCTGGACGCGGTCAGGGACGGCGATCCGTACTGGAAGGCCGGCGTCGGCCAGTACGAGTTGCTGCCGTGGAACGTGCGCACCGGCCGCGACGACCTGGATCGAGCGTGAGAAGGTGTAGCGGGGCGCGGGTCCTGTCCGAGGCTTTTCCCTCTGTCCTCGGGTGACCTTCGCCTGTCCTCCCTGCGGGCAGAGGGAAAGCGCCTCGGCCACCCGCGCCCCGCTAGAGCTTCAGGCGCGCGAAGATCGAGCCGCCGATGAACTCGCGGAGAATCGAGTTGTCGGGCACGTGCTCCGGCTGCGCGGACCGGAACCACGTCAGGAACGAGAGGAGCCGGTTCGACTCGACGAACTCGGGCGCGTCGGGGCGCACCTGGAGCAGCAGCGGCTCGGCGAACGGCCGCAGCACGGCCAGTTCGTGGACGAGGGCCGAGTTGAACACGGCGTCGGCGTTCTCCTGGAATCCGAAAATGTGCTGCTTCTCTCCCCGCACGACGGAATCCCATCGCCTCAGCGTCGCCGTCGCGCTGTAGCCGCGCGTGGCGGCGTCGCGGACGATGCGCCGGAGGAGGCGGCAGTCCGAGGTGGCCACGCGGTTGTGCCGGTCGAGGTTCAACTGGGTGAGCGCCGACACGTAGACCCGGAACACGGACGAGGCCGGCAGGCTCTGGGCGAGCAACGGGTTCAGGCCGTGGATGCCCTCGACGATGACGACGTGGTCGGGGCCGAGTGTCACCGTCGGCCCCGCCTCGCGGCGGCCCGTCAGGAAGTTGTAATGCGGCAGCGCCGTCGGCCGTCCCCCGATGAGCGAACGGTGGTGCTCGCCGAAAAGATCCAGATCGAGGGCGCGGATGGTCTCGTAGTCGTATTCGCCCTTCTCGTCGCGGGGCGTCACGTCGCGGTCCACGAAATAGTCGTCGAGGCCGAGGGGCATCGGCCGGATGCCGTTGGCGAGCAACTGCACGGCCAGCCGCTTCGCAAACGTGGTCTTCCCCGAGGAACTCGGCCCGGCGATGAACACGACGCGGATCTGGCCGCGGGTGTCGGCGATGCGGCTCGCGATCCGGGCGATGCCGGCTTCGTGCAGCGCCTCGGCCACCAGCGACACGCCGCGGATCCGGTCGCCCGCAATCGCGTCGTTCAACGCGCCCGCGCTGCGGATGCCGAGCCGGTCGAGCCAGTCGCCCGCCTGCTCGAACACCGCGAACAGCTTCGGGTAGGGCGTCAGCGGCACCAGCCTGCCGGGCCGGCGCTGGTGCGGGAACTGCAGCATGAAGCCGGTCGGCAGCGCGTGCAGCGCGAAATGGGCGAGGCAGCCGGTTGACGGCACCATGTAGCCCTGCAGGTAATCGCGCCGGCCGCGGAGCCGGTAGAGCGTCAGCGAGTCGCGATCCCGATGCGCGAGCAGACGCGCCTTGTCGTCCTCCCCGCGCGACTCGTAGACGGCGATCGCCTCATCGCGCGAGACGCGTTCCCGGACGATGGGCGCGTCTTCCGCCACGACCTCGCGCATGCGGCGCTCGACGGCCTGCAGTTCGTCCGGGGTGAACTGGCTCCTCCCGCGCACCTCGCAGTAATAGCCGGCGGCGGTCGTCGCGGAGTGCTCGATGAAAATCTCGCTGCCCGGGAACACCTCGTCGAACGCCACGAGCATGAGCAACGACAGCGAGCGACGGTAGATGCGGACGCCGTCGGCCGTGGTCGCATCGAGCGGCGCCAGCGTCGCGTCGCCGGCGAGGGCGTAGGTCAACTCACGCAGCCGGCCGTCCACAATCGCGGCCATGAAAGGCTGCGGCCGCTCGCCGAACGCTTCGCGGATCACGTCGCCGACCGGCGTGCCCAGCGGTGCCTCGAACACCCGGCCGTCCGGCATCGTGGCCTGCACCCGGGCCCGCGGCCGCGCGGGCCGGATCTCACCAGACTGATCGCTCGCCACTACTCCACCTTCCTGGTCGAATCCCACCACAGGTATGCGCACACGCCGGCGAACATCACGGCCGACACGATCTGCGACACGGGGTCGTAGTCGAAGAAGGGCGTCTTCACCAGGTCCTCGGCGAACCACGGGAACAGCCGCAGCGACGCCCCGAGCACGCCGCCGAGGGCGCCGCCGGCCATGAACCCCGACGCGATGATCACGCCGCGCTCGCGCATGAGCCGGCCCCTGGGCTCGCCGGCCGCGTCGGCGCGCCTGCCGAGGTAGTGCGCGATCACGCCGCCGACCAGCGCCGGCAGGTTCAGCTCGAGGGGCAGGTACATCCCCAGCGCGAACACGAGCGCCGGCACGCGCAGCATCTCGATCATCACGGCAATCATCACGCCCGATCCGAACAGCAGGTACGCCACCGGCTGCCGGCTCATGAACCCCTCGACGAGCGCCTGCATGATCGACGCCTGCGGGGCCGCCAGCACCGGCCGCATGTCCCCCGCCGCCGCTTCGCCGAACTGGTAGGTCTGGGCCAGCATGACAATCGCCAGACCGGCCGCCGCCGCGGCGGCCACCACGCCCAGGAACTTCACGCGCTGCTGCGCCGACGGGGTCGAGCCCAGCCAGTAGCCGGTCTTCAGATCCGTAATCGTCTGCCCCGAGACGGAGAGCGCCGTGCACACCATGCCGGCGATGGCCATCACGAAGAACATCCCGGTCGGCCCCTCGAGTCCGAAGCGCAGCAGGACGACCGACGAAATGATGATCGTCAGCATCGTCATGCCCGACACCGGGTTGCGCGCCACCGTGGCGATGGCGTTGGCCGCCACCGACGCGAAGAAGAACGCGAAGGCCAGCGTCAGCGCGAGGCCCAGAAGCAGGACGCTGATTGACGGCTTCAGGCTGCCGAAGAAGAGGGCCACCGCCAGCGCGGCCATGACGACGCCGACGAGGATGGCCATCACGGGGATGTCGCGGTCGGTGCGCTCCTCGGTGCCGCCCTTGCCCGCCCGAAACGCCTTGACGGCGATGCCGAAGGAGCCCGCGACGATGCGAAGCGATTTGATGATGCCGAAGATACCCGCCGTGGCGATCGCACCCACGCCGATGAAGCGCACGTAGCCGCGGAAAATCTGGCTGGCGGTCATCTCGGCGATCGGCACGGCGCCCGGCGCGACGGCCATCCCCGGAAGGTGCTGGCCGACCATCCAGATGAGGGGCACGAGGACGAAGTTCGCGAGCACGCCGCCGGCGACGAGGACCATCGACGACCGCAGGCCCATCACGTAGCCGAGGCCCAGGATGAACGTGACCGCATCGAAGCTGGTAGCGATTCTCGCTTTCTCCGCCAGCGTCTTCACGACCGGCACGAACTGCAGGTCGATGTACTCTCTCCAGACCTGGAAGGTGGTGACGAGGAAGTCGTAGACGCCGGCGATGGCCGTGGCCTGCAGCAGCAGCTTGGCCTGCGAGCCGCCCTTCTCTCCGGTGACGAGCACCTCGGTGATGGCCGTGGCCTCCGGGTACGGGAACTCGCCGTGCATCTCGCGAACGAAGTAGCGGCGGAGCGGGATGAGGAAGAGCACGCCGAGGCAGCCGCCCGCCAGGCAGATGAAGATCGTCTGCACGGGGTGCGGATTGAGCTGCATGCTGTAGAGGGCCGGCAGAGTGAAGATCGCGCCCGCCACGACCGCGCCCGAGGTGCCGCCGATGCTGGTGATGATGACGTTCTCGAGCAGCGACGAGCGCCGCGGGTACATCCGCGCCAGGCCGATCGCGAGGATCGAGATCGGGATGGCCGCCTCCATCACCTGCCCCACCTTCAGCCCGGAGTAAGCCGACGCGAGGGTGAAGATGACGCAGAGCAGCAGCCCCCAGAGCACCGACCGCCACGTGGTTTCCGGCATCGCCGAGTCCGGCGGCACAATCGGCCGGTAAACTTCGCCAGGGCCGAGCTTCTTGTAGGCGTTGTCGGGCAGAGCGCTCGTCGTCGGGCTCCCGTGGCCAGCGGTCATGCGGCGTCCTCCTGTGGTCACGCGCGCGGGCGCAGCAGAGTTTACTGCATGTCGCGCAGAAGCAGGCCGCCCCGGTACAGCAGGTACAGCGAGGCCATCTGGACCACGTGGAACAGGTCGTTGTGGTTGAAGCGGACGTGGGGCGCGAGGTGGGCCCACTGGATGAGGCCGGCCACGACGGCGACGGCCACGCCGGCCGTCAGCCACCACGCGGCGGGCGTCAGCCCGCTCGGCCGGATGAACCAGGCGGCCAGCAGGATTGCGACGAGCGCCGTGCCGTAGTCCGCGATGACCACGACGAACTGATCCTTCGCCGCAATAATCCACATGTAGACGAGCAGCTTCACGACCACGACGGCGACCAGCACCGCCCGGAGCGGGCCGGCAACGGCAGCGACAATGGCCGCCGCCAGGAGGCAGGCGCTGCCCACGCCGGTTGCCAGCATCGTCATCTTCCACAGCGCGCGCCCGGTGAGGCCCGGCATCCACTGAATGAACCCATGGTAGGTGCCGCCGACAAAGGCGGCCACCGCCGTCATCACCAACGCCGCGGCCCAGAGCCGGCCTGAGAGTTGGCGGCCGGCAGACGCGTCGGTGAGCAGCCGCATCGCCAGGATGAAGGCGAGCGCCCCCATCACGTAGTCGGTGATCATCGTCATCGGCTCGGTGATGCGCATGGTGCCCACCGCGTTACTCCCGTGCGGGCGCGGCCCCGAAGACGATGCTGGTGCCGAAGCCGGTTCCAATTTTCGGGCCGGGCGCGAGGCCGGCCCCGGTCATCCAGCCTCGGATCTCGCCTTCGGTGAACGTGTCGCCGCCCTCGGTCGCCACCAGCATGTTGAGCGCGAAGAAGGCGCCCGCGGCAGGCGCGACGCGGTCCTCGTCCATGACCCAGTCGACCACCGCCACCCGCCCGCCCGGGTTCAGGGCCGCCGCGCACGACTTCAGCAGGGCGGCGTTCTGGGCCGCCGAGTTGCTGTGGATGACGGCCGACAGGAAGACGAGATCGAACCCGTGCGGCAGAGGATCGACCAGGTAGTCGCCGACCGCCGTTGTGACGCGGCTGGTCAGGCCGGCCTCGGCGATGTACTCGCGGGTCAGTGGGAGTACGTTGGGAAGGTCGAAAACGATCGCGACCAGGCCCGGCCGAAGCGTGGCGAAGGCCATCGCGAAGGCTCCCGAGCCGCCGCCGACATCCAGGACGCGCCCCACGCCGTCGAGACCGAGCAGCGCCGCCACCACGGGCGCCTGCTGGGCCGCCCGATAGTGCATCGCGGCGATGAACGGCTGCAGCCAGGTATCGCCGCGCTCGTTGATGGCCGAGCGGAGGGCCGGCTTGCCTTCGCGTACGGCATCGGTGAGGCCGCTCCAGCTGTGCCACATGCCGGCGGTGTGGCCGAGGCCGGCGGCGTACTCGGGGCTGCCATCGTCGAGGAACCGCCGGCTGCCGGGCGTGTTCCAGAACCGCCCGTCGCGCTTCTGGAGCAACTGCATCGCGCAGAGCGCGTTCAGCAGCCGATCGGTGGCCTGCGGGTGGCACGCGGCGCGGCCGGCCAGCTCCCCCGCAGTGAGGCCGCCGTCTCCAATGAGGCTGAACACGCGCAACTCAATCGCCGTCAGAAGAATCCGGCTCGACTGGAAGTTCATGGCAAGGTCGCGGATGGCGCCTGGCGTCCACGACCGTGCCGTTCCGGGTTGCTGGGACATTCGTCGCTCTCCTGCCTGGACTATCATAGAACCAACCGGGTATGTTCCCGGCCGGGGGATGTCGATGACCGAGCCCGCCGCCGCGTCCGATCGCCGTGCGTTTCTGCTGCGCGTGCTGCGCCTGGGAGGCGCCAGCGCGGCCACGCTCGGCCTGGGCGCGTACCTGGCCGGCCGGAGCCGCCGCCCGGAGGAGGGCGCCGCGGCCGAGATCGAACTCGATCACCGCGTGGCCGATCGGCCCGACCTGCCGGAGCTGGCCGTGGCCCAGGGCGAAGCGGCCACCCCAGCCGCGCTCGTGGAGCGCGCCATCGCGGACATGGGCGGCATGGGGCGGTTCGTCTCGCGCGGCGACACGGTGGTCGTGAAGCCGAACATCGCGTGGGACCGGCTGCCCGAGCACGCGGCGACGACGAATCCCGAGGTGGTCGCCGCGATTGTCCGGCTGTGCAAGTCGGCCGGCGCGCGGTCGGTCATCGTGACCGACGTGAGCTGCAACGAGGCGGAGGCCTCCTACGAACGCAGCGGCATCGCGGCAGCGGCCCGCGCCGCGGGCGCCGAGGTGGTGCTGCCCGAGACGCGCTTCTTTACCCGCGTCGACTTGAAGGGCGACACGCTCGGCGAGTGGCCCGTCCTCGAGCCGTTCCTCGACGCGGACAAGCTCATTAACGTGCCGATCGCGAAGCACCACAGCCTGACGAGCGTGACGCTCGGCATGAAGAACTGGTACGGCCTGATCGGCGGCGACCGGAACCGGCTCCACCAGCGCATCCACGAGAGCATCGTCGACCTGACGTCGTTCGCGAAGCCGACGCTGACCGTGATGGACGGCTACCGCGTGCTCATGCGCAACGGTCCGACGGGCGGCGATGTGGACGATGTCGAGGCGAAGCACACGATTGTCGCGAGCGTCGACCCCGTGGCCGTCGATGCGTATGCCGCGCAGGCCTGGTGGAATCTTGCCGCGCCCCGGGTGCGCTACCTGCGGCTGGCCGAGGAGCGGGGCCTCGGCAGGATGGACTACGCGTCGCTCCGCACGATTGTCTCCACCGGGGTCGGGTCTATTTAGCGATCAGCATCCACACCGTCCCGACCCCTGGCGTAGCCGGTGAACTCGCCCCAGCTGCGGGCTGCGTAGCCGAGCAAGACGAGGGGCGAGGCGGCGAGAAACTGCGGAAGATAGCGCGGGCAGACTCTCAACCGGACGAGCGTCACGCCCATGAGCAGGACCGGCGTGACCGTCAGGAACGCCATCTCCAGGCGCCTGCCTGCGGCCGAGAGGCGCCGTTCACGGCATTTCACCCTCGCATAGCCGCGGCGGTGCTCGGCCGTGTGCCGCAGGAAGCGCCGGAGCCCGGTCGGGCTCTGGTGGATGACGCGGATTGACGGCGTGTACTGCACGCGATGACCGTCGCGGCGCGCCTTCCACTGAAACGCCGTGTCGGAGGAGTAGGTTGCCTCGAGGAACGGTCCGTAGCGGTCGTAGGCCGCGCGTTTCATCGAGAGGCAGCACCCCGGCGCCTCGCTGATGGACCGGCCGCGCGCGGCGGGCAGCCACAGATTGAATTCGCAGAAGTAATAGGCCCAGGCGACCAGGCTGCGCGTCGGCGCATTGTCGACGCTGCCGCCGATGAGCAGGCCCGGGCCATCATGGGCGGCGCACACCGTGTCGACCCAGCCGGCATCCACCGTGCAATCGGCGTCGAGGAACGCGATGAGCGGCGCGCGGGACCTTGGGATCGCCCGATTGCGCGCCGAGCCGGCGTAGAGCCGGTCTGGTGAACTGAACACGACGACCTCGGGGTACGCCTCCCGCACGAACGCGAGCGTGCCGTCTGCGGAGCTGTCGACCAGCAGGATTTCGAACGCGCGCGAGGTGGTCTGCGCGCGCAGGGAATCGAGGCAGGCCGCGATGGTCGGCCGGGCGTTGTACGACGTGATGATGACGCTCAGATCGGGACGCGGGACGGTCACGAACGCGCCCCGGCCGCGGTGGCCGTCCCCGTGCCGGCGCGCGGAAAGAAGATCGCCTCGGCGATGGTCTCCGAGGAGAGGCTGCCGCCCTCGTACGCGTAGCTGCACTCGGCGCACAGGTCCATGGCGTGCCAGGCGCTCCGGAACTGGCGCCGGAGGCGGCGATAGCCGTCGCCGCTCCAGACGTCCCAGAACCGCTGCGGCCCCACGGTGCCCGTGACGTGCCGATCCTGGGGATCGAAGGTGCAGGGCGACACGTTGCCGTTCCAGTGGATGCTGGGGTTGTTCCACAGCTGCTTGCAGGGGTTCCGCCGCCGGCGCACCCGGTTGCCCGACGCATCCGTGCGGAACCGCCGGTAGGCGCCGTTCTGCGGCGAGAACGCGCCGGCGGACGCCGACGCCGCGGCGGTGTCCTTGTACGGATCGCGCAGGCAGTTGTTCAGCGTCTTGAAGGTCAGCACGTCGACGCCAAGGCCGCGCGCCAGGCCGCGAACCGCGGGGATCTCGCCCTCGTTGTGATCCATCACGATGAAGCGGAAGTTCACCGTCGGCGACGGCGAGCCCAGCCGCTGCCGGGCGGCGACCACCTGCCGGACGCCTTCCAGGGCCGTCTCGAGCGTGCCGCCCTGCCGATAGCGTTCATAGCTGGCCTGCGTGGCGCCGTCGATCGCGAAGATGATCGTGTCGAGGCCCGAGCGCACCAGAGCCTCCGCGTGTCCGGGCCGCGCGAACACGTGCCCGTTCGTGCTCGAGATGACCTTCACGCGCTTCGCAGCCGCGTAGGCGATCATCTCGTAGATGTGCGGGTTGACGAACGGCTCGCCCCAGTCCCACAGCTGGAGCGTGAACGCCCAGGGACCGGCTTCGTCCATGATCCCGCGGAAGAGCGCCGGGTCCATCACGCCCTGCGGCCGGTCGAAGCCCACGCTGATCGGGCAGAGCGCGCAGCGCAGGTTGCAGAGCGTCGACGGCTCGATCATCAGGTGGGTCGGCCATCCCCACGGGCGCTCCGGCTTGGCGTAGACCGACAGCTCCGTGCGGATGGCGTTCCACACCTTGCGGCGCGGCAGGCGGTCGAAGCGATACGGGATGCCGTCCGACTTGACGACGAGGCGTCCCGTTGCGAGTGCCCGCACGGCCTCGAGGCATCTTGTCAGCAGCAACGTATCGCTCCCCGGTGCCGAGCGCCCGCCCGCGGCGTCATCGCAGGGGCGGCACCCACCGCAGCACCCTGTGGACCCTCGCGTTGGTCAGCACGTGGCAACAGTATCCGCAGTTGCAGACCTGCGAGAGACCGGCCAGGCCCGCCCGCGTCCGGCCCTTCCGGCGGAACTCGCGGAACGCGTCGCCGTTCCAGATCTCTGCGAGCCCCTCACGCCTGATGTTCCCCATCGGCTGACTGCATGTCGCACAAGCCTGCACGTCTCCATTGGACCTGATCCGGACGTCCAGCCAGCCAAGGTAACACGGCACGTGTTTCCACACCGCCTCGCCGATGCGGTAGCGCTCGAGCGTCGCGGCGTCGTTGCACGCCAGGCCGGCGTCGCGGGCAAGCCGGCCGGTTCGACGGAGGATCGGGCGAAGCTCGGTCACTTCGTCCGTCGTGAGCGCACGGTCGACGGCGGCCGCGTTGGTCGGCTTGAGCGGCGAGAACGACACGGCGTCGCACCCCGACTCGCGCGCCAGGCCGACCATCCGCTCGAGGCCCCGGAAATACGCTCGATCGATCGGACGATGGAGCACGATGTTCGGCGGGCTCGCGCCTCCAGCCGGCCGCGCCCGCGACACCGCCCGCGCCCCATCCAGCACACGCTGGAAGAGCCGCGGACTGCAGCCGCCGTAATTGCTCTCGTACTCCCGTTCGTCGGCGGCCCAGAGGCTGATGCGCAGTTCATCGAGGCCGGAGGCGGCGATGGCCGGCGCCAGTTCGCCGTCGAGCAACGTCCCGTTCGTGAGCAGGATCACGAAGAAGCCGTTTTGTTTAGCCTCCGCGATCACGTCCAGAATGCGCGGGTGCAGGAGCGGCTCGCCCTCGCCGATCAGGATGAGCTTGCGCGTGCCCATCTGCCGGAGCTGGCTGCACGCCCGTTGGAAGTCGTCCCATGGGAGGTCGTCGTCGCTCGCGTGCGCGCGCCAGCCCGAGCCGGGCGCGTGCGACGGGCAGCCGAAGCAGGTCAGGTTGCACCGGCGCGTCACGTCGATGGCCGCGGCGAAGGGGCCCATGAGGGCCCGGTCGCCGGAAAGCCAGCTCAGGAGGAAACGGGCACGCCAGGCCCGGCCGGGGGTGACCACCGCCCTACTCTGCCACACTCGAGAGCGGAATCTTCACTTCGCGCGAAACGCGCACCGGACCATCGCCGGCGTGAAGAAGCCGTCCGCCTGACCATCTGCGGCGTAGCGGTAAACCGCCGCGGCGTACACGCCGCCGAGCGCCGAGCTGACGAGCGCGATGGCGACGAAGGCCAGCAGCAGGCAGGCCGCGACGAAGATGATGAGCACGGCCGATTCGGTGGCGGCTGCCGCGAGGATGAGCACGACGCCGGCCGCGAGCATGCCCAGGCTGATCAGGCCGAACACCAGCCCCATTCCGAGGTTCCCGACAATCTGCTCGCCCCAGGTCCGCTTCAGGTAGGAGGCGCTCCGCTGGATGGCTTCGATGGGTCCCACGTCCTCGACGACGAGCACCGGCACGACGAGAAACGTGGCCAGGTTCCATCCGAAGCCGATGAGCCCCACGACCAGCCGTCCGAGCAGGCCGCTCCGCTCG
>JAWOGY010000171.1:0-24353 GCA_046496425.1 Vicinamibacterales bacterium
ACCGTCAACGCTGCCGCGCGGCGCGGGCGAGGGCCTGGACGGCTTGCACCATGGCCATCAGGCCCATCCCTTTCCCCATCGAGATGTTCTGCCGGAAAATCTGCTCGACGATGTCGGGGGACACCTGTTCGATGTGCTCGGGCGTGAGGCCCGACAGGGTGGACGTGAGGATCGACGCGAGTGCTTTCGCCGAGATCCCCGAGGGGTTCTCCACGGCGAAGTGGAGATTCGCGGTCCCATCGGCTTGGGGAACCAGCCACACGTAGGCTTCAGACTCGCAGTAGGGAACCTGGCGGTCCTTCGGGAACGGGGGCGTCGCCACATCAGGCGGCACCGGCCTGTACTGGTCGGCGAAGTCGATCAGCAGGGCGGCGCGGTCGGCGGGGTCGCTGATCGACGCGAACACCGTCAGCACCTCGCGCAGGCGTTCTGGAAGTACGGCAGCAGTCATCGTGCTTCTGTCTTCTACCGGCTACTGACTACCGCTGTCTACCGCTCAATCGGCGCTCCCACCAGATTCCCCCACTCCGTCCACGACCCGTCGTAGTTGCGGACGTTGGCGAATCCCAGCAGGTACTTCAGCACGAACCATGTGTGGCTGCTGCGCTCGCCGATCCTGCAGTACGCGATTGTCGGTTTCGCCGGCTTGAGCGCCTGTTCCTGGACGTAGATCTCGCGCAGTTCGCCGGCGGTCTTGAACGTGCCGTCGCCGGGATTGATCGCGCGGGCCCACGGGATGCTTTTCGCACCGGGGATGTGGCCCCCGCGCAGCGCGCCTTCGTTGGGGTAGTCCGGCATGTGCAACCGCGCCCCCGAGTACTCCTCGGGGCTCCGCACGTCCACCAGTTGGCGCTTGGATCGGACGTGCGCCATGACCTCGTTGCGGAACGCGCGGTGCGGTCCGTCCTGGCGCTCGCGCGCGCGATACGCCGTCGCCGGGTACGTCGGCACGTCGCGGGTCGTCGGGCGCCCTTCCTTCTCCCACTTCAGCCGCCCGCCATCCATGACCCTGGCCGGCGTGTGGCCGAAGAGCTGAAAGACCCAGAAGGCATAGCACGCCCACCAGTTGCTCTTGTCTCCGTAGAACACGACCGTCGTGTCCGGCGTGATGCCGATGCGCGAGGCCAGCGCCTCGAACGCCTCTCGCGAGAGGTAATCGCGGCGGACCTGGTCGTTCAGGTCCGCGGTCCAGTCCACCTGCACCGCCCCGGGAATGTGCCCGGACGGGTAAAGCAGCATGTCTTCGTTCGATTCGATGACGCGGATGGACGAATCGCCGAGGTGGTCCGCCACCCAGTCGGTGGAGACCAGCACATCGGGGTGCACATAACCGCGGGATTCGACGGGAACAGCCATGGAACAACCTCCGGGCATTGGGGGACACCCCCCCTGTTCAGCACCTTACCACATATACCAGACCATTTTAGTCCGATTTGAGGTATATTGGAGACTGCAAAGGTCGGATTGAGAGGCTTCATGAGCACGGAAACACAGGCCATCCAGGAACTTGCCACCCGCGAGTACAAGTACGGCTTCGTCACGGACGTCGAGGCCGAGGACTTCCCCCGGGGGCTCAGCGAGGCCATCGTCCGCGAGATCTCGGCGCGCAAGGGCGAACCCGAGTGGATGCTCGACTGGCGGCTCAAGTCCTACCGGACCTGGCTGACGCTGAAGGACCCCGACTGGGCCAACGTCCGGCACGAGCCGATTGACTACCAAAGCATCACCTACTACTCGGCGCCGAAGCGGCCGAAGTCGCTCGCGAGCCTCGACGAGCTGGATCCGGAGATCCGCAAGACGTTCGAGAAGCTCGGGATCCCCATCGACGAGCAAAAGGCGCTGGCCGGCGTCGCGGTCGACGCGGTGTTCGACAGCGTGTCGGTGGCCACCACCTTCAAGGACAAGCTGAAGGCGCTCGGCATCATCTTCTGTTCGTTCTCCGACGGGGTGCGGGAGCATCCGGATCTCGTCCGGCAGTACCTCGGCTCGGTGGTCCCCTACTCGGACAACTACTACGCGGCGCTGAACTCGGCGGTCTTCAGTGACGGCTCGTTCTGCTACGTGCCGAAGGGCGTTCGCTGCCCCATGGAGCTTTCCACCTACTTCCGCATCAACGCCCAGAACACCGGGCAGTTCGAGCGCACGCTCATCGTCGCGGACGAAGGCGCGTTCGTCAGCTACCTCGAGGGCTGCACGGCCCCGATGCGCGACGAGAACCAGTTGCACGCCGCGGTGGTCGAGCTCGTGGCCCACGAGCGCGCCACGATCAAGTACTCCACGGTGCAGAACTGGTACCCCGGGGACAAGGACGGTAAGGGCGGCATCTACAACTTCGTCACCAAGCGCGGGCACTGCCGCGGCGCCAACTCCAAGATCACGTGGACACAGGTCGAAACCGGGTCGGCCATCACGTGGAAGTACCCGAGCTGCATCCTGCAGGGTGACAACTCCGTGGGCGAGTTCTACTCGGTGGCCGTGACGAACAACTTCCAGCAGGCCGACACCGGAACCAAGATGATCCACCTCGGGAAGAACACCCGGAGCACGATCGTCTCCAAGGGCATTTCGGCCGGTCACGGTCAGAATACCTACCGCGGCATGGTCAAGATCGGCCGGAACGCCGCCAACGCGCGCAACTACTCGCAGTGCGATTCCCTGCTCATCGGCGACGAGTGCGGTGCGCACACGTTCCCCTACATCGAGATCAAGAACACCTCGGCGCAGATGGAACACGAGGCCTCGACGTCGAAGATCGGCGAGGACCAGATCTTCTATTGCCGCCAGCGCGGGCTCTCGACGGAAGACGCCGTCAACATGATCGTCAGCGGCTTCTGCAAGGAGGTCTTCCGCGAGTTGCCGATGGAATTCGCCATCGAGGCGCAGAAGCTGCTTGCCGTGAGCCTCGAAGGATCGGTGGGGTGAGGGCCTAGGGGCCAGGAACGCCAGTGAACGGAGCGAACTACACCATGCTCGAGATCAAGAACCTCCATGCCCGCGTGGGCGGCAAGGAAATCCTCAAGGGAATCGACCTGACCGTGGAAACCGGCGAGGTGCACGCGGTGATGGGCCCGAACGGGTCAGGCAAGAGCACGCTTGCGGGCGTCCTGGCCGGGCGCAGCGACTACGAGGTGACCGCGGGGTCGGTCACGTACAACGGCAGCGACCTGCTCGACCTTGATCCCGAGGAGCGCGCCCGCGAAGGCCTCTTCCTCGCCTTTCAGTATCCGGTGGAAATCCCCGGCGTCAACAACGCCTACTTCCTCAAGGCCGCGCTGAACGCGGTCCGGAAGCACCGCGGCGAGCCGGAGATCGACGCGATGGGGTTCATGGCGCTCATCCGCGACAAGATGGCACTGCTCGACATGGACCAATCACTGATGAGCCGCCCGGTGAACGACGGGTTTTCCGGGGGCGAGAAGAAGCGCAACGAGATCTTCCAGATGGCCGTGCTCGAACCGAAGCTGGCCATCCTCGACGAGACCGATTCGGGCCTCGATATCGACGCGCTCAAGATCGTCGCCAACGGCGTGAACGCGCTGCGCGGTCCCGACCGGTCCGCCATCGTCGTCACGCACTACCAGCGCCTGCTCGACTACATCGTGCCCGACTTCGTCCACGTCCTCTCCGACGGCCGCATCGTCCGCTCCGGCGGCAAGGAACTGGCCCTGGAGCTCGAAGACAAGGGTTACGGGTGGCTCGAAGCCGAGGCGCAGCCGGCCTGAGCCGGCGCTGGCGTGGAGGAGATCGACGATGGCGACACTGACCGCATCACGGGCCGGAGCGGGCCACTACCTCGCCGCGATCGAGCGGGCCGAACGCGATCGCGCGCACGAGCCGAAGTGGCTTCGCGACGTGCGCCGCTCGGCGACTGACGCATTCGGGCGCATGGGCATCCCGACGACGAGAGACGAGGAATGGCGCGTGACGAACGTGGCGCCGATTGCCGACACGCCGTTCGCCGCGGCGTCTCTCGCCACGGTGTCCCCGGAGGAGGTTTCGCGCTTCCTGGTTCCCGGCCTCGCCGGGCCGCAGATCGTGTTCGTCAACGGCCGCTACGCCGCCGAGTTGTCGGCCCCAGGCGTCCTGGCCGCGAGCCTCACGGTCTCCACGATAGGAGACGCCATCGAGCGCGACCCGGAGTCCCTGGAGCCCTTTCTGGCGCGCCACTCGGACTCCGTCGTCCACCCGTTCGCGGCGCTGAACACGGCGCTCTTCGAAGACGGCGCGCTCGTGGCCGTCGCCGACAACACCGTTGCCGATCTGCCTGTTCAGCTGGTGTTTCTGTCCACAGTCACACCGTCGCCGGCGATCTCCGCGCCGCGCGTGCTCGTCGTGCTCGGCCGCAACAGCCAGGCGCGGGTGATTGAGACGTTCGGCAGCCTCGGGCCCTCTTGCGGCTTCACGAATGCCGTCACCGAAGTCGTCGTGGGCGACGGCTCCGTGGTGGAGCACTGCCGGCTCCAGCGCGAGTCCGATTCGGCGTTCCACATCGGCCACACGGCGTTTCACCTGGGCAGGTCCAGCCGTTCGTCGTCGCACGCGTTCGCCTTCGGCGGCCGAATCAGTCGACACGACGCCGTGGCGGTGCTAGGTGACGAGGGAGCCGAGTGCACGCTCAACGGCTTGTATCTCGCCGGCGGCGACCAGTTGATCGACAACCACACGGAAATTGACCACGCCACGCCGCATGGCACGAGCCACGAACTCTACAAGGGGATACTCGGCGGGCGGGCCCGCGGCGTGTTCAACGGCAGGATTCGCGTCCGCCCGGACGCGCAGAAGACCGACGCGAAGCAGACCAACAAGGCGCTGCTGCTCTCGGACGAGGCGCAGGTCAACACCAGGCCCCAGCTCGAAATCTTCGCCAACGACGTCAGGTGCACGCATGGCGCGACAGTCGGGCAGTTGAGCCAGGAGGCGCTGTTCTACCTGCGGACGCGCGGCATCGGCGTCGACGACGCGAGGAGCCTTCTCGTCAGGGCGTTCGCCGCGGACGTGACGAGCCGGATTGGGCCCGAGCTTGTCCGCGCCGAACTCGACCGCCTACTCGCTGCCAGGCTGCCGGCCTTGCTGGGAGAGCAGGTGCCCCGATGACGGCCGACCCGGTCGTCGCCCTCACGCTGCGCCCCCGCATCATCGACGCGATCTGCTCGGTGTACGACCCCGAGATCCCCGTGAACATCTGGGAATTGGGCCTCATCTACGGCATCGACATCGACTGCGAACGCCGTGTCCAGGTTCAGATGACGTTGACGGCGCCCGGCTGCCCGTCCGCCCGGGCATTGCCGCTCGAGGTGGAGCGCAGGGTACGAGAGGTCGAAGGCGTCGCGGATGTCTTCGTGGAAGTTGTGTGGGAGCCCGCCTGGTCCCCAGAGCGCATGTCCGACGCGGCGAAGCTGCAACTCGGGATGCTCTGATCGGTCTGGTCTCCCCATCCGTCAGCGTTCAGCACCCGACGTCGCCTGCGAGCCCGCGCGGGCCGGGACGAACACGGGCTGCGTCCAGGCCATCCGGCCGTTCGAATCGAGTATCCGCGCCCGCACGTAGCCTTCGCCGCCGGTGATGTCGTACTGAGCGGGGCTCGAGACGGCCTCCTTGAGGATCCTCCCGCCCTGGCCGATGAACTGGATGGTGTACTTGGCGAAGGACTGTTCTCTCACGGTCACGACCAGCCGCTGCGGCGTGGCCTGCACATCGGAGAGTTCCACGCCCGTCGACGCATAGAAGTCGCCGGCGGCGAGGGCCGCAACAACCGACTCGGCCGTCAGCCGCGCTGCGCGGACAACCACCCATCCCTGCCCGGGCCTCGCCGATGCGCTCGCCCACGGCTGCTTCAGCTGGTGCATGTCGTCGCTCGCCACGCCGAAAATCCGGATCCCGGCGCTCAGCATGCCGTCCCACAGCGCTTCGACGCTCGGGTACCCGCCGCCGCCGGCGTTGTTCACCATGAAATGGCCGTTGTGAATCTCGATGAGGTGCGCGCCCTGTCCACCGGCCAGGTCTGCCGCCGACATCGCCCAGCCGAAGTTGGGATGGTTGATCGAGACGACGCCTCCTGCAGCCGAGATCGCCGCCACGTTCCGCCGCAACGCCTCCGCGACCGTGTCGCCTCCCTGAGGCGGAACGACGCCCTGCCCGCCGAGCATGTTCAGGTGGACCGGCTTCCCGGCAGCCTGGTCCGTCACCTCATCGCCGCGGATGACGAGGAACCGCTCCGGCATGGCGAAGACGGCGTTGAGCCCCTCGACCGGCGTCACCACGTTGTGGTCCGTGAGGAACAGGAAGTGGTACCGCTGCTCGCGATACCACCGCACCACATCGTCAGGCGTGCTGTCGCCGTCGCTATTGAGCGTGTGGGTGTGGGTGTTGCCCTTGAACCACTTCAGGGGACCGGCTTCCTGCGCACGCGGCCGCGCGGCAACGACGGTGACGGCGAGGACGAAGCCAAGGCAGATCGTGCCGGCGAGCGGGCGCATACGGCCTCCTGAGCCACTCCATGCGGGACGGCACCGCCGGCCGAGGGTGGACGGAGGGAATTCTACTGCTTCACGAGCTGGCCGCGTATCACGCCGTTCTGGTTCAGCGCGGAGTACATGTTGAAGTAGAACCCTGACGGGTTCGAGAGGATGGCGCTCGCCGCACCAGCGCTCACCTGCACGTTCGAGATCGTCAGGACCACGCTCCCGGTGGGCGTCACAATCGGGGCCTGCAGCGAGATCGGCAACTGCACGACCGGCGGGCCGACCGTCCCGGCCGCGCCCTGGTGGATGTAGCCCGCCAGAATCACCGACCCCGAGTCGAGCGGCGCCGGCAGCACGCCCGCCTTCACGAGGCCGCCAATCTGGAAGGTGAAGCTCGCCGTGTAAGCGCCGCCGGCGGCAGGCGTCATCGCGACGGACAACGTGCCCGCGCTGCCCGCTTCCAGGCTTGACGCCGGTGGCACGTTCGAAGCGCCGGCGAGCTGTGACGCGAGCGTCACCTGCCCGGCGGTCGGGGCCACGGGATTGAGCTTTTCGTCGCACCCGGCGGCAAACAGGCTCAGTACAGCGACGGCGGCAGCAACGCGCTTCATGCGGGGGCTCCTCTCGATGGTGACGGCGGTGCCTGCCATCCTAGCACGCCCGGGGCGTGCGCCGGAGCGGCGCCCCTCCTCAGAACACGACGCGCACCGAGCCCTGGAACTGCCGCGCCGGTCCGGCCACGGTCGGCTGGAACGCCAGCGTCCCCGCCTCATCGGGCCGGACGCCGCTGGCGCCGAAGTTGAAAAACCCCGAGTAGTTGACCGTGTTGAACAGATTGAAGACGTCCACCCTGGCGGTCAGCGTGGCGCCGCCGACGCGGAACGCCCGGAACACGCCGAGATCGACCTGGCGGTAGCCGCTCGTCCGTTCGCTGTTGCGCCCGTACCCCGCGGGGCGGTCGTTGAAGATGGTGTCGCCGTTGTCGTCGAGCCCGGTCGTCACGTTGAGCGGCTGTCCGGTCGACAGGAAAACGACCGGAGCGAGATCGATCGCCCACGGGAGGCGCACCAGGCCGTTGATCGCGACAACGTGCAGGCGGTCGTTCAGGCTGGGCCCGTAGTCGAGGTCCGCCCTGCGCGAGTCCACGGGGCGGAAGTTGATGTCGTCGGTGTCGTTCTCGGTGCGGGAGATCGTCCAGGCGACGTCGAAGGCCAGGCGGCCCGAGAACCGCTTCCGCGCCGCGAGATAGACGCCGTGGAACCGGGAATGCCCGGTCGTCTCGTCCTGCTCGATGAGCCTGAACCCGCCGGCGGCAGGGACGACGGGCCGCGTCGCATCGGCCTCTGCGACCGATCGGCTTGTTCCCGGCGCGATAGACGACGGCGCGTTGGTGTCGATGCGGCGGACCAGGTTGTTCCCGCTGGCGTAGACGTAGTCGACGGCCGTCGTGACGCCCCAGGGGATCTCGCGCTGGTAGCCGACCGAGAGCTGCCGCGTCCACGGGCTGCGCAGCCGCGGGTCGAACACCTGGACGTTGCGCGGCGGCAACTGGTCGAGCGGGACGTTCTGGAAATGGTCGCGAGGGAAGACGTTCGGGAACGGCGGCGGATCGAAGCCGGCGCCCGGCGCGAAGGTCACGCCGAGCGCGCCGCCCACCGGATTGTTGAAGATCGTGTCCGAGTACACCGCGAAGGGAATGCGCTCGTAGAACCAGCCGAGCCCGGCGCGGATCTGGTCCTTCACGCTGCCCCCGGGAGACCACGTCATCCCGAGGCGCGGGCCGATGTTGTCGTAGTCCGGCTGGCCCTCCGGCGTGTCGGTCACCGAGTCGTAGTCCCACCGCAGGCCGGCCGTGACCGTCAGGTCCGGGCGGAAGCGGAACATGTCCTCCACGAACGCGGAGGCCAGCGTCTGCGTGGCCTCGACGCGCGGATTGATGAACGATTGCGAGTAACTGAGCACGGCGACATCCGCGGGCAGGTCGCCCAGCACGAGATAGTCTCCGCTCGGGACGACGGTGCGGCCCTGGAGATCGACGGTATACGCGCCGCGGGCGCCCGGGCCCGGACGGATGTCGAAGACCCCGCGCAGCAGATCGCCCCCTGCCCTGACGGTGTGGCGCCCGGTGAGCCAGGTGTAGGCCGCCCGCGCCTGCACGTCGGTTTCGGTCCAGAGGAAGTCGTCGCTCACGCCGCCAATCACCGCCAGGAGGGCCCCGCCGTCGGTCACCGCCACCCGTGGGCCCGGGTCGGGCGTATGCCAGTTGGAACGCAACTGACCGACCATCAGCCCGGATTCCAGGGCTCCAGAACCGACGACGCGGCGGTCGCTGACGCTCACGAAGTGGTTGCGGTAATTCACCTCGAGGCCGGCCGTGGGCAGCGTGAGCCCGCCGATGAATCCCACGTCCTTGTCGTGCGTGTAATCGGCCCCGAGATACCTGAACGTGGTCGTCCCGCTCGTTCCGGTCCGCCAGTCGAGGCGGGCCATCCCCGAGATCTGGTCGAAGTTCGTCGGGGCCAGGGCCTTGGCCAGCGGCGAGGTCAGGATGGCGTCCTGGCTCTCCCGTGTCGATTCGAGGTTGCCGAGGAAGAACAGCCCGTCCCGGATGAGCGCTCCGCCCAGCGTGCCTCCGATCTGGTGCCGGATGAAGTTGTCGTCGATGACGTTGCCTTCGCCGTCGCGCGGGGCGAAGTAGTTTGGCGAATCGACGACCGAACCCGGCCGGAACTGGTAGAACCCTTCTCCCGACAGGCGATTGGCTCCGCTCTTCGTCGTGACGGCGAAGACGCCGTTCCCGGTGCGCCCGTACTCCGCGGAATAGGAGTTCACGAACACGTTGAGGTTCTGCGTGGCGCCGAGCGTGACGGGGACCTTCGGCCCTCCCAGGAACAGGTCCGTGTTGTCGAAGCCGTCGACCGTGTAGTTCGTGACGAGCGACGAGGCGCCGTTGATGGTCAGCCGCGGCGCGAGATTGTAGAACCCCCGCGCCGGCGCGGCGCCCGGCAGGAGGTACGCGAGGTCGATGAGGTCGCGCCCATCGACCGGCACCCGCTCCGCCTGCTCCTGCAGCAGCACGCCGCCGAGCGTGGGCGTGGAAGTCCTGGTCGGCGACTCACCGGCACGCACGCTGATGTCTTCGCTGAAACCCATGAGCTGCAGCACGACGTCCACGACGCGGTGGTCGCCCGACGTGACGTCCGAGAGGGTCACCCGCGCCTCGGCGAAGCCCGGAGCGGCGACCGTCAACTCGTACGCGGCCGACGGGCCGAGGCCGGCGAACTGATAGTGGCCGCGGCCATCGGTCGTGGTGCTGCGCGAGGCCCCGGTCGCGGGGCTCCCGAGCGTCACGGCGGCTCCGACAAGGAGCGCCCCGTCCGGGTCGCGGACGGTGCCCTCGACGAGCACGGCGGTCTGCGCCCAGGCCGGTCGTGCCGGCACCAGAACGGCGCACGCCGCCATGATGAAGAGCGCCAGCGCCAGCCCCGATCGGTTTCGCTCATGCATGGGAGGAAAGCCTCGCGATGAAGGTATTGGAACCAGTCTAGTGCACGGGACCGCAGGCCGGAAGGGCGGGGACGTCAGCCACCCGGACGCGGCGTCCCGGAAAGACGGCACCCGGGGCACGGCGCAGGCGCCATGCCCCGGGTGGGTGAAAGAACGCGTGAAACCGCAGCGTGTCAGAACTTCATCTGCAGCATGAGACGGACGCGGTCGTCGCCCTGGTCCGACACGCCGCCAGTCAGCGTGTTGCCGCTCACGAACCCGGCGAACTCGCGAGTCAGGTGCGAATAGTCAGCAAAGATCTTGTGCTGCTGCGCGGCGCCGGACAGGTAGTAGTTGAGGCCGAACGTGTACTCGGTCATGCACTTTTCCATCGCGTCCTGCATCACGCCCGAGCTGTTCTTGATTTTCACGAAGCCGAGGCCCGAGTTCTTTGTGGCTTCGATGGTCGGATCATCCAGACGGGTCACGTAGGCGTAGCGGCCCACTACTTCGACCAGCTTGGGCTTCACGAAGTAGCCGACCTGCGCGCGCCAGCCGTTGCGGTCGAATTCCTTGTCGCCCACCACGGTGGAATCCTGCATGTCGTACTGTTCCCAGCCATAGTCGGCATCGAGAGAGAATCCCCGGTAGCGGGCCATCAACGACAGCGTGTAGCCCGTGTCCTTGCCGTTGTACTGCGGCACGGCGGCGCCCGCCGCGTTGGTCTTCTTGATGCGCGTGTCGTTGTAGGCGGAGAAAACGAAGCCCGTCTTGAACGACTTCGTATCCGCGTTGTCGCCGGCGAACAGCCAGTTGATGAAGCCGTTCGGATAGAACCCGACGCGCGCGCTGTAGAGGTGGTCGGTGCCGGGATTGCTCGCGCCCTTGGTGTTGCGGCCCTGCCAGATGCCGACCTGGTACTCGAACACGCCGCCGGTGTCCTTGTTCCGGCCGGACAGCTGGAGGCCCTGCGAACGGAACACCTGCAGCCCGCCGGTCTGGTAGCCGGTGTTGGCGTCTTCGGCGCTGAGCGCGAAGCCTTCATTGCCGCCGCCCGGCCACTTCGAGATGCCACCGCCGGCATTGATGTCCGTCTCACCCGCCATGATGGAGCGTTCCACCATGTTGTTGCCGAAACCCGAATTCAGGAACTCCACGCCGTACGCGATCTTGTTGCGCCCGAGGCCAATCTGGAACATCGGCTTGATGGCGTAATTGAGCCACATGTCGTGCAGGTTCACCGCCGACATGGGCTCGAGCTGCACATGGATGTAGTAGGTGAACTTCGGGTCGTACGCATGACCGTCGAACCATACCCGGCCGCGGCGCATGAAGAAATTAGAATAATCGCTGGTATTGCCGTTGACCCGGTCGTCGTACGTCATGTAGGTGTAACGGAACTGGGCGGCCCCCATGATGCGCATCGAATACTTGCCGTTTTCGGAGGTCATCCGGAACCCGCCGCCGTAGGAGTTCTTCGTCAGCGCGGTCGGGCTGACCGGCTTCGCCGCCGGTTTCGCCGTGTCGGCGGGCTTGGCCTGATCGGCAGGCTTCGCCGTGCCGGCGGGCTTCGCCTGCTCGGCGGGCTTGGCGGCCTGATCGCTCGCGGTCTCGTTGGACTGCACCGTCAGGGTCTGGGTCGGCTGAGAGACATCCTGAGACCAGCCCGCCGCCAGTGCCGGAACCGCTCCCAGTGCGAGCATCCCCGCCAGGGCTGCTGCCACTGTCATCGCCTTTCGCATATGCGTCAACTCCTTACTGCGGCCGCTGTTCTTGCCGCGCCCTACGCGGGGCGCCCCGCTGGCCGGCCAGAATGCCGCGAGGTCACAGTAAGGAGAAACGAGCAAACGGCATGCCGCGGACGAAAGCAGGCCAACGACTGATAAGTTATTGATTAAAAAGGACTTGACTATTTTGCTCGAGCCCGGGCGACACCGGCGCGTAACGCACCCGTAACCTGCAAGGACGCAAGAACGCTACGTTCTCGAAGCGGTCCCGTCGGCATCCACCTCGATGCCGTAGTCCCGCATCTTCTCCCAGAGGGTCTTCCTGGTCACGCCGAGCAGTTCGGCGGCGTCGGCGCGGCGGCCTCGGGTGGCCGCCAGGGCAATGCGGATCGCCTCAATTTCGGCCTCCGATACGGCCTGCTGCAGGGCGATGGGTTCGCGCCCAGCCGGACGCGACACCCGGCGGTCGGCGCCCCTGAGGCCGGACGGGAGGTCAGCCGCCGTGACGCGCGCGCCGCGGCTGAAGAGGACGGCCCGCTCGACGGTGTTCCTCAGCTCGCGGACGTTCCCCGGCCAGGCATGGGCCATCAGCACCTCCAGCGCGTCGTCCGCGAAGCCGTCGATGGCCTTGGAACGGGCCTGCGCCAGCTCGCGGAGGAACGCCGCGGCCAGCAGCGGGATGTCCTCGCGGCGTTCGCGAAGGGGCGGAATGTGGATGGTGACCGTGTTGATCCTGAAGAACAGGTCCTCGCGGAAGGCCCCCTCAGCAATCTGCTCTTCCAGCGGCCGCAGCGAGGCCGCGACGATGCGAAGATCGATGGGGATGGGTCGGTTCGAGCCGAGCCGCTCGATCTTCCGCTCCTGCAGCGCCCTGAGCAGCTTGACCTGGAAGTTCAGGGGCAGGTCGCCGATCTCGTCCAGAAGCAGCGTGCCGCCGCTTGCGGCCTCGAAACGGCCCACGCGCCGCTGCACGGCCCCGGTAAAGGCCCCTTTCTCGTAGCCGAAGAGCTCGGATTCGATCAGCGATTCCGGCAGCGACGCGCAGCTCACCCGGACGTACGGCTTGGTGCGGCGGCGCGAATTGAAGTGGAGCGCCGAGGCAACCATTTCCTTGCCGGTGCCGCTCTCCCCCTGGATGAGGACCGTCGCGTCCGAATCCGCGACCTGCCGGATGAGGTCGAACACCTCGTGCATGCGCTTGGAACGGCCGATGATGTTCGCGAACGAGTGGCGGTTCTCGAGCTGTTCCTGGAGGCGGACGTTCTGCTCGCGCAGGACGCGGATCGAGCAGCAGTTGTCGAGCCGCACGAGGAGCTGCGCCACCGAGAACGGCTTGGTGACGAAGTCCGCCGCGCCCTCCCGCATGGCCTCGACGGCGCGGTCAACCGACCCGTGGGCCGTCATGATGACGACCGTCGTGTCGGGCTGCAGGGCCTTGACCCGCCGCAGCACGTCGATGCCCGACATGCGGGGCATCACGAGATCGGTCAGCACCATGTCGTGCAGGTGCTTCTCGAACATCACGAGGCCCTGCTCGCCATCCGCGGCGACGTCGATGGCCCACCCTTCCTTGCGCAGGGCGTCGGAAAGGCTGACCCGCAGCAGGGGCTCGTCTTCGACGATCAAGAGTCGCTGGCCACACACCGCCATCGCTAAGTCCCCTTCTCTGCCTGCACGGGCGTCCGGGACGGCAACGACACCTTGAACGTGGTGCCGGCGCCCGTCCGGCTCTCGACGTCAATCCGCCCCCCGTGCGCCCGCACGATGCTGTCGCTCACGGCCAGGCCGAGCCCGGTCCCCTCGCCGACGGCCCGGGTGGTGAAGAACGGGTCGAAGATGCGGTCCCGGATCGTGTCCGGGATGCCCACGCCCGTGTCGCGGACCTCCGCGACAACACGCCCTTCGGCGGGCTTGGTCTTCAACGTGAGCGTCCCGCCCTTCGGCATGGCCTGCAGCGCGTTCAGCACCAGGTTCAGGAACAGCTGTTCGATCTGGAAGTGGTCGGCCTGCACGAGCGGATCCTCGGGCGCCAGTTCCAGCCGCAGGTCGACGCCGCCTTTCCGGATCTGATAGTCGACCAGCTCCGCCACGTGCCGGAGGCAGTGGTTCAGCGAGGTCGGCTCCAGGCGCAGTTCCCGGCGCTTGGAGAAGTCGAGGAGGTTCGCCACCGTGCGCTCGATCCGCTGCAGGCCGTCGTGAATCAGCACCAGGTAGCGATCGCGCATCTCGCGGTTCTCGGGGTCGGCCTGCATGTTCTCGACGCAACCGAGGATCCCGGCGAGCGGGTTGTTGACCTCGTGCGCGACACCGGCGGCGAGCGTCCCGAGGGCGGCCATTTTCTCGGTATGGGCGAGCTGGGTGCGCCTGGCCGTCTCGGTCTGCTCCGCCTCCTCGAGTTCGTCCATCATCCGGTTGAACGCCAGGCCCAGCTCGCCGACCTCGTCGCCAGGACGCGTCCACACGCGCACGGCCAGGTCCCCCTCACCGGCCCGCTTCATCGTCTGGTGCAGGCGGAGGATCGGCCTGATGAGCCACTCGACGTAGAGCGCCGTCAGGATGGAGTTGGCGAGCATCATCAGGAGCGCGACCTGGATGAGGCGCCAGGTGAAGTCGGTCAGCTCCTGCTCGATCGGCTCGAGCGAGTAGCCCAGGGACACCGACCCCCAGAACTTGGACGAGATGTGCAGAGGCGCGATGACCTCGAGGCACCGCTCTCCGTCGTCCTCGCGTACCTCCACCGTGGACTCGGCGCCGAGCGAGGCCCGGCTGAGCGCCCGGGCGAAGGGCTTGCCCAGCAGGTGCCACCGGTTCGAGTGCGTCACGACGCCCTGCGGATCGGCCACGATCACGTACTTGAGGCGTTCGGGATCCCTCAGCATCAGCTCGGCGATGTAGTTGTCCGTCAATCCCGTCTCCGACACCAGCCCGAGCTGTTCGTACATCAGGGCATCGGTGATGGGAATGGCCAGCGCGGCGGTGAGCTGCGCCGCGTGGCGGCGCGCGGCCGAATAATGGACATCGCGATCGTGCAGGGCGGCCAGCAGGGTCGCCACCGCCATGGTGACCCCGATGACGGTGTTCGAGTAGAGGAAGAACTTGACCCGCAGCCCCAGCTTCGGCATCGTCAGCGCCCCGGCCCGCACGACAACTGCTCGGGCGGGAGAGTCAGGACGTCGGGACCGAACACGGCCTTGGCCAGGTCCAGGATCGCGGAATAGCCGTCGGCCCGTACCGGAGCGAAACCACCCGCAAGCTCGGGGTCCCAGCCCTCGATCGCCCGCGCCACCGCGGGGTCGCGCCGCGGCAGGTTGGCGAGTGCCTCGGTAAGCGCCGTCACCAGGACCGGCGACGCCTGCGGGTGCACGGAAAGTGGAAAGTTCAGCATGGGTTCGGACCGGGCCAGGATGCGGAGGCCCCGCCCCTTGAACTGATCGCCGACGAGATCCCGGATTCCGCAGGCGACGACGTCGCCCATCAGGACCGCCCGTGCGGCCCGTTCGTGATGTTCGTAGTACCGGCACCCGACGTCCCGGCCCGGAGAGAGCCCGGCCTTCGCCAGCATCGCGCGCGGCATGAGGTGGGAGGAGGTCGAGAGCAGCGCGCCGAATCCGAATGTCTTGCCGCGGAGGTCCTCGAGCCGCCGTATTGGGCTGTCCTCCCGGACCATGACGTAGCTGAAGTAGGCGTCCTTCCCGCCGGTATTAAGGCGGAGAATCGCCTTCGCGCCGCACTCCTCACGGGCCCGCAGGTACGTGAGAGGCCCCAGATAGGCCAGCTGCACGTCTCCCGCGCAGAGCCGCGACACTGTTTCCCGGTAGGACGTGCTGAGCGCCAGCTCGAAGCGCCACGGCGTGCGCTCGGTGAGATAGTCGATGAGCGGCTGGTACTTCAGGTACATCAGCCTGGGATTGTAGAAGCTCACGACCGCGAGCCGGGCGACGGGCTTGTCCTGGACCGCCGCGGCCGGGGCCCCGGCCAGCCACCCGGCCAGCAGGCCGGCCGCAAGCGCGCCGATACCGACACGGCGGAGCGTGCCCATGCCGCTCAGGCTCCGCGACGGGCTACCGGGGTCCTGCGGCCTGGCGGCGGATTCGAGCCTGCTCGGCGAGGGCTCCCCAAGGCTCCTCCTGGCCGGCCACCAGCTCGACACGGGGCCAGCCGCACGCTCGCGCATGAACGGCCGCTTCGGGCTCGAGGCACCATGCCGTCCATGCGCCGTCCCATCCGGGTCCATGACACACCTCATTGAAGCACTCTACATCGGCGGCCGACGAAACGACGCATCCCGTGACGGGACGGGCAGCCAGCACGAGACGTGCCGCGTGGGTCATGGGGACAGGCACGAACACGACTTCCGCCCCGGCCTCCTCGAGCGCCGCGCTCACGCGCGCGGAGGACCGCGAGACCGCGAGCCGCTCGCCGGCGAGCGGCAGCGCGGCCATCCAGTCGAGCGTCCGGGCATGCGCGACGGTCGGCCCCACGACGAACAGCGCCGGAGGTTTCAGGCCGGCGCGTTCAGCCGCAGACGGCAGGTCCGCAATCGTCGTGAAGACCGACCGCTGGCTGGACGTGGCCCCCTGCTCGATCATCGCCGCCGGCGTCGCGGCCGGCATGCCGGCCTCCACGAGCCGGCGCGCCACCGCGCCGACCGCCGACACCCCCATGTAGCCGACCACGGTCCCGTGCGGCTGCCGGGCGATCAGGTCCCATCGGAGTTGCGGCCCCTCCGCTTTGGCGCTCTCGTGGGCCGTCAAGAGCGTCACCTGCACGGCCTCCTCGCGGCTCGTGACGGGGATGCCCGCCAGCGCGGGTGCCGCGATGCCGGAGGTCACGCCGGGCACCACCTCGAAAGGCACGCCGGCCGCGCCGAGCGCTTCGGCCTCTTCGGCGCCCCGCCCGAACACGTATGGATCGCCGCCCTTCAGGCGGACCACGCGTTTGCCCTCCTGCGCCAGGCGGACGAGCAGGGCGTTGATATCGGCCTGCGGGACGGGATGATTTCCGGCCGTCTTCCCGACGTCGTGCAGTTCGACCCGGTCGTCGAGCGTGGTCGGCAACGCGCCCACCGCAAGACGATCGTACACCACCGCATCGGCCGCCTGGAGGCGGTCGAGCCCGCGCACGGTAAGCAGGCCCGCGCAGCCGGGCCCCGCGCCGACAAGCGAGACCAGCCCGGGCGCCCGCACGGACGGGCGCGCCGGCGGCTCTGCCGGCTCGGCCAGCCATCCGCGCCACTCGGCCTCGCCAGGCTCCCTCACCGTCAACTGCTGCGGGTCGAGCGTGCGCTCGACGAAGCGGTCGAACGACGCCTCCTGCGCCGCCGGACTCAGTCCAAGCTCTCTGGCAGCGGACCGGAACGCGACGGCAACCTCCGCCCATGGGCCCCATTCGCGGCCCAGCCGGCGATCGAAGATCCGCCGCAGCCGTCCGGCCAGGAATGGCGCGCCGCCGCCCGATCCGATCGCCAGCTCGAGCGGCCCGCGGCGAACCCGGGCCATCAGGTACATGTTGCAGAGCTCGGGATCGTCCGCGACGTTGACGAACACGTTCGCGGCCGTGGCGTCCTCGAAGACCTGGCGGTTCACGTCCCGCCGGTTGGTCGCGGCGAAGACGATCGCGTAGCCGGCGGCGGCCTCTCCCGGGCGGTACGGCCGGCGTTCGAGGGTAATCGCCCCGCGCCCGGCCAGGTCGTCGAGTTCGGTGACGACCTCCGGGGACACCAGGGTGATGCGGGCGCCGGCCTCCAGCAGCGACGAGGCCTTGCGCCACGCCACCGGACCGCCTCCGACGACCAGACACGTCCGTCCCGCAAGCTGCAGGGCGACGGGAAACATGAATCCTCCGCTCAGCGAGCCGCTGAACAGCGCGCGCGCGCGCGGTACTGTTCCCGCGACTCGCCCCATGCCAGCCAGGCGGCCAGCTCGTCCTCGACAATGTCGGCCGCTGCGGTCGCGGCGGTGGCCCGCTGGGCTGCCTCGTCGCGCAGCAGCTCGTCCAGCAAGTCTACGTCGAGTACGTCAATCCCTGCAGCCGTCACCGGTTCGACGTTCCGCGGCACGCCGAGATCGACCAGCACGAGGGGCCTCTGGCGGGAGGGGTCGACAACCCTGTACGTCTCGGCGCCGATCACCGGCGCGGCCGACCCGGTCGCGCAGATGACGCCGTCAGCCGCGGCAGCCGCGGCGGCCCGATGCTCCCACGGCACCGTCGTGCCGCCGTGCGCGGCGGCCAGTTCGGCGGCCCGCGCCGGGGTGCGATTGCACACGATGAGGCGTCCGACGTCGCGGTCGGCGAGCAGGCGGGCGGAGAGGCGCGCCATGTCGCCGGCGCCCAGCACGAAGATGGTCCTGGAGCGCAGCCCGCACAGGCGGCGATGGAGGACGGCCACTGCGGCCCCGGCGAGGGAACGGGTGCCGGTCCCGAGGGCCGTTTCGCCGCGCACCCGGCGCCCCGCGCGAAACGCCGCGTGAAACAGCCGGTGCAGCAGCGGGCCGGACCGATGCGCCCCGCACGCGTCCCGGTAGGCCTGCCGTACCTGCGCCAGGATCTGGTCTTCGCCGAGCACCGCCGATTCGAGGCCGGAGGCCACTCTCAGCAGGTGGCGCCCGGCCTCGACGCCTTGGCGCACCTGGACGAGGCCGCTCGCCGAATCCACGGCGAACCAGTCGCAGAACGCCCGCCGCGCCTCATCGGCGCCCAGACCCTCGAGGTACCACTCCACCCGATGGCAGGTCGCCACGGCGACAATCGACGAGTCACCCGGCAACGGGGCATCCGCGTACCCTCCGCGGCGTCCCGCGTGCAGGGCCGCGAGCTCCTCCACCGACGCCCGGGTACGATCGACGCCAACCGCGAGAATGGACGCCGCGCGCTCGTCACACGGCGGGACGGGACGCGGCATGCGCGACGCGGCGCGAGGATGGACGACGATCATTGATGGGGCTCCGGCTGGGCATCCGCGGAAAACGACAAGCCTCCGCCCAGGTACCGGGCGGAGATGCCCTGGCTCTGGAGCAGTCGGACGGCCTCCGCCGCGCGCGCGCCGTGGGCGCACACGAGCAGCGCGCCCCGGGCGTCCTCGGCCGCCGCGCCGCGCAGCGCTCCGGGCGCGACCGCCGGCGCCCCGGGCGCCGGGCCTGGCCGGCTCTGACGTTCGGCAGGCTCTCGCAGGTCCAGTACCTGACGGCCGTCGAACGCGGTTGTCGGCGCGTCGGCCTCGATCCCCTCCTCCTGGTTCAGGGCCACCCACGCGACCAGGGCCAGGGGATCGACCGCCGGAGCGTACGGCGGTGCGTAGGCGTGCTCGACCTGCGCGATGTCGTCCAGCGTCGCCCCGCGCACCACCAACTGGGTCGCCACGTCAATGCGCTTGGCCACGTCCCCGGCTCCGAACCCCTGCACGCCGAGCACCCGCCGGGTTCCCGGCTCGTAGACCAGTGCCAGGTGAATCAGCCGGGCCTCGGGCCAGTAGTGCGCCGTGTCTTCGGCAGTGACCCACGCGCTGCGCGCCCGCACGCCGTGCCGCTCCGCCCGCGCGCGCGTCCACCCGACCGCCGCCACGTTCGCGTCGAACACCCGGACGGCCATCGCCCCGGCCACGGCGGGGCACGACGCCGTCCGTCCGGCCAGGATCTCGCCGAGCGTGCGGCCGTGCCGGTTCGCCAGGCCGCCCAGCGGCGCGTAAACCGGCTGCCCCGAGATCGCATCGCGGACCTCGGCGCAATCGCCGACGGCCCAGACGTGCGGCACGCTGGTCGCACACCGGGCATCGACGCTGATGGCGCCTGTGGGCCCGAGCGCCGCTCCCGCGCGGACAGCCAGCTCGACCGAGGGTTCGGCGCCGATGGCGACGATGACCGCATCGGCCACTACGTCTTCGCCATCGCCGGTGACGGCCACACCGGTTGAACCGGGCACGATCGACGTCACGGCTGCGCCGGTTCGCAGTGTGACGCCGCCGGCCTCGAGCCGCCGCGCCACACCGGCTCCCATTTCGGGGTCGAGGACGGCCGGCAGCGGCGTGGCCGCGGTCTCAATCAGCGTGACGCGCGCGCCCCACAGGACGCGCAGCGCCTCGGAGGTCTCGCAGCCGACGAGGCCCGCCCCGATGATCGCCACATGCTCGAGCTCGCCCCGCACCAGCCCCCGGCGAAGCGGTTCGACGTCCTCGAACACATGCAGGGCCCGCACGCGCGGGTGGTCGGGCTGAGCGGGGAGCTGCCGCGCATGGGCGCCGGTCGCGATGACGAGGTCGTCGTAGGCGAGGCGTTCCTGCTCGCCTCCCGGCCCGGCGACGTGGAGGCGCGCGTCCCGCGGATCGACGTCCACCGCCCGCCAGCCGCTCCGTATGGCCACGCCCTTCGCGTCGGCGAAGTACTGCGCGTCCCGGATCCGGCCCCACGACGTGCGGCGCAGCGCGTCGTCGGCGTCGATCTCCCCCGCCAGGGTGTACGGAAGGCCGCAGGCGGCGTACGAGAAGATGTCGCGCGCCTCAATCACCAAGACCTCGGTGCGAGGCTCGAGCCGCGCCAGCCGGCACGCGCAACGCAGGCCGGCCGCCGAGGCGCCGACGATGATGACGCGGCGTCGGTGGCTCACGGGGTGCTCACGCAGCGACCTCGCCACGGACCGACAGGGCGATCTTGTAGAACCCCGTCACCAGGAGGGCGCCCGTCGCATAGATGCCCGCGGAGATGAGCAGTTCCGGTACGGTGGGCGTGTAGTCCACCACGTGGCCCAGGGGCGTCGGCACGAACCCGGTCACGACCATCGCCAGGCCTTTTTCGATCCAGACCGACACGATGATCGCCGCGCTCGCCACGGCCAGCAGCGTCTGCCGGCTCCGGAACCGCGGCACCAGGAGCAGGACCAGCGCGACGGCGGCAAGCGCCTCGGCTGTCCACATGAAGGGCGCGAGGCCGGCGTGCCCGTCGAGCCCGACGAACATGTATTTGAAGTGCGCCATGTGTTCGGGGATGGCGCTGTAGAAGGCCGTGAAGAACTCCATGAGCACGAAGAACACGTTGGCCAGCAGCGCGTAGGTCATGATCACCGAGAGCTTCTTGATGGCTTCGTCACCGGCGCGGAACCGGGTGAGTCGCTCGAGCAGGAGGCACACGAGGATGAGCAGCGCCGGGCCCGAGGCGAACGCCGACGCCAGGAACCGCGGCGCCAGCACCGCCGTCATCCAGAACGGCCGCGCGGCCAGGCCGGCGTAGATGAACGCCGTCACCGTGTGGATGCTGATCGCCCACGGGATCGAGAGCACGATCACCGGCTTGATCCAGGCCGGCGGGGCCTCGCCCGTGCGCTCCGAGGCCAGGCTCACGCGGGTGATCAGCACGTTGAGCACCAGGTACCCGCTCAGGACGACCATGTCCCAGAAGAGGATCGACGACGGCGACGGGTGCAGCAGCATGTTGAAGGCCCGCGCCGGCTGCCCCAGGTCCGCGACGATGAACATGACGCACATCGTGACGGCCGCGATCGCCAGGAACTCGCCGAGGATGGTGATGCGCCCGAACACCTTGAAGTTGTGGAGGTAGTACGGCAGCACGACCATGACCGCCGACGCCGCGACGCCGACCAGGAAGGTGAACTGGGCGATGTAGAACCCCCAGGTGACGTCCCGGCTCAACCCGGTAATGCCGAGGCCTTCGTTGAGTTGCCACAGGTACGAGAGTCCACCGGCAATCATCGTCACCGCGAGGAACGACACCCAGGTCCAGTAGTGGCGGTTGCCCCTTATCGCCTTCTCGAACATCGCAGCCTCACAGCAGGTAGTAGACCTGGGGTTGGGTACCGAGCGACGGGCGGCGCCGCACCGCCGTGCGCGCGGCCAGGGTCTGACGGATCCCGGACTCGGCATCCTCGAGGTCGCCGAACACGAGCGCCTTGGCCGTGCAGGCATCGACGCAGGCGGGCGTCTTTCCGAGCCCGAGACGGTCCTCGCAGAAGTTGCACTTCTCGACGACGCCGCGCGTCCGCGTGGGGAACGCGGGGTCGATCTGCGCGATCGCCGGCCTGGGGTCGCGCCAGTTGAAGCTGCGCGAGCCGTACGGGCAGGCGGCCACGCAGTACCGGCAGCCGATGCACCGGTGCCAGTCCATCATGACGATCCCGTCCTCGCGCTTCCAGGTGGCGCCGGTCGGGCACACCCTCGTGCAGGCGGGCACCTCGCACTGATTGCAGAAGACGAGCACGTCCGCGCCCTGAAGCGGCTGGGGCAAGTAGTCGTGGCGCTGATCCGGCAGGGCCTCAACAAACGGCTCCTTCCAGATCCACTTGACCTCGTCTTTGGCGTTCGGGAAGTCGGGAACGTTGTGGGTCTCGTGGCAGGCCTCGGTGCACGCGGTGCACCCCTGCTCGCGCAGGCAGGCGTCGAGATCGACCGCCATCGCCCATCGCCGCCCCGTGAGCGGCTCGGCGAGGGCCTGCGCCGCCGGCGCGGCCGCCTGGCTCCCGGTCGCCTGCGCGGGCGGCCCGCCGGAGGGGGGCTCCGCCGCGGGTTGATTGGCGGCGGCCGCAGCGCGGCCGACCAGGCCGAGGGCCGCGAGGCCGCCCAGTTGCACGAATCGCCGTCGCTCGATGGCCATCAACGCCCCTCCCCGGTTTCGACGTGGCAGTCCCAGCAGTAGGGGCGCACGTCGAGGTAGTCGTGGCAGCGGTCGCACGACGCCTTCTTGTTCGTATGGCACTGCAGGCACGTGCCGGTCATGCTCTTGCGGTACCGGCGCCCGTCCGAGGTGACGTGGACGCGCTGCGCGTTGCGCACGACGTCGTCGCGCCACGTGGCGAGCAGCTGCATGTGCTCGCGCCGCATGACGGAGGCGTCCTCGAGACAGCGCTCGGCGTTCGCCGGCTTCTCGATCTCCGGCGCACGCGATTCGGCGCCCGTCGCGAGGCTCCACCAGAAGGGCAGCGCCGCGATCGCGACAAACAGCACGAGGCCCGGCACGATCTTTCCCGCGTCATACATGGCTGTTCTCCGCAGGCTGGCTCATCGGGCGTCCGCGCAGGTCCGACTCGCGGGGGGTCTCCCCCTCCATGACGAGCGCGTTCCCCACCAGCTCGTGCACCCCCGTGACCTCCACGCCCGGCGCCCAGTACTCCACCAGCGGCGGCAGCGTCGCGCGATCGATCGCGCAGACGCACGCCAGGTGGTTGACGCCGTGCGTGTCCCGCACGTGGGCCACCGCCTGCCCCCGAGGCAGCCCGCCGCGCAGGCGCATCTCCATGTTTTCGTCGTTGCCGAGGCCCGCGCCGCCCGCGCAGCAGAAGGTCTGCTCGCGGATCGTGTTCTCCGGCATCTCGAAGAAGTGGTTGCAGACGCCGCGAATCACGTGGCGGGGCTCTTCGAGCAGGCCCATCGCCCTGGCGGGGTTGCACGAGTCGTGGAAGGTCACCCGCACGTGGTCGTTGCGGGACTTGTCGATTCGGAGTTTGTTGTGATGCAGCAGGTCGGCGGTGAACTCGCAGATGTGGACCATCTTCGTGGACGCCGCGTTGTCGAACCGCGTCCCGGTGATGGGCGACACCGGGTGCTCGAGAAAGTCCGCCGGGCCGTTGAGCGTGTCCATGTACTGGTGGATGACCCGCCACATGTGCCCGCACTCGCCGCCGAGGATCCATTTCACGCCCAGGCGCTTCGCCTCGGCGTAGACCTTGTAGTTGAGCCGCTTGATGGTCTCGTGCGAGGTGAACAGGCCGAAGTTGCCGCCTTCCGACGTGTAGGCGCTCAGGGTGTAGTCCAGGCCGATGTGCTCGAACAGGAGCAGGTAGCCCATGAAGGTGTAGATACCGGGGTCGGCGAAGTAGTCGGCCGACGGCACCACGAAGAGCAACTCGGCGCCCTTGCGGTTGATCGACGGCGCGATGCGGACGCCCGTCATGTCGCCGAGTTCGTCGCACAGGAACTCGATGTTGTCCTTGAACGTGTGCGGCTGGATGCCCAGGTGGTTCCCGGTGCGGTGGCAGTTGGCCACCGGCTCCATCACCCAGTTGATGTTCAGCCCGACCAGGTTCAGGAGCTCCCGCGCGGCCATCGTAATCTCGGCCGTGTCGATGCCGTAGGGGCAGAACACGGAGCAGCGCCGGCACTCGGTGCACTGATAGAAGTAGTAGTACCACTCCTTCAGCACCTGGGGCGTCAGCTCGCGGGCGCCGGCCAGACCGCCGAGCAGCCGGCCGGCCGTCGTGAAGTCCTTGCGGTAGATGGACCGCAGCAGCTCCGCCCGCAGCACGGGCATGTTCTTGGGATCGCCCGATCCGATGAAGAAGTGGCACTTGTCCGCGCACGCCCCGCACCGCACGCAGATGTCCATGAACAGGCGCAGCGAGCGGTACTTGTCGAGCCGCTCCGCGAGGCCCTTGTGCAGGATCTCCCGCCAGTCGGCGGGCAGCTTCCAGTCGTCGTCGGTCGGCGACCAGTCGCGCGGGTTCGGGAACCCCAGGTAGGTCAGGTTCTTCGCGGCAGCCGGATAGCTCCACGAGCCCTGCCGGGAGGCGAAGTCGATCGAGGGGTCGAGCCAGTCGGCCCTGGCCGGCACCCACTGATCTTCCAGCAACTGCTCAGGCGTCTTCTTCATGCGCGTTCGCTCGGGACGTCGGCGCCGTCCGGTTGGGCGTCGAGGGTGTAGCCCGACGCCAGGAGTTTGTCTGAGAACTCGGCTTCCCACTG
>JAWOGY010000174.1:0-18664 GCA_046496425.1 Vicinamibacterales bacterium
TCGGGTTCCAGGGGTTGACGTGGCGCCGGCGCCGGTTGTCGTTGGCGAGCGTCTTCGTGGGACTGAGGAAGATCCCGCCCATGTGCATCAGCTTGCTGAACGGAAAGTACACGAGCAGGACGCTGACGAGGGCCAAATGTATGAACAGGACCGCGTCCAGACCGTCGGGGATCACGGGGCTCAGTGTCGCCAACCCCATCGTCAGCTGTTTGACGGCCAGCAGGTCCACCTTGCCGAGGTGGCGCATGTAGACGCCACTCAGGCCGACGGCCAGCAGGAGGAAGAGCGGGAAGTAGTCGGCCGGCAGCGACAGGTAGCGCAACTGGCGGTCCACGAGGCGGCGCCCCAGCAGGAAGCCCAGCCCGCCGAGCAGCAGCACGTCGGTCATGAACAGCGTCGGCGTCGTAATCTGGAAGAAGCCGTCCCAGTGCTCGATCCACGGAAGCAGCGCCGGCGGAGGATCGAAGAAGTAGCGCAGGTGCCTCAGGAGGACGATGAGGAGCGAGTAGTGAAATACGAGCGAGGCCGCCCAGAGGAGCCGTTCGGAGACGTACATCGGCCACTGGCCCGCCCCGCGGCGCACGCGCGTGTTGCGGAACAGGGACCTGAACAGCACGACGTCCAGGAACAGCCGCAGCAGCGCCTCGCGCCCGTTCCGCGGGCTGTCGAGGGCAGAGTGCCTGATCCAGGGCAGCGACTCCTGCTGCCCGGCGACGGCCGTGATGTTGAAGGGGACCGGGGCGCGGCCCCACATCACGACCTTGTAGACGAAGCCCAGCACGAAAACCAGCAGCGCCAGGCCCGGCACCACCACGCCGGCCGCCCACGGCGCCCCGGCGCTGAACCACCCGAGGACAGCCAGGCCCGCAACGGCGAGCAGGGGGAACACCGCTCTCATGCCTTTACCTCCATGACCAGAGGCACGGGCACGGCACCGGCCTCGCATGCGTCAGGGCCGCCGGCGTCCGCCCCCAGATGGTCGAAAATCGACGCCACACGGCGCCGCATGGCCCGGACACGGATCTCCTGGACCTCGTCGCGGCAGCGCGCGTAGACATCGAAGGCCGCCAGCGCGAGATCGTCGACGCGGCGGTCCATGTGCTCGAGGGCTGCCGTGTCCACGGCGTCGCCGAGCACGTTTCTGATGGCGCGCTTGAGCAGGAACACGAATCCGATCCCCTCGGAGGGAAGCTGGCCGCGGATGGCCTGGGTCCGCATGAGGGGGTCCAGCGCCGCCTGGAATGCGTCGCGGCCGCTCGCTCCGGCGGCGAGGGCGTGCATGACGGCAGATGTTCCCTCGTGCAACCGGTACCCGAGGGGGTTACGGAACGGATCTGGCGTCCCTCTGATGAGCTGGGCCGCAGGCTCCGGGTAGGACGCGAACACGAGTTCGCGCCAAGCGGCCAGAATGTCCTGTGAGCGGGTGCTCAGAACTGTTGCCGGGTCCGTGTCATACCCCAAGGCAGTGCTCCTCGAGGGATGTTCGGAGCAACAGCCGTGCCCGGCGATGCGCGCCGGGACTCGCCTGGAAGCAGTTGTTATTAAAGCACTTGCAAACTGGAGGTGCCGTGTGGGCCGCGCGCGCCCGCCAAAGCGCTACCTAAAAGTAACGTCCTGGCGGGCACGTGGACCCCTCGACACGCGGCGGCGGAACCGCAGGGCGGCCGCCTGTGGGACTAGACGCAGCCGGTCGGCTTGGGCAGCCCGGCGACCTTGCAGGCGCCCTTTGCGGGCCCGGACGGGAACAGGGCGTAAATCGTCTTCAGGTCGCAGCCGGTCTCCTTGCACAACTTCCGGATCATCGGCGCCACGCCGAACTTGAGGAAATAGTCGCGCAGATAGTTGACGACCTTCCAGTGTTCGTCGGTCAACGTGGCAACGCCCTCGGTCGAGGCCAGCGCGGCAGCAACCTTTTCATTCCATTCAGTGGGTTCCAGGATGAACCCGTCTTCGTCGACACCGATGCTGACATCTCCGTGCGTAAACGTCGCCATCTTTCAGTCCTCCGTTGAAACGCCCGAGGCAACCGCCCCGGGATGGGTATGAATGTGGGTGTAGCCCGACGTCTTCTCGGCACGTTCGAGGTTGCGCAGGAACTCCGGCGACGGGCGGTGGCCGAGTGCCGTCGCCCGGGCGACAGCCGCACGGGCCTCGATCACGCGGTCTGTCGCGAGCATGCCGACGCCGAGGAAATAGTGCCCGGCGGCGTGCTCGGGATCGAGTTCGACGACTTTCTGACAGGAGGCCACCAGCTCCGGCGCGCGGCCCAGGTAGAGCTGGGCCTGCCCGAGGTTGAAGTGCGCCTGCACGAGATCTGGCTGGCGGCGGAGGGCCTCCTCGTTCGCCTCGGCGGCGCCGGCAAAATCCCACTTCAGGAGCAGCGTGCCGCCGAGATTGACCCAGGCCTGAACCAGATCGGAGTCGATGGCGAGCGCCGCACGGTAGGCCTCCGTCGCGCGGTCCAGCAGGCCGCGGTGCGTGTAGGCCAGTCCCAGATTGAACTGCGCGGCGGCCGAACCCGGGTCGGCTTCGACCAGCTGGCGGCAGCGCTCGACGCGCTCAGCCGCCGATTCCCTGCTCATGAACTCTCCCTCCCAGGGCGTTCCGAAGCGACGCCAGCGCGGCGCGCGCTTCGAGGCCCGGCTCCCCGATTGCCCGTTCCAGGGTCCCGATATGCGGTGCGACCAACTCGGGAGCGGACGAGGCGAGCGCCTCCAGCGCCTGGAGCAACTCGGCCCGCAACCCCTCGTCGCCCGCCATGGCGGCCAGCGCGGGAACGTACGGCGCGACGATCTCCGGGGCCCGCCTCCCGATCTCGCCAAGCCCGACGAGTCCGGGCCCGCCCCTCGTCGCCGACTCGTCGTTGAGGGCCCACATCAGCCGCCGCACTACCTCGCGAATCAGCGCGGGGTGATGCACCGCCGCCTCTCCCAGGGCCCGCGCGGCGCGGACCCTCACCTCATTATCGCCGTCCCAGAGCCTCGTGACCACATGCCTGACGGTTCGCGGGTCGTCCGCCACCATCGCAGCCAGGCGGGCCTCATCCCCCGGCTGCAGGAGCGCCCGCACCTCGTCTTTCAGGCCCACGGGCGGGCGCCTGCCCGCTCCGCCGCCGCCGCGACCATTCCCGGCGCCCATTCGGGGGCTCCCAGCGCATGGAGGTGCGCGTACGAGGCCCAGACGGAGCCCTGCACGAACCCGTCGCGCCCGGCCCCGATGCCCGTGCCGCGGTCAAGCTGCATCGCCGATCGAATGGCGGCGGTCCCGACGATGCGGGAGTAGTGAAACTCGTGCCCGCGCAAGCGGGTGCCGACCGGGAAGAACGGATTGGCGGCATCAACCTGCCCTTCAACGTACCCGTGGCCCTGCGGCTTTCTGGTCTGTTCGATGGCCACGTCGAGCACGCCGGCCATGGCGTACGCCCGGCCGTCGACGCGCAACTCGCGCGAGAGATACATCAGCCCGCCGCACTCGGCGTAAATGGGCAGGCCGCTCGCGGCGGCCCTGCGCAGCGATTCGAGGAAGCCCGTGTTGCCGGCAAGCTCTGCGGCGTGCGATTCGGGGAAGCCGCCGCCCGCATACAGCGCATCGACCGCGGGCAGCGCGTCCGCGCGCAGGGGCGACACGTCGACGACCTCGGCGCCCGCATCGACGAGGGCCTCGAGGTTTTCGGGGTAGTAGAACATGAAGGCTTCGTCGCGCAGCACGCCGATTCGCACGCGCCGATCCGGCCGCCGCTCGACCGCTGGCCGGTCGGGAAACTCGGCCGGGCCTGCCGCCCGCGCGAGTTCGAAGAGGGTATCGATGTTCACCGCGCCGGCCACCACCTCGGCGGCGCGCGCCATGGCGCGGTCCGCCCCTCCGTGCTCGGCCGTCGTCACGAGCCCCAGGTGCCGCGACGGCAGCGGGTCCGCGTCCAGGCGCGGCAGGACGCCGACAACCGGCGGCCCGCCGAGCGCCTCGAACGCCGCGGTGATTGTCGCCGCATGACGCGCGTTGGCGACGCGATTGAGGACGACGGCGGCGATCCGGAGTTCGGGGTCGACCACCGCGCATCCCCGCACGCAGGCCGCCAGGGTGCGCGTGGCTTTTGTGGCGTCGACGACCATCACGACCGGCGCGGCCAGCCGCTTGGCGAGTTCGGCGGTGGAATGGGTGCCGTGCGCGTCCACCCCGTCGTGCAGGCCGCGATTGCCTTCCACCAGCACGAGTCCGGCGCCGGCGGCGGGGCGGAGCGCCGCGCCGATGACCGCCTGCGACATCAGGAACGTGTCGAGGTTGCGTCCGGGCCGGCCGGCGGCTTCGCCGAGCCAGGCCGCGTCGATGAAGTCGGGGCCCTTCTTGTACGGTGCGACCGCGATGCCCCGGTCGCGCCAGGCCCGGGCGAGCCCCGTCGACAGCAGCGTCTTGCCGGCATCTCCGGAGAGGCCGGAAACCACAAGACGCGGGACCTCCAGGATCATGGCGGGCCTACACCAGATCCAGGTATCCGCAGGGACATTCTTCCGCGCACTTCTTGCAGCCGTCGCACACCTTGAGGTCGATCGAATAGTAATGGCCCTGCTGCGGCGAGGTGTCCTTCTTGAAACAGTTGTTCTGGCAGTACATCCAGCAGCGCTCGCAGCCGAAGCAGAGGCCGCACGAGAAGCACCGCGTGGTCTCGGCGATCGCCGATTCCAGGTCGATGCCCTGATCGACCTCTTCGGTCGGCCTCGCGAGCCGCTCCTCGGGTCCGAGCCCCTTCCTGATCGCCCGGGGCTTCGGCTCGTAGTAGTCGAGCTTGATGCGCTCGGGGCCGACGGTCGGCTTCACGGCGGGCGCCTTCGGCTCGGTGCCGCGCAGGGCGGCGTGAATGGACTCCGCGGCGTTGCGGCCCTGGCCGATCGAGATCGTGGCCAGGCCCAGCCCGACCGAGTCGCCGCCGGACCACACACCCTCCATGTTGGTCCGTCCCCAGGTGTCGACATTGAGCCACGCGCCCTTGACCTCGACGGCCCCGAGGCTGGCCCAGTCGGGCTCCTGGCTGACGGCGGTGATGAGCGTGTCGACTTCGATCTCGAAAACGTCGCCCTCGACCGGCACCGGCCGTCGTCGGCCGGAATCGTCCGGCTCGCCGAGCGTCATGCGCTGCACGGCCAGCGCCGTCATGCGCCCGGTCTCGTCGCGGATGACCCGGGCCGGCGCCGCGAGGTACTCGATCTGGATGCCCTCCTCGAGGGCCTCTTCGATTTCGCGCCCGATGGCGGGCATCTCGGCCCGCGTGCGCCGGTAGAGCACGGTCACGTGGGCCCCGAGCCTCCGCGACACGGCGGCGGCATCGGAGCCGAGCCTGAGCGACACCCTGGCGGCGTCAATGGCCGTGTCTCCTCCGCCGACCACGACCACCCGCTGCCCGACTTCGATCGGGTTGCCGGCGTTGACGCGGTTGAGGAACTCGGTTCCCGTGTACACGCCAGGCCCGGCCTCGCCGGCCAGGCCCAGGCTGCGGCCCTTGTGGGCCCCGATGCCGACAAAGACCGCCTGGTACTCCTGGCGAAGCTGGTCGAGCGTGACATCCTGCCCGATGGTCACCCCGCAGCGGAGTTCCACGCCGAGGTCGAGGATGCGCTGGATCTCGGCGTCCAGCACGCCCCGCGGCAGCCGGTACTCCGGGATCCCGTAGCGGAGCATGCCGCCCGGCTTCTCGAGCGACTCGAACACCGTCACCGCGTAGCCCCGGCGGGCCAGCTGATAGGCGCACGACAGGCCGGATGGACCCGCCCCGACGATGGCGACCTTCTCCCGGGAGTGCGTGGGCTCGAGCGCCGGCAGCGGCAGCGCATGGGCGATCGCGTGATCGCCCATCACGCGCTCGACCGCGTTGATGGAGACGGCCCCGTCCTTGGCGGTGCGGTTGCAGGAGGCCTCGCACGGGTGCGGGCACACGCGGCCCATCACCGCCGGGAACGGGTTGGTTTCGACCTCGATGTGCCACGCCCTGGTCCAGGCCTCATCGAGGCTGAGCCCGAGTTTCTCCCGCTGCGCCACCGTCGTCAACCACCCCCGGATGTCGTTGCCGCTCGGGCAATGGCCGACACAGGGCGCGAGCTTCTCGACGACCACCGGGCGGAGGGGGGAGATTTCGGATCCCCCTCCCCCGGAGCTGGCGCGGGCCACGAAGGGCTTCTTGTCGTCTTTCTTCTTGAGGAGTGCCATGGGCGTGTCTCACCGGGGCTCGCGTGCGCGCGAGCGAATCAGGCGTAGGGGTACAGTTGGCTCTTGAACTTCTCGAGGTTGCCGAGCAGCGTGTCGTGCTTCTCTTCGTCGGCGATCAGGTAGTCGAGCAGGGTGCGCTGCACCGGGAACCGGCAGTCGTCGCGCATCTGCTTGCCGAGCTCGATGACCTCGCGCTCGAGCGCATCGTGCTCCTCGATCTCCGTCCAGACGGCGCCCAGCTCTTCCGGCGTGAGCGTCACGGGCGTAGTGGTCAGGCTGTCGATGATGAACTGCTGCACGCGGTGGTGCTGCACCGAGTCGTTCCGGATGATCTCGAGGATCTGCCGGATGAGCGGATTGGGCGTCTTCTCCATGATCGCCGCGGTGTGCTCGATGGCCTGCCGCTCGAGCCCCTGCCAGCGGCGCAACATGTCTATCAGCTTCGCGGTACGCTCGGGTCCCTTCGCCGTCGGCTTGTCCATGGTGGTCTCCTGCACGGCCGGGCGGGCCGCCCTCGACGGGCGGCCCGTGGCCGGTTGACGTTACTGCTGGCCGGGTTTGGGCGGCAGCGTCACGTAGCTGCCCCCCACGTAGCTGTAGATGCAGCGGCCCGAGTCGATCAGCTGGCGGATCGCCAGTTTGCACACGCCCTTGTCGCAGGACGCGTCGCCGAACTGCTCGATCATGGCCTTGGTCAGGTCCATCGCCTTGAGGTTCTTCTTCCCGTGGGTCGAAACGATCAGGCTGTACATCGCCTCGGCCACCTGGTCGACTGAGATCTCGCTCATGCTGCCCTCCTTGGGGCTAGGACTTCAGGTGCGCCGACCGGTGGAACGTCTCGCCGGCGTGCGTGAAGTCGTCGAGATGGTACTTGGTGAACGGGATGCCCGTGAGCTTGAAGAAGCGCGGCCATCCGATGCGCTCGATCCACTCGCCCATCCGCTCGTGCTTGCGCGCGTGCTTCGCGTAGACGTCGACGAGGTTGACGACGGCGTCGACGACCTCGGTCCAGCGCGGCGGGTTGTTCGGGAGGAACGGCACGGCCAGCTTCGAGAACATCGGCTCGTGCCTGGCGTTGGACACCTTGCCGCCGACCCAGATGGAGATGCCGTCGGTCTTGGGATTGTTGATCTTCATCGCCGGGCAGACGGTGTAGCAGTTGCCGCAGTACATGCACTGCTCGTCTTCCACGGTGACGGAGGGCTTGCCGTTGACGGTCGCCGGCCGGATGGCGCCCGTCGGGCACGACGAGACGAGCGTGGGCACCTCGCAGATCTTCGGCAGCTCGTTCTGGTCGATCCGCGGCGGGCGCGTGTGCACGCCGAGGACGGCGATGTCGGAGCAGTGCACGGCGCCGCACATGTTCAGGCAGCACGCGAACGCCACGCGGAGCTTGGCGGGCAGCTCCATGGACGTGAAGTGCGGGAAGAGGGCGTCCATCAGCGACTTCACGACGCCGGAGGCGTCGGCAGCCGCCGAGTGGCAGTGCACCCAGCCCTGCGTGTGCACGATGGCCGAGATCGCGTTCCCGGTGCCGCCGACGGCGTAGCCGAGGGCGTTGAGTTCCGCCTTGAGCGGCGCGACCTTGGCGGCGTCGGTGACCAGGAACTCGACGTTGTTGCGGCTCGTGAAGCGCAGGTAGCCGTCGCAGTACTTGTCGGCCAGGTCCGCGAACAGGCGGATGGTCTGGATGCTCAACAGGCGCGGCGTGCCCGCGCGCACCGTGTAGAGGCGGTCTCCGGACTGCCCGACGTGCACCAGCACGCCCGGCTCCGGAATCTCGTGATAGGCCCACTTCCCGTAGTTCGCCTTGACCATCGGCGGCAGGAAGTTCTCATAGTGAGGCGGCCCGATATCGGTCTTGCGCCCAGCGACTGCCATCGAATCCTCCTTGGGTAACAATCAGGCCTGCGACCCGGTCACAATCTCTTCGTCGAAGAAAATATAGGGGTTCGCGCGCGGATGCGAAATCATCTCGGGGACAGGCTCCAAGCCGATCTGTTCCAGGAACTTGCCGAGTCCGATGCGCTGGATGAACTCCCCGACGCGCTCGCGGTTCTTGCCGTGCTCGCCCCAGAAGTCCCAGATGGCCCCGATGAGCTCCTTGAGGTCGTCATAGGGCGGCGTCATCTCGAGGAACGGGACGAACACCGAGCTCAGCAGCGCGCCGCCGACGATGGGCGCCTTCGCGCCGATGAGAATCGCGGCCCCGCGTTCGTTGCCGGGCTTCACGGCCTTCGGCAGCACGTTGATGCAGTGCATGCACTTCACGCACTCGCCGGCCTCGAGGCCCAGGGTCTTGCCGTCCCAGGCCAGGCAGTCCGCCGGGCACAGGTCGACGATTTCCTTCTCGATGTCGACGCCCTTGGCCGCGTACGCGCGGACCTGGTCCTGATCGATCTGGATCTCGTCCTTCCAGGTCCCGATGATCGACATGTCGGCGCGCGCCACCGAGGCGACGCAGTCGTTCGGGCAGCCTGCGAACTTCAGCTTGAACTTGTACGGGAACGCCGGGCGGTGCAGCTCGTCCTGGTACGTCTGCGTCACGTTGTAGCAGGCCTGCAGCGTGTCGTAGTTCGCCCACTCGCACCGCGCCGGGCCCACGCAGCAGCTGGGCGTCCGCATGTCGGAGCCCGATCCGCCGAGGTCCCAGCCCTTCTCCGTCAACTCGCCGAACACCGGCTCGAGGGCCGTCGTCCGCCCGCCCAGGAGCACGATGTCGCCGGTCGAGCCGTGCATGTTGGTGATGCCCGACCCGTGGCGATCCCAGATGTCGCACAGGTCGCGCAGCGCCGCCGACGTGTAGAACCACGCCGCCGGCTGGTTGACGCGGAGGGTGTGGAACTCCGCGACGTTCGGGAACTCCTCGGGGAGATCAAGGTAGCGCCCGATCACGCCGCCGCCGTACCCCATGACACCCACGAGGCCGCCGTGCTTCCAGTGGCCGGTATGCTCCTCGTACGAGCGCTCGAGCACGCCGAGCAGATCCTGGACCATCGGCCGGTCCGACTCCTTCTTGATCTCGCGAACGAAGCTGGGCCAGGGGCCCTTCTCGAGTTCGTCGAGGAGCGGTGTCTCTTTCTTCTTATCGCTCATGTCGACTCCTTGAAGCGGCTAGAGCTGTGACCAGAACTTGCTGAACACAACCGTGGACAGGAAATAGCCGAGAGGCACGTTGACCAGCACGCCGATGGTGAAGGCCCAGAACGGGCGCAGCCCGAACGTGGCGAGTTCGGCGAACCGTGTGGAGAGGCCGATCCCGAGGAAGCAGATGACGAACGCCCACTCGCGCAGCTTCTTGATGGGCGAAATGAGGTCCGAAGTCAGCTTGGACTCGAACCAGTTGGACTTGAACCGCAACTGCTTCAGCGCGGCGATCTTGTCGTCGCGATCGGGGTCGTCGAGGGCGATGGCGCCCCGCAGCTGGTCGTGCTCCTCGAGGGTCATCTCGCCGCGGAAGCTGATGCCGCCGGTCTCGGCGTCGTACGCGAACCGGTCGGCCAGCGCGGCCGGCACCGTGAAGGTGCTGAAATCGGCGTCGTACTTGATCGACTCGGCCGAGCTCTTGAACGTGTCCGCCTTCTTGGCCTTCCCCACGTAGTCCGACGGCGGCGCCGCCGCCACGAAGCTCATGATGATGGACGCCGCGAAGAACCCGAGCACGAACTTCGGGAACCGCTCCCAGATGATGCCCGCGCCGATGGTCTGCCTGGCCCCGCCGGTCCCCCGCTCCCAGTACATCACCGACACGATCGACAGCACGAGGCACCAGATGCCGATCCAGATGTCGCGGCCGATGACCTTCATGAGGGTGAAGGCGTTGATGGCCGCGTCACCGTGCTTGTTGGCGATCTCGGCCACCACGGCGAAGCCCGCCGCGTCGGCGAACTCGGACGTGCCCACCCACGCCCCCGCCTCGCCCGGGCTCAGCATGGTCGGGATCATGGCCTTGGTGACGAACGTCAGCACGAAGATCATGATGATCGCCCAGACCGACACGACGCCGATCCCGATGGCGATGTGGTCTTTCTTGGCCTTGACCGCGCCGCCGACGGCGATCGACGCCGAGACGCCGCAGACGGCGCCACCCGCGCCAAGCACCGCGCCGAACTGCGGTGCGAGCTTGAAGATCTTCGTGGCCGCCAGGTAGATCGTCAGGAACGTCGTCACCGACACGATCGTCGCCTGCAGGAACGCGTACGGCCCGGCGGTGAAGATCAACGTCAGCGGCAGCGTCGCGCCGAGCAGCACGATACCGGTCTTGATGTAGTACTCCGTCCGCAGCGACGTCTTGAACCACTCGGGGAGCCTGATGATGTTGCCCACGATAAGCCCGATGAGCAGCGCCAGCAGCGGCGCGCCCAGGTCGTACTCCTTCATCACCTTCCAGCCCGACAGGTAGAGCATGGCCAGCGACCCGAGGAACAGGATGATGAACCCCGGTACGAACTCGGCCACCTTGCGGCCCATGATGGCCATCGAGAGCGTGAAGACCACCGCGAACATCAGGAACACCACGACGTAGCTGCCGATGTTCGTCGCGAAGTCCCTGGCCAGCCCCGCCGCGTCGCTCCAGCCGCCGGGGACCACCGCCCAGCCCTTGATGCTCGAACCGCCCGCGTAGACCGCCAGTGCCACCACGACGATCAGCAACCCGAGCCAGACGGCCCACCAGTCTTCCGTCTTCCAGAGCTTCTCGAACGCGCTGGACGGCGGGCTCGCCGGCGACGGGCTGACTGCGGGTTTCGTGTCGCTTGCCTTCGCCATATCAACCCCTCCTGTCGGAACCCTGGAGGCCTCGGATCCCGTCTCTCCCGGATACCTTCAAGCAACTGACGGGCCACACGCCAGGGGAGGCCAATCCTCAATAAATCGGCGACGAATTGCGGGTTTTCTGCAAGGGGCCGCACCCGGCTCCTTCACGCGGCCAGGCGGGACGTTACGGCGCAGTAACGCCCCGCGACCCGGGTGTGACGGGCCGGACCACGTCCTGGTGGGGCACCGGGGTCCGGTGGCAGGTGGCGCAGCGGTGCAGGTTCGGGCGCTTCAAGGCCACCCGCTTGGCCTCCACCTGGTGGCAGCCGATGCAAAGCCGGTGCGCCGCGGGCCTGAGCCCCGGGGCCGTGGTCGAGGCGAATTTCGGCGCCCAGGCGCTCGTCGGTTTGCCCATGGGATGGCACGAGGAGCACGGCTTGGTCACCGGCGCCGACGAGGGCTGGTCCTGGTGGCAGGTCGCGCAGGACGCGTTGCCCTCGAGCGCAGCTACGTGGGTGTCGTGCTGAAACACCCGGGTCGGCAGATACAGATCTGCATGGCACTCGGTGCACGGCGTACCCGAGTCGCCGGGCTTATTGGCGTGATGGCAGACGCCGCACGCTTCCTTACCCAGCCGCCCGATGTGCGCCTCGTGCGGAAACCGGACGGTCCCGGAGGGGAACCCCACCAGCAACTCGCTCCCGCCCCGCGCGCGCACGACAGGCGACGCCTCGACGATCGGCCGCCAGGGCGTCAGCGTGAGGCCCGCGGCCAGCGCCAGCGTGAACACGAGCGAGTACACGCGCCGTCCGGCGTAGCCCTCGTCGCCCAGCCAGACGCGCAGCCCGCCCATCCGTGGCAGTTGGAACAGCTGCATCCGCTTCATCGCCGATTCGCTGTCGAGAGCGGACGGGTCGACGGGATAGTGCTCCTCGATCCAGAGGAACGCCAGCGTCGCGCCTGCCACGATGCCGAAGCTGACCGCGAACTCCGTCCAGAACGGGAAGTAGGTGCTGCCCGTGAACCCGACGTGCGCCAGGCCCGAGGCGTTCACGCGGTGCAGCAGAAAGCCGGCGACCGACGAGGCCGCGCCGATGAACATCGGGGTCGGGCGCACGCGCAGTGCCGGCACGGCGAACAGCGCCAGCGGCAGCAGCGACGACAGCGCGAGCTCAACCAGGAACAGCACGGACTCGCGGCTGCCGCTCACCGCCAGGCCCAGATCTCCCTTGGCCGCGAGGTCGCCGAGGCGGAAGACCAGCTGGAACGACAGCGCCCAGGCGGCCATCCGCGCGAAGCCCGCGATCATGTCGGTGTGCGGCTTGCGCCTGTAGAGCCACGACACGACGCTGGACTCGACAATCACCATGGCGAGTCCGAGGCAGATGGCGGTCACGAAGAACAGTTCCGGCAGGTGCACGGTGTACCACAGCTCGTGGACCCGGAACGGCATGATGAGAATCAGCGTCCCGAGCGAGGACTGGTGCAGCGTCGAAAGGGCGATGCCGACGATGATGAGCGGCAGCTGGAGGCGGAGGAGGAGGCGATACGCGGCCTGGAACCGCGTGCGTTCGAGGAACACCGGCGCGAACTCGAGGGCCAGGACCGTCAGGTAGAGCATCACGCACCAGCCGACCTCGAAGAGCGGCGAGCGCGGATTCCAGAAGATGGTCATGTGCCAGATGTTCCACGGCAGGCCGAGATCGTAGAGCAGCCCGACAACGACGGCCGAGTAACCCAGGAGCGCCGTCAGCACGGCCGGCCGCGCGGCGTGGTGGTACCGCCCGCGCTGGAAGATGTGGGCGATGCCGGCGACCACGAAGCCTCCCGCCGCGAGGGCCACGCCGCCCATGACGTCGAAGCCGATCCAGAGGCCCCAGGGCGTGGAATCGGACAAGGCGGTCGTGGCGCCAAGCCCTACGGTGAACCGCACGATCGTGATCCCGGCGGCCAGCCCGACGAGCGTCCACAGCAGCGTCTTGAAGATGCGAAGCCGGTCGGTCATCACGTGGTCCCTTCGCCTTTTGCGGCAGGGCCGTCACCGGGTTTCCCGCCGGTCGCCTTCGCGCCGGACTTCGAAGCCTCCCCCGCCAGGCGCTGCCGCCGTTCGATGACCCAGTAGACGCCGGTCATCAGGGCCCCCATCCCGATGAACTCGTACGGAACCTTGCGCAGGGCACTCCATGTCCGGTCGGGCAGCGGCGCGTCCCCCATCGCCGCGGCGCCACGCCAGCCGAGGAAGTCGAGGTCCACGTGGGAGATGTACAGCACCGAGGTGCCGCCCACTTCGTTCACGCCCCAGATCCTGGGGCGGTACAGGTCCGGCCGGGCGTCGATGCGCCGCTGTGCCTCGGCCAGCATCGCATCCCGGGTGCCGAACACGGTGGCATCTTCCGGGCAGGCGGTGATGCAGGCCGGGCGGTCGAGCGTGCCGGCCTTCAGTTCGTCGTAGCACATCACGCACTTGCGGACCGACGGGCTGGCGCTGTCCCACTCGTAGCGCGGCACGCCGAACGGGCACGCCATCATGCAGTAGCGGCAGCCCATGCAGAGCGACTTGTCGTAGACAACCGGGCCTTCCGGCGTCTGCTTCATCGCCCCGACCGGACACGCCGAGACGCACGCGGGTTCCAGGCAGTGGCGGCACTGCTTCCTGACGTTGGCGCCGCCCTCCCGCCTCATGATGCTGGTCCACCGGATGTCGGTCAGGCCGTCGGCCGAGCCGCCAAGGCGCGGCGGGCGGTCCTCGATCGGGAGCCCGTGCGTGCGCTTGCAGGCGTCGGTGCAGGCTTCGCACCCGATGCAGCGCGCGACGTCGTTCAGAATGCAGGGGTGGGTGATCATATGCCCTGTCCCTCTTTCCCGAGCGTCGCCCGGACGCGGTCGCCGGTGCCGGGCGGAAAGCGCCAGCCCAGTTCGGTGGACACGGGGCTCGTCCAGAAGAGCACCAGGTGCTGCAGTTTCGAGAGCGGCACGAGCACGAACAAGAACTCCGCCAGCAGGACGTGCGCCAGATAGATTACGCGGCCGTCCACCGGGCTGAACCGGGGATGCGCCGCCAGCCATCCTGCCGCGAAGCACCCCAGCAGCAGGCTCGGCAGCCACCAGTCCTGCGCGCGGCTCAGCCGCCGTCGAGCCGGGTTGGCGAGCCGCGAGGCGAGCAGCCAGAGCAGGGCCGCCATGGTGAGGACCGTCAGCGTGTCGGCGAACCAGACCGGCAGGGACGGCAGGGCCAGGCCGAGTTCCTGCCGCCAGATCTCGGTGTGGCCGAGGAAAAACAGCGGAACCAGCAGGACGCCGATGTGGAAGAGCACCGAGGCCCCGGTGTACGGGGCCCGCTCGGGGTCGCGCACGGCGCGCCACGGCCAGAGCCACGCGAGGCCGCGCTTCAGCACCAGCGTCCAGGGCACGACGCGGTCGCCGGCCCGCCGCCAGGCGAAGCCGAGTTCGGCGGCCTGCAGGACGGCCACGCGGAGCAGGCCGAGCCCCATCACCAGCAGCGACGCGCGGAGCAGCGGTCCGCGCGCGAGGTCGATCAGGACGTCTACCATGGTCAGTCCAGTACGATGGCGCGGTAAATCAGGTCGTGCAGGCCGACGACCTGCATGTCGAGGCCGTGGTCTTCGCACAGCTCCCGAAGTTGCTTCTTGCAATTCGCGCAGGGAGCGACGACGAACTTCGCCCCGGTCGCGCGGAGTTGTTCGGCTTTCTTCGCCCCGGTCACGCCCGTGCGGTACGGCCGCAGTTCGTCCACCGACACGGTGCCGCCGCCGCCGCCACAGCAGAGATTGGTCGCGCGGTTCGGCGTCATCTCCACATAGTCCTTGCAGAACGCCTTCAGGATCTCGCGGGGCTGCTCGACCACCCAGCCGGTCCGTGCGATGTTGCAGGGGTCGTGGTAGGTCACGCGCTCGGTGATCACGTCGGGGTTCAGGCGGAGTCGCCCTTCCTTGAACGCCTTGTAGGTGTGCTCGATGATGTGCACGACGGGCGGCGTGTCCGGGCCGCCGAAGGTCCGCGCAAACGCCTTGGCCGACCGGGACGCGTGGCCGCATTCGCCGATCAGAATCCGCCGGCCCTTCAACCGCCGCGTTTCCCCGATTTCCTCGAGCAGCGTCTTCTCGAGGATCCAGTCGCTATAGAAGAGCCCGTAGTTGATGCCGTCGAGGTAGTGGCTCCCGATCGTCCAGCGGTCCTGGTCGCCGATCGCGTTGAGCGTCAGCGCCACCCCCATGAGCGTCTCGGCTTCCATGAGGTAATCGCTCACGGCCGGGAAGAAGACGAAGTCGCGGTCGCTCTGGTCGAGCGGGAACTCGACGGCCCGCTTTTTCTCGTCGCGTATCTCGTCGGCCAGGAACTCGAGAGTGTCCACGATGGCGGGCAGCGGGATCGCCGACGTGTTGTGCGTTGCCCCTTCGAGCTGCTCGCGCACGGAGATGACCAGGGCCCGCGGCACCAGCCCGACTTCCGACAGCACGTAGCGCCCGAAATGCGTGATGAGACCGTGGTCCAGCCCGAGCGGGCATTCGAGGCTGCACCGCCGGCACGCCGTGCAGTCGTACAGGCTCGACGCCATCTCGAGGATGCGATCCTCGCTCAGGTACTCGCGCCCGAGCACCCGCGTCTCGAACAGGCCGCGCGCGGTGAAGTGCCGCCGGTAGACCTCCAGCACCAGGTTCGACCGGTAGCAGGGCACGTCGCGCGGATCCCGGGTGTGCTGGTAAATCTGGCAGGCCGTCGCGCAGCCCGCGCAGCGGGCCGTGATCCGGGCGTAGTTGTCGATGACCTGGCGGTAGTTCGAGTGCTTGAGGATGGCGGCAAAGGCTTCGAGGAACTTCTGCGGCAGGCCGTCGAGCACCAGCCGCTCCTTCTCGACGATGTATCGCAGCCGCTGCTGCACATCGTCCGCGCCGAGCGGCCTGCGCAGGGCCGCGAGCGGGATGAGCTGTTCGTCGTGTCTGGTATCCAACCTGCCCTCCAGAGGGACCGACCCTAGGCTGGTTGTGAGGAAAGCAAGAGATGTGCCGCAGCCGTGCAAGGTGTGCCCGCCGCGCCGAACCGCGCCGCGCGGCTGGCAGGGGCGGATTCAGGGGGCGAAACGAGAGCGCCGCCGCGTCACAGCGGCGAAACGGCACGTTCCGGCCGGGTGCCATCCATCCGGACGTCCGTGGCGTCGCCCGGGCCGGCGGCCGCGCCCGCCGAGTCGTCCGGCCGGGGCTGGAGCGGCAGCGTCACGGTGAAGACCGAGCCCAGCCCGTCTTCGGAGAGCACGGAAATCTCCCCGCGGTGCGCCGACACGACGTGATAGACCACGAGCAGACCCAAACCCGTCCCGGCGGTGCCGCGAGTGCTGAGGACGTCGGAGAACAGCCGGCAATTGACTTCCGACGGAATGCCGTGGCCGTTGTCAGCCACCTCGAGCACGAAGCGCCCGCCGGAATCGGTGACCGACTTGACCGCGATCCAGTGATGGTCCTTTCCGGTGTCGAATCGGCACGCCTCGAGCGCGTTGACGAAGAGGTTCGTCACGAGGTTGTGCAGCCCGTCGGGGTCGATCCAGCCGTGGCCGACGCGCGGGTCGAGTTCGACGGTGAACGCCACGCCCTCCTGGGCCACTTTCGGCGCGAACAGGCGCGCCGCCTCGCACACGACGGAGTTGGGGGACACATCCTCCATCACCGGGACCCGTTCCCGCGAGCAGTAGAGCTGTTCGCGCGACAGGCGGCCGACACGGTCGATGTTGCGCCGGACCATGTCCCATCCGCGCCTGAGCAGCGCGTCGTCGTGCCGGGCGAAGGCCTCCTCGACCACGAACACGCCGCCGTCGAGGCCGGTCAGGACGTTCTTGATGTAGTGGGCCAGCCCGGCCATGGCGCGGCCGAGCAGCGCGAGTTCCTGCCACTGCTCGACGCTCCGGGAGATGTCGGTCGCCACCTCGAGGCCCGCGATGACCCTGCCCCCGGCGCCCACGATCGGGCTGGTCTGGACGGCGACTTTCCGCGCGCCTCCGTTGAGCGTCTCGACCAGTTCCTCGCCGTGATGCATGCCCCCGTCGTCGAAGGTCCGGGCCATCGGGCACGACTGGCACCGGAGCTGGCGGCCCTTGAAGACGGCGTAGCAGGGCTCTCCCACGCGGTCGCCGAACATGCGGCGGAACGTCTCGTTGACGCGCCGGATGTGGAAGCCGCGGTCGATGACCGAGATGGCCGACGGCACCAGGTCGAACAGGCGGTCGCAGGGGACTTCCCAGGCGAGCGTGCCGTCGATGTCCGGCGTGTCGGGCTGGTCCATGACGAGCGTCCCGTCAGGCGGACTGGCCGGTCAGGCGCCGCGCCAGCGCGACCAGTTCCTCAGGCTTGGGCGGTTTCTCGACGAAGGCCTCGGGGTGGCGAATCTGCTCGAAGTCCTGGGCGAAGAAGGTCTTGTACTGACTGAGCCCCGTCAGGATGACGACCGGAGTCGCCGCGAGGGTGGGCTCCTTGCGAATCCGGCGATACAGCATGATGCCGGTCTTCTTCGGCATCATGATGTCGAGGAAGATCAGGTCGGGCTTCGCCTCGACGGCCCGCGTGAATCCCTCTTCGCCGTCGCTCGCCGTGCGGACGGTGAAGCCCTCCTTCTCGAGCAGGGTCGCCAGATACGTCTGGACGTCGGGCTCATCGTCGATGACAAGTACGGTCCCGGCCATGAATTCCCCCTCTTACGAACTGGATGAATCTGCGGACACGGCTCGCGCGGCAGCTTCGCGCACCCTCGGATCGGCATCGCTCGACGCCGCGTTCTGCAGTTCGTCGCGGCAGTCGCCGGCCCGGTTCGCCAGGGCCTCCACGGCCCGCACGCGGATGTCCGCGCGCGGGTGGCGCAGGAGGCGCACGAGCAACTCGAGGGCCCGCGGCGCGGCCGGGCCTTCCCGCCGGCACAGGACACCGAGCGCGCCCACCGCCCCGAGCGAGTCCCGGAAAGCGTGGAGCGCCTCCACCAGAACCTCCGGGTCGTAGGTTTGCAGGAGGCGATCCACGCGCGCCTCGACCTCCGCCGGGTCCGGCGGCGGCGGCGGCAGCATCGGGCCGGCGCCGGCCTTGTCGCCGAGCGCCTGCCGGAGCCCCGGTTCGGCGAGGCCGCTGAGCACCTCGGCCAGCAGGGCCGGTTCGCTGAACATCTGCACCGCCAGCCGGCGGGTGGCGATGTTGTAGCCCGCGTCCTTGGCGATCAGCGCGAGCACCTGCTGGTTGGTGATGCGGGCCATGCAGGCCAGCATCAGATCGCGGTTCTTGCGCTGGCGGACGATGTCGGCGAGCGTCCAGGGGTCGTCGATGTGCTCGACGGCCCGGAGCCGGGCGTCGAGGTGCTGGCCGTTCAGCGCGACGGATCGCCACCCCGAGGCGTTCGCGATCCGGTCCACCGCGAGGCGCCGGGTCTCGAGGTCGGCGTCGCGGCAGGCGCATTCGACCAGCACCGCTTCGTCGTCTTCACGGGCGACGGCACGGCGTCTGGCCTCCACGTCGGCATCGCGGTCACGCCACAGGTTGGTGAGCCCCATCACGCCTTCTCCATCCGGACTACAAACGGTTTCAAAACCCGTTCTCGCGGCGTTCTTGGGCCGCCGTACGCAGGTTTTGAAACCGCCCCTAGTGAAGCTCCCACTCCAGGAAGCCCTCGCGCACGTCGACCATCGCGTTGACGACCAGTTCGACCAGCCCGCCATAGAGGATGC
>JAWOGY010000187.1:0-6857 GCA_046496425.1 Vicinamibacterales bacterium
GCAAGCTCGAGCAGTCGGCCGGGGTTCGGCTGGTCGAACGGCGCGGGCGCAACGTGCACCTGACCGAGGGCGGAGAGCGGCTGTTCTCGGTATGCGAGACGGTCTACGCCGCCGTGGAAGGAGCGGCCGAATCGCTGAGGAAGGGAGCCGCCACCGCGCGCGGGATGCTGCGCCTGGGGGCGCCGCCGGAGTTCGGGTGCTCCGTGCTGATGCGCCACATCGGAGGCTTCATTCGACAGAACCCGGACATCCAGCTCGACTTCACGCTGGGCCACGACCTGCTGACCCCGCTCCGACGCGACGAGATCGACGTGGCCATCGATTGCGTCGAGCACTTCCAGCCGGACCTGCAGAAGGTGCCGCTGTTCCGCGAGAGCTACACGGTGGCCTGCGCGCCGGCCTTCCGCCGGCTTCATCGCCTCGCGACACCCCGCGACCTTTCGCGGGTTCCCCTGCTGTCGGTGGACAAGGCGGGCGCCTGGTGGCACCGGCTCCTGAGGGCCGTGCCGGAGCCCGACCGGCCGGAGCTGCGCCACGTCACGGCGGTCAATCACATTCGTGCCATGATCACTGCCGCCGTGGAAGGGATTGGCGTGGCTCTTGTTCCAAGCTACAGCGTGCTCCCGGAGTTGGAACACAGGCTCCTCGTCCAGCTGTTCTCGCGCCTCGACCTGCCCGAAGACCGGTTCCGGATCTACCAGAAGAAAGCCAAGTCTTCGCTGGCGAAGCACCGCGCGCTTGTGACCTATCTGCAGTCGATCAACCCGTCCGAATTCCGGCCCGATGCGGGTGCGGCGGCGACGCGCTGAGCGTGCCGGGCGGGTTGGATCTTGACGATCCTGCTGCGGTCGTTGAGTCCCGGCACGTGCCTCCGCTATGCGCTGAGTCAGCCGGGGGTGTCGGTCGCCGTCTGCGGGTGCGGCACGGTCGGGCAGATGGAGGACAACATCCGCGCGGTGCAGAACTTCCGGAAGTTGACGCCTGAGGAATCGGCCGACGTTCGAAGGCGGGCTGTCGTCGGCGCGGGAGTCTTCACGGGTCCCACGCTGGAATACTGGAAGAAGAAGGCCTGACAGTCCGTCCATTCGACCCTGCGGACACGAAGAGCTGAAAGGGTCAGGCCGCCGTCTTTCGAGGCCGCCCTCCACGTGCGCCGTTTGCCCGCGACGCTGCGCTCTTGGCGCGGCTTGTCCGCCGGCCGAGTAACGCCCCGGCTCCGACCAGCGACACGCGAGGGCCGGACGCAAGTGTATCCACCCGCGCGACCGCGACCTCTGTCCGTCTGACCGGCAGCCGCCAACCGTGCGCACGGATCGCCTCCAGAAACCCGAGGAGTGCCGCGCGAATGCCCCGCTGCGCGCCGCTCAGCGTGTCGGCCGCAGCATACACGCCAGGCAGATCAGGCACGTATGCGCTGACGGTGCCGTTGTCCTCGTGCAGAAACACCACGGTGAAGTGTTCTCGGGTGGTCATGGCTCGACTCCGGCGTCCTTCAGGATCTGCCGCGCCAGGCCGCGGCCGACGTCCTTCTTCGTGTGGCGGCTCACCCAGATGACGGCTTGCCGCTCGGGGTGCGTAAGCAGAAGGTGGCTGCCTTTACCGGCCCGTGACTCGCGCCACCCGTGCTTCTTCAGCAGCCGGATCAACTCGCCCCACGTCACGGGGAGGATGATAACCCATCGTTAGGTTCATGTCAACTCGGCGCGATTGGCGAGGAGGGAGAGGATTTCCCGCCCCTCACGCTCCTCCGCCATCTCATCTGGCGGCGCTGCACAGCACGAGCACGTGCTCCTGGACCTCGCCGGTTACCGGCCGGCTGGAACCTTGGCCTGCAGTTCCCGAAACCAGTTCTGCACGAGCGAGACGTGGGTCACCGCGGGCGAGGGTGGCGGCGCAGGGGTGTGGATGGTGTAGAACCGCTGCCCGTCTCGCGCCACGTCGTAGCATCGCATAGGCCGACACACGAACCGCAGCCGTGCCGGGTCGAACTCGAACAGCGGCCGTGGCCGGCCGACGCGAGGCGGCGCGCCCGCAGCGAAGTCCACCACCATCATGCGCCCCTTGGACTGCGCCACATAGGCGCCTTCGACGAAGAAGATCTGCCCTCCGCCCGGATGCCACACGGGGCTGATGCCGCCATGGAGCGAGACGACGGTGGGCGGGCCTCGTAGCGGATACTGCCTGACGTAGACCTCGTATCGCCCGGAGCCGTTCGACGCGTACGCCAGCCACTGGCCGTCCGGCGAGACCACGGGCCAACCCTCCAATGCCGGCGACCCAATCAGCGGCTCGATGCCACGTTGGCGGCCGCCGACACGCACGACTCCCACGTCCCAACTCGCGTCGGTGCCCGACGTGCCAATCAACTCGCCATCCGGCCCGACGGACTCGGCGTGGAACCATCCATCGACCAGCACCTCTGGCCGGGCGCTGTCATCTGCGGCCTGTCGAGCCAGCAGGTAACGTCCGCCTTCGAGCCAGTGAAAGGTCAGGTATCTCCCATCGAGTGACCACAGCGGTGCTACCGCCTCCCCACGCTGCAGCAGCGGCGTCAATGCGCCACGCTCCATGTCCGCGAGCCAGAGCCCGCGCTCCCTGTTGGTGAGCACGGTCACCGCGGCTTGGCGGCCGTCGGGTGAGATGCGCAGCCACGCGTAGTCACGCAGCGGCGACTTCCAGGGCGACACGCGCCCGCTGGCGTCCACCGTGACGATGGAGCGTTCAGCGGGCGGCCCGGGGTTGCCGGGAATCCACGCCAGCGCTCCGCTGGCGGCGATGTCGAACTGGCCCGCGCCGGTCATGTCACTGGAGAGGCCGCCGGAAAGGGCCTGCGCGACGCCTTGGAGGACCGGCAACGCCTGCCCTGTCACCTCGACGCGGCGGAGGTTGAAGGGGGCCGCGAAGAGCACGTTGCTCCGCAGGAATACGAGGTGGCCGGTTGGCACGTAGCGGGCGTCGGTGGCGTCCCGCAGGAGCCGCGTGCGCCTTCCCGTTGGCAGGTCGAGCGCCTCGACGACCTCGTCACCCCACGTGAAGGTGCGCTTCCGGACGGTGAAGAGTACCGTGCGCCCGTCGGGCAGCCGTTCGGACAGGATGTGACTGCGCTCGGTTTCTCCCAGAGTCGTTACTGGCGTCAGGGCACCGACCCGCCGGATTGAGTCGTGTGAGACGGTGAACAGCAGGCCGCCATGGTGGTCCCACACGAGGCTGGTTGGCGGTACGTCCAGCCGCTCGAGTTCCACCACCGGCCCGCCCCGCACGGAGATCTTCCTCAGCGCGCTCGACGTCCAGAACGCGATCCACTGGCCGTCGACGGACACGGCGGGGACTGAGGCGCCCTCGGTGCCATCGAGCGGTCGCGCCTTGTCGGCGTCGAGCGGGCGGACGAACAACTGCTGCACGTCGCCGCGTCGGCCGACGAACACCAACGCGGCGCCATCGGGGGTCCACCTCAGGGCAGTCCGCGTGCCTCCGGGCGTCGGCGGAGGCACCCCCGGGGATCCTCCCGCGTTCAGCGTCTCCGCCGGCCTGACGCCGAGTTCCGAGCGCACCACAGGCGCAGGAAGCTCAGAGCGGTGCCGCCAGAGCGCGCCGCTTGCCCCGAGTGCCGCGGCCGCCGCGCACGCCGCGGTGACCCACAGCCATCGACGCACAGGGACCAATGGATGCCGAGACGCTGCCGAGACGCCGTCGTCAGGCTGCGGCTTCCCTCGGAGGTCGGCGGCAACGTCGCGTGCATCCTTCACACCGTCGGCTGGAGCCTCCGGCGAGTGTCGCTGAGTGAGCCGGGCGGGCGACGCCGGGGCGCCGGCCTCAGGTGCGCCCAGCAGGGCGCGCTCCGCAGCCGGAGTGCGCTCGTCCGGGCTCTGCGCGTCACGCACCGTGGCGCTGACGTCCACCAGATCACGGAGCACCTGTTCGCCGACGTTCGCCGCCTCCGGGCTCGCCTCGGCCACGGCGACCAGGGCCTCCGCGAGGGCGGTCGCGTCCGCGTACCGGTCGTCCCTCGCCTTGGCGAGGCACCGGTCGACGATTCCCGATAACTCGTGAGGCAGCCCGGGGACGAGCGTGGCCGGTGGCGGTGGCGACTCGTGGAGAACCGCGTCGAGCGTCGCCGCCGGCGTGTCGTTGCGGAACGGGTGCCGCCGCGTCAGCAACTCGTAGAGCACGATGCCGAAGGCGAACACGTCGGCCCGCGCGTCCAAGGGCTGGCCGCTGAGATGCTCGGGTGCCATGTAGGCCACGGTGCCAATCAGCAGGCCCGGTTGCGTCGCCGTGTCGATGGGCCGATCGGCGAAGGGCTGCGCCGCCTGCATGCGCTTCGCCAGGCCAAAGTCGAGGATCTTCACTCGCCCGTCGCTCGTGAGGAACAGGTTCTCGGGCTTCAGGTCGCGGTGCACGATGCCCCGGCGATGCGCCGAAGCCAGCCCCTGGACCGCCTGCAGGGCGATGCCGAGCGCCTGCCGCCACGTCGGTCGGTGCAGCGTGAGCACCTCGCGCAGCGTCGCGCCCTCCAGTAATTCGGTGACGACGAAGGACACGCCGTCGTGGAAGCCGACGTCGTGAATGGTGAGGATCACCGGGTGGTTCAGCCCCGCGAGCAGCCGCGCTTCCCGTTCGAACCGCGACAGCCGGTCGGGGTCCTCTGCGACGTCCGGCGGGAGCACCTTGAGCGCCACCTGTCGGCCCAGCTTGCCGTCGTGGGCACGATACACCTTGCCCATGCCGCCCGCGCCGAGCGGCGCCTCGATGCGGTAGTGCCCCAAAGTCCGGCCCACCAGCGACGACTGGCCGGAGGCCTGGAGCAGGGCACGCGCGGCTCCGGGCACCGGCGTGCGCAGCACGACGCTGGCGGCCTCCTGGCCGGCCAGCAGCGCTTCGGCTTCTCGCCGCACGGCCGGGTCGCCCTCGCACAACTCGCCCAGCATCCGGGAGCGGTCGGCGACCGGTGCGCCCAGTAGGGCGAGGCAGACCCGCTCGACCTGCTGTTGTTGGTCAGGCGTCATCACCGGCGACCTTCGGTCCCGGACGTCCAGCGCGTGTGCCCAACTCCCGGATCAGCCAGAGACGGGCGAACTTCCAGTCGCGTAGCACCGTCTCCGGCGACACGCCGAGCACCTCCCCGGCCTCCTCGACGGTCAGCCCGCCGAAGTACCGCAATTCCACGACCTGCGCCTTGCGCGGCTCGGTCCGCGCGAGGGTCGCCAGCGCCTCGTCGAGCGCCTCGACGTCGAGCGCCGGTGCCGTCGCCGGGGGGGCCACTTCCGCGAGCGGAACCAGGCGCACGTCGCCGCCGCGCTTCTGCGCGCGACGGGTGCGCGCGACCCCGACCAGAACGCGGCGCATCGATTGCGCGGCCACAGCGAGGAAATGGGCGCGGTTCTGCCAGCGGACGCGCGTGATATCCACCAGCCGGAGGTAGGCCTCGTTGACGAGCGCGGTGGTCTGGAGGGGGTGTCCGGGCCTCTCGCCCAGCATCTGGGCGTGAGCCAGTCGCTTCAGCTCATCGTAGACGAGAGGGACGAGTTGGTCGAGGGCGGCACGGTCGCCATGGCTCCAGGCTGCCAGGAGATCGGAGATATCGACAGGGGGTGTAGGCATGTGCAACCCCGCGCGCCCGCAGCCGGGCGCAGCCGGATTCTACACCGTTTCGTGATCTGACAGTTGGGGCGGCGCTTTTGCGCCTATGAACACGACGGGAGTTCCATTCGCACGAATGATCGTGGTCACACGAGTCAGGAGGACTGTCATGCCAAGTGCCAGGCGCGCGCGCGTACCGATCATGCTGCTCTCGGTGCTTCCCTTCTTCGCCAGTTGCGCGGGCAACGACCAGCCGGGGTCGTCCGCGCTCACCGGTCCGACCGCCTCCACCGCGGCCGCCGTGGCGACCGGCGTCTCGACGGCCATGAATTCGGAGAGGTGCTACAGCGTCCAGTTCCTGGCGAGTGCCCCTAACGGCCCGGGCAACGTCACCTTAACGTTGTCCGGCGACCTCGCCGGGACGCTCGCCATCGGGTTCGACCCGGCGACGATCAAGTACTCGGGCCCGATGCCAATGTTCAGTGGCGGAACGATGTCCATCGAGGGCACGGGCACCTGGGTCATCACAGGCGGGATCGTCCCCGGGCTTTCGTCCTTCCAGACCTCCTTCACCAACCGCAATCTGTTGAGTGCCGTGGCGGGGTCAACCTCCGAGGTCTTCGAGAACATCGGCTCCCACCGGGCGACGCTTGGCGTCGGCAAGGCCAACCTCGAGTACAAGGGTACGGCGCAACCGGCCGGCATCGAGCACCGGTATCATGGAGTCATCTGCCCATAGACATCGGTCGCCTGACCACGCCATTCGCATCGTCGGCCGCAACCAACCGCTGCGCCGCAGGGCCGCGTCGTTTCGACGGCGCGGCTCTTCCGGCGGCCGGGCGCAAGGCAAGGTCGCTCAGAAGAGCACGCGCGAGGCATGGAGAGGCGCGGCGATCGCCATCTTCCTCGGCAGCGCCTGCGCCTCCGGGGTGTTTTCCGTGCCCTGTGAGCATCGCGCGGTGTTGTCGAAGCAGAAGGCCAGCTCGACCGTGGAGATTGGCGGGTTCATCGGGATCATGTTGTAGAGGTCATTCAGCGTCACCTCTCCGGGAATGATCGGTGCGCCAAAGCGCCACCCGTTCGAGAATGCCAATTGCGCGCCCGTGCTTTCCAGCACTGCCTGCAACAGCAAATTGTCCATCGTCGATTCCAGCATGGTCGAGCGGTTGAGCGCCGTCGCCGTTTCACCCGCAACCGTTGAGAGTTCTTCCTGATACGGCGCGAGCGCCTGGCGGACCAGGTCAGCGACCGCGGGATCGGGATCGATACTGGCCTCT
>JAWOGY010000194.1:0-12490 GCA_046496425.1 Vicinamibacterales bacterium
CCCCAGCGCCTAGCCCCAAGCGCCTAGCCCCCAGCCCCTCTTGCCACGCCGTAGCCGGCCGGCAGGCCGGTCGGCGAAGGCGGGAGCCCCCAGCATTATCCGCCGTCTGTGCTACACTCGGCCGGCCTTTCGGCGGGTAGTCCTTCTCGTGCGTGCCCCCACTTACGACATACGTCGCCGTGGTGCGTCGGAGTTCCCGTGATCCTGGGATCTGGTGTCGACCTGATGGAGGTCGCCCGGTTCGACCGTGAGGTGGCCCGGCGGGGCCAGAGTCTGGTCGAGGAGCTGTTCAGCGCCGGCGAACTGGCGTGGTGCCGGCGCCGGCGGCGGGCCGCGGAAGGCTACGCCATGGCCTACGCGGCGAAAGAGGCGCTGTTCAAGGCGCTCGGGACGGGTAAAGTAGGCCGCATGGCGTGGCATGATGTGGCGATGGGGTGGCCCGAGGGGGCGTCTCAGCCCGCGATCACGCTTGCAGGCGAGACGGCGGAGGTAGCCGCGGCGATGGGCGTGGCGGGGCTGCACGTGGCGGTGACGGCCACGCGTGAGCACGCGGTGGCGTGGGTAGTGGTTGAAGGCAATAGGCGATAGGCGGGAGGCGGGAGGGTAAACCCCTCTCGCCCCTCGCCTGTCCCCTCTCGCCTGCGCCAGGAGGACCGTTGATGTCGTTCGACTACGAGAAACTGCGGCGCGAGGTCACGTGGGCGGGAGCCGAGCGCGAGCTGGGCTACCGCGAGGGCGACCCGGTCAACATCGGCCATGTCTGCGTGGACCGTCACGTCGAGGCGGGGCTGGGCGACCGCCTGGCCCTGATCCACGAGGGCCACGGGGGGGAGCTGCGCCAGTTCACCTTCCTCGACCTGCAGCAGTTGACCAACGGCTGGGCGCACTTTCTGCGCGGCAACGTGTTTACTCGCCCGCTCGACCGCGTGTGCCTGTTCCTCGACAAGGTGCCGGAGCTCTACATCGGGTTCCTCGGCATCCTGAAGACCGGGGCCGTCGTGGAGCCGCTCTTCTCGGCCTTCGGCGAGGACGCCCTCGTGGCGCGCATGCACGACAGCCGGGCCTCGGCCATCATCACGCAGCGCCGCCACCTGGGCAAGGTGCGCAAGGCCCGCGAGCGGCTGCCCGATCTCAAGACGATCATCGTCATCGACCACGACGAGGACGGGAAGAAACTGCGCGACGGCGAGGTCGGCTTCCGCATGATGGATCACCGCGAGGACCAGTTCCCCGTTGCGGCAACGTTCGCCGAGAGCCCGAGCGTGCTGCACTACACCAGCGGCACGACCGGCGCGCCGAAGGGCGCCATGCACGTGCACGGCAGCATCTTCGCGCAGTACCTCACGTCGAAAGTGGCGCTCGACATCAGGGACCACGACGTCTACTGGTGCACCGCCGACCCGGGATGGGTGACTGGCACCAGCTACGGCATCATCGGACCGTGGTCGCTCGGCGCGACGCAGGTGGTCGTCGATGCCGGGTTCTCGAGCGACCGCTGGTACGAGACGATCGAGAAGCACCGCATCACCGTCTGGTACACCGCGCCGACGGCCATCCGGATGCTGATGAAGGACGGCGTCGAGCCCGTGAAGCGGCGCAACATGACGAGCCTGCGCCACATGTGCAGCGTCGGCGAGCCGCTGAACCCCGAGGCCGTGCGCTGGGGGCACGAGGCGTTCGGCCTCTGGTTCCACGACACGTTCTGGCAGACCGAAACCGGATCGATCGTCGTGACGAACCTGCCCGGGATGCCCGTCAAGCCCGGCAGCATGGGGCGGGCGTTTCCGGCGCTCACCGCCACGGTCGTCGAGCCGAAAACCGGCACGCCCATCACCGAGACCGGGCGCGTCGGCCTCATTGCGGTGAAGCCGCCGTGGCCCAGCCTGATGCGCACGTACTGGAACAACACGGCGACCTACTACGGCAAGTTCCTGAACGGCTGGTACATCTGCGGCGACCAGGCCAGCCTCGACGCGGAAGGCTACTTCTGGTTCTGCGGGCGCGACGACGATGTGATCAACACGGCCGGGCACCTGGTGGGGCCGTTCGAGATCGAGAGCGCGCTGCTCGAGCACCCGGCGGTGGCCGAGTCGGCGGCCATCGGCAAGCCCGATCCCGTGAACATGGAGGTGGTGAAGGCCTTCGTGGCGCTTCGGCCGGGCTTCACGGCGAGCGAGGACCTCGAACTCGACATCATGAACTACGTGCGCAAGAAGCTGTCGCCGCTGGCGATGCCCCAGGAGATCGAGTTCGTCGAGAAGGTGCCGAAGACGCGCAGCGGCAAGATCCTCCGCCGCGTGCTGAAGGCGAAGGAGCTGGGGCAGCCCATCGGGGACGTCAGTACGATGGAAGATGATTAGGGGCTAGGGACTAGGCGCTAGGGCCTAGTGGGACGCGGCTCTCGCCGCGTGGGTGCCGGCCGGGATAACGCGAACGGGCTTGGCTGACTAGCGCCTAGCCCCTAGCGCCTGACAAAGGGAGTATCCAATGAAAGAAGTGATCCTGAGCTACATCAAGAAGGAATACCTCGACGAAGACGAGGCCGACGACATGACGCTCGACGAGCACACCCCGCTCATCTCGAGCGGCATCGTCGACAGCTTCAGCATGGTGAGCCTGAAGCGGTTCCTCGAGAAGAAGTACGAGGTCAAGCTGCCCGACGAGGAGGCCACGCCGCAGGCGTTCGACACCGTGACGACGATCATCGAGCTGGTGAACAAGCACCTGGCGAAGAAGGGGGCGTAGCGATGGCGTACCCGGCGGCCGCGCGCGAAGCCTGGCAGGCGGAGCTCGCGGGCATCCGCGAGAAGGGCATCTACAAGGAAGAGCGGTTCATCCACTCGCCGCAGGCCGCGCACATCAGCGTGGAATACCCGAGCGGGTCGGAGCTGCGGGAGGTGGTGAACCTCTGCGCGAACAACTACCTCGGGCTCTCGAGCCACCCCGAGGTGATCGCCGCCGCGCACAAGGCGCTCGACGAGCGCGGCTACGGCATGTCGAGCGTGCGTTTCATCTGCGGCACGCAGGACCTGCACCGGACGCTCGAGCAGAAGCTGACGGAGTTCCTGGGGACCGAGGACACGATCCTCTTCCCGAGCTGCCTCGATGCCAACGCGGGCGTGTTCGAGGCCATTCTCGGGCCGGACGATGTGATGATCTCGGACCGGCTCGTGCACGCGTCGATTGTCGACGGCATCCGCCTGGCGAAGGCGATGCACGACACCTACAAGCACTGCGACATGGCGCACCTGGAGGAAAAGCTCCAGGAGCACCAGGACAAGCGCATCCGGCTCATCATCACGGACGGCGTGTTCTCGATGGACGGCGATTTCGCGCCGCTCGACGAGATCGTGGCGCTGGCCGGGAAGTACAACGCGCTGGTGTTCCTCGACGACAGCCACGCGTCGGGATTCATCGGCAAGACCGGGCGCGGCGTCCACGAGCATTTCGGCGTGATGGGGAAGATCGACATCATCACGACGACCTTGGGCAAGGCGCTCGGCGGGGCGAGCGGCGGCTGCGTGTCGGGGCGGAAGGAAATCGTGGAGCTGTGCCGGCAGAAGGCGCGGCCCTACCTGTTCAGCAACGCGGTGCCGCCGCCGATTGCCGCCTCGGCCATCAAGGTGCTCGAGATTCTGAGCGCCACCACCGAGCGGCGCGACAAGCTCGAAGTGAACGCGAAGTTCTGGCGCCAGGGCCTCATCGACGCCGGGTTCGTCATCAAGGACGGCGAGAGCCCGATCGTGCCGGTGATGCTCTTCAACGCCAAGCTGGCCCAGGACGTGGCCCGCGACCTCTACTACGAAGGCATCTACGTCGTCGGCTTCTTCTTCCCGGTGGTGGCGGCGGGGCAGGCGCGCATTCGGACGCAGCTCTCGGCCGACCACGACATCCCGATGCTGGCCAGCGCGCTCGAGGCTTTCAAGAGAGTCGGCGCGAAGCACGGCATCCTGGGGCTGGACAAGAAGGGGATTATTGGGAAGTACGGGCAGTGACGCAGGGACTAGGGGCTAGGCGCTAGGGGCTAGTCCCTAGCCCCTAGCTGCTGAGGCGCGAGCCATTGACACCGATTAACAGCACGAATATAATTAACGCTGTTAATCAATGGGCACCACCGAGCGCCGCAAGCGTCACCGATCGTCATTGAGACAGGAGATCCTCGACGCAGCCAGCCGGCTGTTCGTCGAGGAGGGGTTCGAGCGTGTGACGATGAGGCGGATCGCGGCGCAGATCGAGTACTCGCCGACCACGATCTACCTCCATTTCAAGGACAAAGACGAGTTGCTGCGGGCCGTGTGCGACGAGACGTTTTCGCAGCTGGCCGCAAAGCTCGAACGTCTCCAGAGGATGTCCGGCACCCCGCTGGGCTACCTGCGTGAGGGGCTGCGGACTTACGTCGATTTCGGTCTCGCGAACCCCAATCAGTACACCGTGACGTTCTTGCGGCCGTCGCCCGCCGATAGCGGTGCGGGCGGCGCGGGCGGAGGTTTCGAGGCGTCCATTGGCGGCCGCGCCTTCGATTTGCTGCGCCAGGGCGTTGGCGCCTGCGTCGAGAGCGGCGACATCCGGACGGCCAGTGTCGACATGACGGCGCAGGCCCTATGGGCTGGCGTTCACGGGCTCACGGCTCTGTTCATCACCGCGGCGGACTTCCCGTTTGTCGGCCGGGCGGCGCTCATCGACCATACGATCGACACGATGATTGCCGGCCTCAGGGCGCCCCTGGCCGCGTCCCGGACGCCGGTACAGCCCAAGTCCAAGAAGTGGGACTTTCTCGACTGATCTCTCGAGGAATCGAGGATGCCAGGCGATGAGCCACGGCCTGAAATAACAACGTTCTTTTTATAACCAGTGTGTGACGAGAGGGAACTCGATGTCTGAACCACTCCATGTCATCTTCGGAACCGGGCCGGCTGGAATCTGGACGGCCCGCGCGCTGTTCGCGATGGGCCAGCGGGTGCGGGCCGTCAACCGGAGCGGTAAACGGCCGGACCTGATGCCCGGCGAGGTGGACGTCGTTGCCTCAGACGCCTCGAACCTCCAGCAGGCCATCGACGCGGCCCGGGACGCGGATGTCGTCTACCAGGCGCTCAACCCGCCGTACGACAGGTGGGCCGAACTGTTCCCTCCGCTGCAGCGGTCAGCCCTGGAGGCGGCGAGGGCCGCCGGGGCCCGTTACGTGTCGATCGACAACCTCTACGGCTATGGCCCCGTCTCCGGCACCCTCACCGAAGAAGCGACGCCGGCGCCGAACACGAAGAAGGGCCGGCTTCGCCTCGCGATGACGCGTGAGGTGCTCGAGGCCCACGCGCGGGGCGACGTGCGCGCCGCGATCCTGCAGTCGTCCGACTACTACGGCCCCGGCGTCAGGCTGTCGCAGTTCGGCGAGCGGACCTTCACGCCAATGCTGGCCGGCAAACCGGCAGACGTCGCCGGGCGGGCCGACGTGCCGCACTCGTACGCCTACATCGAAGACGTCGGCCACGCGGCGGCGGCGCTGGGTACGCGCGACGAGGCCCCCGGCCGCGTGTGGTTTGCGCCCCACGCACCTGCACTCACCCAGCAGGCGATGGTCGACGAGGCCTGCCGCCAGCTCGGCATCGCGCCGCGCGTCCGCGTGATTGGCCCCCTGATGATGCGCCTCGCGGGCCTCTTCGTGCCCGCCGCGCGCGAAAGCGTGGAGATGCTCTACCAGTACATGGAGCCGTTTGTCGTCTCGTCGGCCGCAATCGAGTCGGCGTTCGGGCTGGCGCCGACGCCGATCACGGAAGGATTGAAGAGAACGATCGAGTGGTGGAAGGGGAAGAAATAAGAAGCTACAGCCTCATCCGCAGATCCCAACTCTCGTCCGCGCTGTGCTTCTCGAGGGCGACGCCCATCTTCTCGAACACGCGCAGCATGGGTTCGTTCTCCTTCAGCACCTCGGCCGTCAGGCCGGTCAACCCCTGCCGGCGCGCCACGTGGATGAGAAACGCGAGCAGTTCGGTGCCGATCCCGCGGTTCTGGAACGAGTCGCGGACGGCGAAGGCCACGTTCGCCCACAGCCGCTCCTCGTCGAGGTAGTACTCGCCGAGGCCGACGACGGTCTCCCGGCCTTCCTCCTCGACGACGGCGAGCACGATCATCTCCTTCGTGTAGTCGATCACCACGAAGTCCTGGAGCCGCTCGTGGGACATCTCCCACGTCGGCGTCAGGAACCGGCGGTACATGCTCCGATCGGAGAGCGAATAGAAGAAGTCCTTGAGCAGCGGTTCGTCGCTGATGCGCACGGGCCTGAGCAGAAGGGCCTGCCCCCTCCTGGTCGTCTTGCGCGTCTCCACGTGTTCGGGGTACTCGCCGCGCTCGCCGGGAAGATATCCCTGGTCCCGGTAGACGAGGTTCAGGCGCCGGGCCTCCTCGACCAGTCCCGCGCGGAACGCCGGGTGGGCGATGGCGATGAGATCCATGGCGCGCTCGCGGATGTTCTTGCCGTGGATGTGCGCCATGCCGTACTCGGTCACCACGTAATGGAGATCGCCGCGGTTGAGCGTGGCGCCGGCGCCCTCCTGCAGGAACGGCACGATGCGCGACGTTCTGCCGTCGTGGCTCGTCGAGGGCAGCGCCAGGATCGACTTGCCGCCGGGGGCGAGCACGGCGCCGCGCATGAAGTCGGCCTGGCCGCCAATGCCGCTGTAGAAGGTGCGGCCGATGGACTCGGCGCTCGCCTGGCCGGTGAGATCGACTTCGAGCGCCGAGTTGATCGCGGTCATGCCGGCGTGCTGCGCGATCACGAGGGGGTTGTTGGTGTAGTCGATCGTGCGCAGCTCGATGGTGGGATTGCCGTCGAGGAACTCGTACATGGCGGCGCTGCCCATCGCGAACGACGCGACGCTCTTCCCGCGGTTGATCGACTTCCGCGAGTTGTCGATGACGCCCCGGCGCACGAGGTCGACAATGCCGTCGGTCAGCAGCTCCGAGTGCAGGCCGAGGTGCTTCTTGCGCCCGAGGGCGGCCATGATCGCGTTGGGCACGCTGCCGTATCCGACCTGGATGGTGTCGCCGTCCTGGACGATGCGCGCGACGTAGCGGCCGATGCGGGAGGCGACATCGTCGGGCACGTTGGGCTGGTACTCGAGCAGCGGCTCGTCGCACTCGACGAGGTAGTCCACCTCGTCGACGTGCAGGAAGCCGTCGCCCGGAACGCGCGGCATGCGGGGATTGACCTGCGCCACGACGAGCGAGGCGCAGGCGACGGCCGCCTTCACGATGTCGACGCTGACGCCGAGGTTCAGGTAGCCGTGGCGATCGGGCAGCGACGTCTGGATGAGGGCGGCGTCGATGTCGATGTGGCGGCGGTGAAAGAGATCGGGGACCTGCGACAGGAAGATGGGCGTGTAGTCGGCCAGGCCGCGGTTGACGGCCGCGCGCGTGGGGTTGCCGACGAAGAACGAGTTGTGCCGGACGTTCGCCTGCAGATGCTCGTCGGTGTACGGCGCCACGCCGAGCGACCAGACGTGCAGAATCTCCGCGCCGAAGAGGGCCTTGGGGTTGGAGCGCACGTACTCGGTCAGGGCGCGGACCAGGTGCTGCGGCTCGCCGCACCCGGTGCCCACGAAGATGCGGTCGCCGCGCCGGATGCGGCCGAAGATGCGGTCCGCGGCGGCGAACTTGTCCGCGTAGCGCGCCTTGAACTCGTCGAATGCCGGTGCAATCATCGCGGCTCCCGGAGCGCGGCCGCGGGCCCTGCCCGCACCCACGGCCGCCGGTGACCGGCCGCGGGTCCTGCCCGAGGCGTTTCCATCTGTCCTCGCGTGACCTTCGCCTGTCCTCGCTGCGGGCAGATGGAAAGCGCCTCGGTCACCCACGGCCGCCGGTGAACGGCCAATTATGGTCCGGCGCGGCGGGTCGTGCATAATCGGGCGGATGGAATCCGGTGAACTGCCTGCCGAGTACGCCGACGAGGTGCTGGGACGCGCCGTGGCGGCCGCCGCCGCGTTCCGCGAGTGTTCGCAGGCGCAGGCCGACGCCATCGTGCGCGCGGTCTTCGAGGCGGCCTACGACGCGCGAGTCACGCTGGCGCGCCAGGCGTTCGAGGAAACGGGCGTCGGCGTCTTCGAAGACAAGGTGATCAAGAACGCCTGGGCCAGCGTGCTCGTCTACGAGGACATCTGCCGCTCGAAAACCGTGGGCGTGGTCGCCGAAGACGAGGCGCGCGGCATCACGGAGATCGCGCAGCCGAAGGGGCCGATCCTGGCCACCGTGCCGCTGACCAATCCGACGGCGACGACGATTTTCAAGGCCCTCATCTGCCTCAAGACGCGCAACCCGCTCATCGTCAGCCCGCACCGCGCCGCCCGCAGGTGCGTGAAGGAAACGGTGCGAATCCTGGCGTCGGCGGCACAACGCGCCGGCGCGCCGGCGCACGCGATCCAGTTCATGGGCCACGGCCGGAAGGAGCACCTGTCGGCGGTCATGTGCCACCCGGACCTGGCCCTGATCCTGGCGACGGGGACGACGTCGCTCGTGGAGCTGGCCCAGAAATCGGGCACGCCGACGCTGGGCGTGGGGCCGGGCAACGTCCCGGTGTACGTCGACGGATCGGCCGACCTGGAGCAGGCCGCGCAGTGGATCGTGCACTCGAAGACGTTCGACAACGGCACGATCTGCGCGAGCGAGCAGGCGCTGGTGGCGGAGCAGACCGTGGCCGAGGCGCTCCAGCCGCTGCTCGAGGCGCGGGGAGCCTGGTTCTGTTCGCCGGACGAGACCGCCGCGCTCGGACCGGTGTGCTTCGATGTCGCCGGCGGGCGGATGCGCCCCGAGGCGGTGGGGCAGCCGGCGCGCGTGCTGGCCGGGCGCGCGGGGTTTCGCGTGCCCGATGCGACGCGGCTCCTCGTGGCCGAGTGCACGGGCGTGGGCCGCGAGCATCCGCTGTCGCACGAGATCCTCATGCCCGTGCTCACCCTCTACCGCTGCGGCTCGTACGACGAGGCGTTCCAGACGTGCCGCGCCATCACGATGCGGGGCGGCGTCGGCCACACGGTGGTGGTCTACGCCAACGACGACCGCGTGGTCGAGGACTTCGCGCGGCTCGATGCGGCGCGCATCCTCGTGAACCAGCCGTCCACCCAGGGGGCCATCGGCGGCATCTTCAACACGCTCCGCGCGTCGCTCTCGCTGGCGTGCGGCACGGGCGCCGGCAACATGACCACCGACAACATCTCGGTCGACCACCTGCTGAACATCCACCGCGTCGCGCGGCCGCGCTTCAACGCCGACTGGGCCCGCGTGCGGCAGATGACGCTCGACGAGTCGGTGGACGCGCGCGCGATCCTCGAGCGCTATCACCGGCCGGCTTGACGGCGGCCGCGGGTCCTGCCCGAGGCGTTTCCATCTGTCCTCGCGTGACCTTCGCCTGTCCTCGCTGCGGGCAGATGGAAAGCGCCTCGGTCACCCACGGCCGCCGGTGACCGGCCGCGGGTCAGAAGCCAGAAGACGTAGTCAGTAGCCAGTAGACAGTAGACAGTAGAAACGCACCCAGCCCCCAGCCCTTACACCATCAAGAGCAGCCCCGCCCACGGCAGCACGGCCGCGAGGAAGTAGATGCCGGTCAGGATGGCGAGGATGCGGTGGGTGCCGAGGAGGTGCAGCGAGATGCCGAGGCCGGAGGCCACGATTTTCGCCCCGGTCAGCGCGGCGCCCTCGCCGAAGGCGTTCATGAGGAAGGCGAGCAGGGGATTGGCTTCGAGGTGGACGCCGAGCATGGTGACGCCGACATACGTCATCACGCCGTCGGCCGCCTGCGCGAGCAGGAACAGCACGATGACGGCATCGCCGAAGCGCGAGCGCTCGGTCCTTCCCATCGGCCCTGACCCAGACCACGCGACGGAGGAGGAAACGGGCTGCATACCCATCAGGCTGCAAGAAGCGATCACAGCCGGGCCGGATGCGAGGAACCCCGGCCCACGCCGATTCTGCCCGAAAACCGGCCGTCGTGTGAAGGGGCGCCCTACATTCCGTGAAGAGGCGGGCAAAACCATGCAACCCGCGGCGGAGGCAACTCGAACAGACGGTCCGCCCCGGAGGCGGCCACCTCGCGCGCCCCGCGGGAGGCGAGCCACGCGCTGACTTTGGCCCCATCGCCCTCCGGGAAGACGTCTTCGTGGACGATGGCGTGCGTCGCGCCCGAGGCGGCGAGCACGCGCCAGGCGGTGTCGGCGTCCTCGAGCACGCGCCCGAGCCCCGCGCGGTTCACCGCGTGGGAGCGCGGGAATCCCCCGCTGTAGCCGTTCACGAGCGGCCGCCAGTGGGTGGCGGAGTAGAGCATGTAGCGCAGGTCGTATTGCTCGTCGCCGAAGGGGAACTCGGCGATGACGGCCCGAGCCGGCAGCGCGCGCACCGCCCGGTAAATGCCGGGCGGGCCGTCGGGAGCGAGCAGGGGCACCGGCGGTGGCTTCAGATCGCCGACGCTCCACGTCCGGTTCATCGCGATGGGTGCCGGCGAGACCTCAACCAGGAAGAGGAGTCCGGCGGCAGCCAGCACGGCCCCGGATCGCCGGCACGTGCGCTCGATCGCGCGGGTCCCGTAGCCGCCGAGGACGGCGAGGAACAGCGCGACGAGCATGCCCATGCGTGCCGGCACGCGGAGGCCGTCGAATCCCGGCACGTACTGGTAGAACCACCAGTACAACCCGTCGCCCGCCAGGCGCACGCCCTTCGTCGTGATGATCGGGCCGAGCGACAGCCAGAACGCGACGAGCAGGGCCCCGACGTAGAACGCGAAGGCCGACCGCGGAATGCCGCGCAGGAAGGCCCGCGCGCGCCGCGACAAGACGATGAGCACGATGGCGGCGACGACCGACACCCGCAGCGCCCGCGCGGTGTTGTGCACGCGAATCCACAACGGACCGACCTGCCATTCGAAGCCGCTTCGCGCGAGGATGACGACAATCGACAGGGCATGCCACGCAAGGACCGCCGCTGCCGCGCAGATCACCGCGCGGCGCCACGCGGGCGGTTCGGAGTCCGCGCCGCGCGTCCGCGTTACCGCCCACGTGACCCTGGCGTGCGCGGCCACTCCGATGAGCGCCAGCAGCACCGCGGTGAGGGAGGGGAAGAGTTCTCCTTCGGGCTTCACGAAGGCGCGCATGATGGCGCCCCAGAACGACTGCGCCTCGTGGGCCGTGAGGTAGCTGTAGACGTCGGCCGAGTAATGCGCGACCTCCCCGAGGGGCCTCGGCCCGAAGCCGTGCTGCCGCAGTTCGAGATAGGGCAGCAGGAAGGGAACCGTCGCGGCGATGACGATGGCGGCCGCTGCGCCGAGCGACGCCCACACCCGCACGTCTCTCCAGAGCCCGCGGCAGCCGATTTCGTAGATCACGTACGCGGCGACAAACGGCGCGAAGTAGAGCAGGAAGTAGCCGCAGGACCAGTTCTGCGCCACGAGCGCCGCGGCGGCGCCGGCGAGCGGCCAGGCCCGGCGCGTCTCGAAGTAGCGCCTGAACGCGTAGAGCGCGAACGGCATCCACTGCGACGACAGCACCTGCACGTGCGAGAACTGGCCGATCCGGTACGGCGCGAACGCGTAGAGCAGGCCCGCCACGAGTCCCGCGCGCGCGCTCCCGGTCAGCTCGCGGACGAGCAGGAACGTCCCGAGGCCCGAAAGGACCGACGTCGACAGGAACAGCAGGTTGTAGGAGAGGACGATGTTGCCGGTGAGCGCGTAGACGGGGAGGATCTGCAGCACCTGCGCGGTGAGGTGCTCGGAGTAGGCGAGCGTCAGGGGTTCGGGATAGAAGATGTTCGCGTGAAAGTAGCCGCTGAACGCGCCGAAGTCCCCGCCGAGGAAGCGGAGCCAGTGGTCGGCGCCCCACTGCAGGATCCAGCAGTTGAGCACCGGGTCGCCGAGGTCCCAGGGGATGTCGCGAGTGAGCCCGGCGGCCAGGGGCCACGTCAGGGCGAGGGCGATGACCGAGTACATGGCCGCCGCGCCTGCCGCAGATAGAAAGCCGCGATTCGGGATCGTCTTGTCCTCGGGCGCGGGTCCTGTCCGCCCCTCGACCATGCTCGGGGCGGCCCTGAGCTTGTCGAAGGGCCGAGGTGTTTCCATGTGTCCTCGCGTGACCTTCGCTTGTCCTCGCTGCGGGCACATGGAAAGCACCTCGGCCACCCACGCCCTGCGGAGAATGACTCCGAATCGCGGCCTCTCGTTCAGTCTACCCCCTCTCGCCTCTCGCCCCGAGGACACGGCCTTCACGTTGAACGTGACGAACGCGACCATCGCGGCGGATCTCACGAGCTTCACCCAGAACGTCGCGCGCGGCAAGACGTACCACTACCGGATGCTCGCCTTCAGCCCGGCGAGCCAGTCCGGCTGGGCGAACGTGGCGAGCGCGACGACACCGTAGCGCCGGTAACCGAGGAAAGGAGAGTGAGGCCGGGCCGCCCCTGCGGCGGCCCGGCCTCACAGCAGCCGTGCCCACTCTCTCTCAGACACTCAGGTCCACTACTTCAT
>JAWOGY010000315.1:0-22296 GCA_046496425.1 Vicinamibacterales bacterium
CTGACCAGTGACGTCCGGGCCGTCCTCGAGCAACTGGCGGCGGACGGCCTTCCATCCCTCGCCCTCTCCGGCTACTCGCTGGGCGGCAACCTGGCCCTGAAGCTGGCCGGGGAGTACGGGGGCTCGCCGCCGCCGTGGCTCCGATCCGTGTGCGCGGTGTCGCCAACGCTCGAACTGGGCGCGTGCATGGACCTGCTCGAACGCCCCGGCAACCGGCTGTACGAGTGGAACTTCATGCGGAGCCTGCGGCGACGCATGCGCAGGAAGGCGCGCCTGTTTCCCGGGCGCTACGACGTCGGCGGCCTGTGGCGCGTCCGGAGCGTGCGCGCGTTCGACGACCGCTACACGGCCCCCGACCACGGGTTCGCCGGGGCGGCCGACTACTACCATCGGGCGGCCTCGATGCGTGTCGTCGATCGCATCCGCGTCCCGACGCTCGTCGTCACCTCCGAGGACGACCCGTTCATCGCCGTGCCGCCGTTCCGCGACCCGAGGGTTACCGGCAACACCTCCATCTCGCTCCTCATCACACGCCATGGCGGCCACTGCGGCTTCATCGAAACCGCGCGGGACGGCTACGACGGGTACTGGGCCGAGCAGGCCATCGTGGAGTTCGCCGCGCGGCACGTGCCGGCGGCGTTGCTCATGGCAGGCGGCGGCGTTAAAGTGGGCGCATGAAATCCCAGTCCCTGGCCCTGGTTCTCCTTGCCGTCGTGACGACCGCCGCCGCGTGCAGCGCTCCCCCTCCGCCCGCGGCCAACCGCGAATTTCCGCTGACGGGGGAACTGCTGGCCATCAAGCCGGACAAGTCCGAGATCCAGGTGAAGCACGACGAGGTCAGAGGCTTCATGGAACCGATGACCATGTGGTTCACCGTCAAGGACCCGCGCCTGGTCGACGGCCTCGCTCCCGGGGATTTGCTGAGCGCGACGCTCGTCCTCACCGCCGAGGACTCCTACCTCACCACCATTCGGAAGACTGGCAGCCGTCCGCCGGGCGAAGCCTCCGCGCCGCCTCCCGCGCCGGCCGACATCCTGCCCCTCGGCGCCACCGTTCCCGACATCGCGTTCACCGACGAAACCGGGCAGCCGCGTCCCCTGTCGTCGTACCGCGGCACGTACACGCTGCTGACTTTCATCTACACGCGCTGCCCGCTTCCCGATTACTGCCCGCGGATGAACACTCACTTCGCGGCCGTGCAGCGCAGCCTGAAGGCCGACCCGGCGCTCGGGCGCAGCGTCCGCCTGCTCTCGGTGTCGTTCGACCCCGAATTCGACACACCTGCCGTGCTGGCCGCGAAGGCGAAGGCGATGGGCGCCGACCCTGCGCTCTGGCGATTCGTGACGGCGCCTCGGGAGCGGGTCGACGCGTTCGGCGCGACGCTCGGCCTGGCCGTGCTGCGGGAAGGCGACGACGGGTCGAACATCACGCATAACCTGCGCACCGCCTTGCTCGACCGCGACGGCAAGCTCGCCCGGACATACAATGGGAAGGAGTGGTCCCCCGAGGATGTCGTCAGGGACCTGCAGGCCTTGGTGAAGTAGCCTCGCCCGGCCCCCTGCCGAGACCGCAACCGACCCGATCCCTGTCCCGAAATGCCCCCGGCAGGATGCGACCAGGAGTGTGACATGAGCGAGATGGTCTTGCTTGGCGACGAAGCCGTGGCCCTGGCTGCGGTGCACGCAGGGCTCACGGCCGCCTACGGATACCCGGGCACTCCGTCCACCGAGATCCTCGAGTACCTGATCCGGCACGCCCGGAAGCACGGCGGACCCAGGGCCGAGTGGTGCGCGAACGAGAAGACCGCGTACGAGGCGGCACTCGGGGTCTCCTTCGCCGGCCGGCGCACGATGGTCACGATGAAGCACGTCGGACTGAACGTGGCGGCGGACCCGTTCATGAACTCGGCGCTGGTCAGCGTCAACGGCGGCCTCGTCGTGGCCGTGGCCGACGACCCGGGCATGCACAGCTCGCAGAACGAGCAGGACAGCCGGGTGTTCGCCGACTTCGCGCACGTGGTCTGCCTCGAACCGGCGTCGCACCAGGAAGCCTACGAGATGACGCGCGAGGCCTTCGACATCTCGGAGCGCTTCCACGTGCCCGTGATGGTCCGCCTGGTGACGCGCCTGGCGCACAGCCGGGGCATCGTCCATGCCGGCGAGGCGCGCGCCGAGAACCCGCCGCACAAGAACGTCCAGCCGTCGGCGTGGGTGCTGCTGCCGGGGAACGCGCGCCGCCAGTGGAGGGCCCTGCTCGACCGCTTCGACGACATCCGCGCCTCTGTGGCGGCCTCGCGGTTCAACGCCGTCGAAGCCGGCGACGACGCCGGCTTCGGGGTCATCACGACCGGGCTCGCGCGCAACTACTACCTCGAGAACGTCGACGACCTGGCGGCGCGGCCCGCGCACCTGCACATCGGCGCGTATCCGTACCCCGCCGGGACGATCCGCGCGTTCGTGGAGCCCCTCGGGCGCGTCCTCTTGCTCGAGGAGGGGTACCCCTACATCGAGCGCGCGCTGCGGGGCATCGTGCCGCCGGCGCACCTGGAGATCCAGGGACGCGAGTCCGGCGCGGTGCCGCCGGACGGCGAGCTGAATCCCGACATCGTGAGGGCCGCCCTCGGGCTCCCGGCGCGGGCCGGCGTGGCCCTTTCCGGGCCGTCGCTTCCCGGCCGGCCGCCGCAGCTGTGCGCGGGCTGCCCGCACGGCGACAGCTTCACAGCCATCTCGGCGGCCCTCGCGGCCTTTCCCGACGCCATCGTCACGGCCGACATCGGCTGTTCGACGCTCGGCGCACTCCCGCCCTACAACGCCATCGAGACCTGCGTCTGCATGGGTGCATCCGTCGGCATGGCGAAGGGCGCCTCCGACGCCGGCTATCACCCCGTCGTCGCCGTCATCGGCGACAGCACCTTCCTGCACTCCGGCGTGACGCCGCTCATGGACGCCGTGGCGGCCGACACGCCGATGACGCTCGTCATCCTCGACAACAAGACCGTGGCGATGACGGGCGGGCAACCGACGATCCGGACCTCATCCGAACTCGAGGCCATCGTCCGGGGTCTCGGCGTGCCGCCCGATCACCTGCACGTCGTCGAGGCCCACCCGCGGCGGATGGCCGAGATCACCGACATCCTGCGCCGCGAGGTCAATCACCGCGGCCTGTCGGTGGTGATCGGCGTGCGCGAGTGCATCGAGACCGCCAAGCGGAAGAAGCAGGAAAAGACCGCATCCGCCGCCGCGGTCCAGGAGTGACGACCATGAAATTCGACATCATCCTCGCCGGCGTGGGGGGCCAGGGCGTGCTGTCGGTCTCGGCGATCATCGCGTCGAGCGCCATGAAGGAAGGGCTGGCGGTGAAGCAGTCCGAGGTGCACGGCATGTCGCAGCGTGGCGGCGCGGTGCTCGCGAACCTGCGTCTGTCGGACCGACCCGTCGCCAGCGACCTCATTCCGCGGGGCTCCGCGGCCATGATTCTGAGCATGGAGCCGCTGGAGAGCCTGCGATACCTCGAATACCTGTCTGCGGGCGGCACGGTGATCACGGCAACGAACCCGGTGGCCAACATCCCGGACTATCCGCCCCTCGACGAGGTGCTCGCACGCGTCCGGGGCCTGCCGCACGCGCTGACGATCGACGCCGAGTCGCTGGCCCGGCGAGCCGGGTCGGCGCGGGCCACCAACATGGTCATGGTCGGCGCCGCATCGCCGATGCTGCCCGTGGCGTTCGAGACGCTGGAGCACTTCGTGCGGACGGTGTTCGCCGCCAAGGGCGCGGCGATCGTCGAGACCAACCTGAAGGCGCTTCACGCGGGCCGCGCCGCGGCGGCCCGCTGAGGAGCGGCACCCCATGAACCTCGAGGCGATCAACGCGATCTTCGACGCCGCGGAACGGGACGGGCGCGATGTTCTGCTCGAGACGGAAGGGTTGCGGCTGCTCGCGGCGCTCGGGCTGCCCGCGCCGGCCCACCTGTTCGTGACGGGGACGGCCGACGTCGATGCAGACCTGCTCGCGCGGCTGCCGGGCGCGAAGGCCGTCGTCAAGGTGATTTCGCCCCGGATTCTCCACAAGAGCGACGTGGGCGGCGTCGCGATCGTGGACAAGACTGTCGAGGCCGTCGCGGCGGCAATTGCCCGCATGGACGGGTCGCTCGGCGCCCGGGGCGTTGTCGGCTACACGATCAACGAGTTTGTCCCGTATTCGCCGGCACTCGGACGCGAGTTGCTCGTCGGCCTCAGGTGGACCGACGACGTCGGGCCGGTCGTGACCGTCGGCGCCGGCGGCATCTACACCGAGTTCCTGGCGAAGGCGTTCCGCCCAGGCCAGGACGTCGCGCTGTTCTCGCCGGCGCTCGCCGGCGGCGGCCTCGTCGACGCCGCGCTCCAGCGGGTCGCCGTCGTGCAGCTGGCCACCAGATCGATGCGCGGGCAGGCGCCGCTCGTGCCGCCCGGCCGGATCTCGGATCTCGCCGCCGCGGTCCTGGACCTCGGCCGCGTGCTCGGCTCCCGCATCGCCGAGTTCGAGGTCAACCCCTTCGTCATCGCGAACGACGGCCGCGTGGTGGCCCTGGACGTCCTGCTGAAACTGCGCCGCGAGCCGGCTGGCGCGCCGGGACCGCAGGCGCGGCCCATCGCCAAAATATCCCGGCTGCTCGAGCCGGGTTCGGTCGCCATCATGGGCGTCTCCGAGCGCATGAACCCCGGGCACATCATCGTCAACAACCTGCTGCGCGAAGGGTTCCCGCGCGAACGCATCCTCATCGTGAAGAGCGGGACCGCACAGATCGAAGGGTGCCGCTGCGTCCCCGACATCGCGGCCATCGAGGAACGGGTCGATCTGTTCGTGCTGTCGGTGGACGCCGCGCAGGCGTCAACGGCGCTGGTCGAGATTATCGAGCAGGAGAAGGCCGAGAGCGTGGTGCTCATCCCCGGAGGGCTCGAGGAGAAGGCCGGGAGCCAGGCCATTGTCGATCGGATGCGAGCGGCGCTGGCGCAGTCGAGAAGCCGGGCGTGGGGCGGCCCCGTCATCAACGGCGGCAACTGCCTCGGCATCCGGTCGGTCCCCGGGCGGTATGACACCACGTTCATTCCCGAGTACAAGCTCCCGGTGCCCACCGGCGAGGTGTCCCGGCTCGCCATCGTGTCCCAGAGCGGCGCGTTCGCCGTGTCGAAGGCCAGCAAGCTCAGCGCAATCAATCCGAAGTACTCGATCACGCTGGGCAACCAGATGGACCTGACCGTCGGCGACTATCTCACGTACCTGAAAGACGACGCCGGCATCGATGTCTTCGCGGTGTATGTCGAGGGGTTCAGGCCGCTCGACGGGCTGCGCTTTCTCCAGGCTGCGAGCGCGATTACCAGCCAGGGTCGCACGGTGATTCTCTACAGGGCCGGCCGGACGGCGGCCGGCGCGGCGGCCTCGGCGAGCCACACGGCGTCCATCGCGGGCGACTACGCGGTGATGCGGGGCCTCTCTGAACATGCCGGCGTGCTCGTGGCCGAATCGCTCGACGACTTCGAGGACCTGGTCGTGCTGTCGTCGACGCTGGGCCGGCAACCGGTGGCCGGCTGGCGGCTGGCGGCCGTGTCGAACGCCGGGTTCGAGTGCGTGGCGATCGCCGACAATCTGGGCCGCTTCACGCTGCCGCCGTTCGGGGCGCCCGCCGCCCGGGCACTCGACGCCATCTTCGTGCGCAGCCGGATCGACAAGGTCGTGGACGTCCACAATCCCATCGACCTCACGCCGATGACCGGAGACGAGGCCTATGCCGACACCGTGCGGGTGCTGCTCGACGACGACGAGTTCGACGCGGTCGTGGTGGGGATCGTGCCGCTGACCGCCGCCCTGAACACGCTGCCGCGGGGGGCCGGCCACGGCGAAGACGTGTCGCGCCCCGATGGAATCGTGGCGCGACTGGCGGCACTTCACCGCGGCACGGTCAAGCCGTGGGTCGTCGTCGTCGACGCCGGCGCCCTCTACGATCCGATGGCGCAGGCGCTTTCGGCCGCCGGGATTCCGACCTTCAGAACCTCCGACCGCGCGTTGCGGCTGCTCAACATCTACTGCGCGGAACGGCAGCGCGGCGCCGCCGCGTCCTGATCGATGGCGCCGTTCACCTCGGCCGAGTGGCGCCTCATTCGCCGGCTCGGCACGCCGGCCCGTGTCCAGGCGTACCTGAACAGCCTGCCCTACAACGACGAACCCAAGCCCGTGGGAGAAACACTGCGGAGCTTCCGCCAGGTCGTGCGCCGACGGACCGTGCACTGCCTCGAGGCGGCCCTCGCCGCGGCCGTGATCCTCGAGGCGCACGGCTACCCGCCGCTCGTGCTGAGCTTCGAGTCCATCGACAAGCTCGAGCACGTGCTCTTCGTCTATAAGATGCGCGGAAAGTGGGGCTCGATCGGCCGGTCCCGCGACCCCGGCCTGCACGGACGGAAACCGGTGTTCAGGACGGCGCGCGACCTGGCGATGAGTTACTTCGAGCCGTACGTCGATCTGACCGGCGGCATCACCGCCTACGCCGTCGTCGACCTGGACGCGGAGATGGGCCGGTACGACTGGCGACTGTCGGAGAGGAACGTCTGGAAAGTCGAGCAGATGCTCATCGAGCATCCGCATCGGCGGCTGCCTTACAACCGCGCCCGGGCCGCCCGGTGGCGGCGGTGGTACCGGGCGTTCAAGGCCCGCTATCCCGATCGCAAGCCCGTATGCTACCCGGGGCGCGAGCGTTGGACCGCTCTCCCCGGCGAGTACACGCGTCCCGGATACGCCGTGGCGCTTCCCTGGCCTGCAGCCTAGTCCAGGTCGAAATCGCGCGTCGGCTTGGTGACCGGCTCCTGGCGGGCCTGGCGGAGCGCTTCCTCGAAGCGGCGCGACAGCGCATCGCCGCGGCTCTTCTGTGACTCGACAGACTGCTGGAAGATGGCCTCCCGCCTTGCGCGCTCCTGGTCGACGAGCTGCGCGGCGTGGTCGAGGTCGGGCCGATCCTCGCGAACCGGCTCCTGGTGCGAGACGACCTGGTTGAGGTTCTTGTCGACGATCAGAATGGCGCCGCAGCAGGGGCACGCGAGTTCGATTTCGGACTTCAGCTTCGCCACGATGACACTCCTCGACCCGCACGGGTCGCCAGCACGATCCAGTCTACCGCCGCCGCCCCGAGCCCCAGACAAGTTTGACGGCGCGCCCGCCCGGCGCGGTCGCGTTCACCTCGACCCCGCGAACCGGCTGCCGGGCGGCGTCGAATCGCTGACCGAACCCCGCCACAAAGGCCGAAAAGGGAATGTTGAACCTCTCGCCAGGAGGCATGCGCGACTTCGTGACGCGATAGTGATCGTTCAGCCAGACCTCGACGTTCTGCCACTCCTCGGCAGTCAGGTTCGTGACGACGATCGCCCGTGCCTCGAACGCGATCGGGTCCGGAGGCGGCGGCCCGCAGCTTGAGACTCCCAGGCCGGCCGCGGCCGTCATCAGCGAACCCATCGCCAGACACCACCCGGTTCCCACTCGCTTCACGAGCCCATCATACCCGCAGGCGCCCGCCGGACGGGGGCCTGGCCCCCAGCATGTGGCCCGGTTCGAGAGCAGTTGACGTAAAGATTTCAGAGTGATATCATTTCGAAAGCATTGAAGGGGGGCCGTTCATGATCCGTGAAATCGAGAAGCACGCGTTGTCCGGATGGGGAATGCTGGCCGCGCTCCTGGTCCTGCTGGGAGTGTCCGTCTACGGCTTCGTTTCCGCGGTCCGGCCACCGCAGGACGCGACCATGATTGTCTTCTGGATCGTCGTCTTCACCCTGGACGTCTTCGGGTGGGCCGGGTTCTTCCTCGTGAACCCGAACGAGGCGAAGGTACTGCAGATCTTCGGCAAGTACGTGGGCACCGTCAAGGCGCCGGGACTGCGGTGGGCCAACCCCTTCTACAGCAAGCGGCGCATCTCGCAGCGGATCCGGAACTTCGAAACCGAGCGCCTGAAGGTGAACGACAGCGAGGGCAACCCGATCGAGATCGCGGCCGTGGTGGTCTGGAAGGTCGTGGAAACCGCCGAGGCGTGCTTCGAGGTGGACGACTACAACAACTACGTCCATGTCCAGAGCGAGGCCGCGCTGCGCAACCTGTCGACCAACTACGCGTACGACTCCCACGTCGAGCAGCAGATGTCGCTGCGCGGCAACACCGCAGAGGTCGCGGCGCACCTGAAGAGCGAGATCCAGGACCGCCTGGCGAAGGCCGGCGTCGAGGTGATTGAGGCGCGCATCAGCCACCTGGCCTACGCGCCCGAGATCGCGGCGGCCATGCTTCAGCGCCAGCAGGCGTCGGCGATCATCGCGGCGCGCACGCGGATTGTCGAGGGCGCCGTCGGCATGGTGGAGATGGCGCTCGATCGGCTCAGCCGGCAGGACATCGTCCACCTCGACGAGGATCGCAAGGCGACCATGGTGAGCAACCTGCTGGTGGTGCTGTGCGGCGAGCGGGCCGCCCAGCCGATCATCAACACGGGCTCCCTGTACCAATAGGCTGGACGTGGCTGAACGGAAACCCTTCCTGCTCCGGGTGGACCCCGAACTGCACGAGGCGCTGCAGCGGTGGGCCGCCGACGACCTGCGCAGCCTGAACGCGCAGGTGGAGTTCCTGCTGCGCCGCGCGCTGCAGGCGGCGGGACGCCTGAAATACCCTCCTGACGCACGAACGGGCCACCGGGAAACCGGTGGCCCACACTCCTGACGAGGTCCGGCTCGGAGGCCTGGCCTCAGCCTTCTTCCTCGAAACCCTCTTCCTTCGGCGGCAGCAGACGCGTCGGCATCCTGATGGCTTCACGGTAGTCGTACAGCGGCAGACCGCTCACGTGCCATGACACCGCACAGCCCGGCGACTTGAGGTCGAGCAGCACCGTCACCGGGCTGCCTTCCACCCCTTCCCTGAAGCTCACGCGGCACCCGCAAGCCAGGCGCCCGTGTACGAAGCCTTTCAAAGCCACGGACCGATCATACTACAGGAGCCCAAGGATCCCCTTCTCGAAGTCCGCCTTCTTCGCCAGTCCCACGTGATTGTGGCAGGCTTTGCCGTCGCGGCTGATGATGATCGTGGTCGGCAGCCCCCAGACGGGGCCGAGCGCTTCCTGCACGTCGTCGCGCCCCTTGCCGACAAGCACCGGATAGCTCATCTTGTATTCGGCCACGAAGGGCTTCAACTGTTCGACGGTGTCGTCGGCCGAGATGCCGAGCACGACCAGGCCCCGGTCCTTGTACTTCTGGTGGAACTCGTTGAACCAGGGAATCTCGATCTTGCAGGGACCGCACCAGGTGGCCCAGAAGTTCACCAGGATGACCTTCCCCTTGTAGGACGACAGCTTCACGTCTCTGCCGCCGAGATCCTTCAGCGTGAAGTTCAGGTTGGCGGGTTTCGCATTCGGGTCGCAGGCTCCGACCGCGTCGCCTGCCGAAACGGCCGGGCTGCCCACGCCATTGAGCGCTACCGCGGCCAGTCCGATTGCCGCGGCCGCCGCCGCGATCCAGCGCGTGTTCATGATGAATACCTTGCTTCCGCCCCGAGGCCGCGCCGGGCGGCCGTTTCGTCAGTCGCTGACCGCGCCGAAGGCCGCGGCGAGGGCCTCCACCGCCGCATGGGGCGCGCGGGCCAGCACCACCCACGTCCGGCCGTCCTTCTCGAAGGCGACCGCGGAGTGGCCGAGCACATCCAGGTCAGTCTGCCCCAGCTTCTCTCCGATGGGAAGCACGAAGAGCGACACCTGGACGGCGTCTTTCCTGTAGAGAAGATGCGCCACCAAGCCGTCCATATACAGGCATCGTCGGCCCCCGACCAGGGTCAGACCCTCGGCCGCCTTGCCGACCGGCAGCCGGACGTCGATCCCGTGGCGGGCCTTGAGGGCGGCCTGCACCTCGGCCGGCGAGAGGGCGGCAGGCTCGTCGAACAGGGCGAAGCACTTCAGGTGATCGAGCGCGAGCTGCGCGGCGACCGCCTTGGACGGATTGACCACCAGACCGTAGAACGCGCTCCCGGCGACGGCCAGCACCAGCGTCGCCGCCAGCGCCATCGGCCAGCCGACCCGGCTGAGCAGCGGGAGGGGACGCCGCGCGGGCGGGGACGCCTGCACCCGCGTCGCGGCGCAGCGGGCGCGCAGACCGAGCGGCGCGTGGCCGACCAGGGCGCTCGCACGGTCGTGCACGAGTAGCCGGGCCTCGCGCTCCGCGTGCAACTGGAAGCGGCAGGGCGCGCACTCGCGCAGGTGCGCATCCACCACGCCGCGCTCCACCGTTGTCGCTTCGCTGTCCGCGACCCGCGTGACGAGCGGTCCTGTTTCCCTGCACGAGTCCATGAACCGAACCTCTACTCCTTAGACGCGCCTCGCCGGGGTTTCGCCCCCGGCCGCCGCGCGCCGCGCGTACCCGTTGGAGCGGGACACCAGATCCTCGTACAACGCACGGCGCCCCCTCGAGATCCGCGACATCACCGTCCCGATCGGCACGCCGACGATGCCGGCGATCTCGTCGTAGGTGAACTGCTCCACGTCCCTCAGCCAGACCGCCTCGCGATAGGCCGGCTGAAGGCTGTCCAGCGCCGCCTGAAGGTCGGCGTCCAGCGTCCCCCGGAGCAGCAACTCTTCCGGGTTTCCTGCCGTCTGGCGGTCGTCCGGCGCCTGCTCCACCGCGTCGCTGTCGGCGTCGACCGGGTTGCGACCCCGGTCCCGCCGCTGGTTCAGGAACGTGTTCTGGAGGATGGTGAACATCCACCCGCGCAGGTTGGTTCCGGCCTCGAATTGCGCGGCCGATCGGAAGGCCCGCAGATACGTGTCCTGGACCAGATCCTGCGCGTCGGCCTCGTTCCTCGTCAGGCGCATCGCCGCCGCATAGAGACGGTCCACGAGGGCGAGCGCCTCCTGCTCGAACGCGGCGGAGTTGACGGAGGCGTCAGGCGATTGGCGTTGGCTGGGCAACGTGAATCTCTCGGCGCCTGTTGAATAAACCCCGAGGCGCCCGGGAATATTCCCACCAGTATAAGTCAGACGGCAAGCGGGCCGTCGGGCGGGCGCTGCGCGGCTCGCGCGGCCCGCGCGCCCGGAACGCGGGACGTTGCAGCGGCGTCATACTGACGTTAACATGGCAGGGTGATGTCAGCTCGCTCCTGCCGAACCCCGCGAGGTGGTGGTATGCGCAAGCGCCCGACGCGCACGAGCAAGGCGCTCCGGCTGGTTGTCCTGGTCGCCGCGATCGCATTCGTTGCGGCAGCCAGCGTGGCGGCCCAGACGCCCTACATGCCGTACTACGGCAAGAACCTGGTGCGGTACGACCGGTTCGACTGGCAGATTTACAATACCGAACATTTCGAAATCTACTACTACCCGTCGGTCGAGCAGCACCTCGAGCGCGTGGCTGGCTACGCCGAGAGCGCGTATCAGCAGATCAGCGCCGAGCTGAAACACGACCTCGCCTTCAAGGTGCCGCTCATCATCTTCAAGACGGCGAGCGAGTTCCAGCAGCAGAACGTCATCCCCGGCGCGGCCCAGGAGGGCGTGGGCGCCTTCGCCGAGCCCTACCGCGACCGGATGCTGCTCCCGCTCGACGAACCCCCGGATCTGCTCTACCGGCTCATCGTTCACGAACTCACGCACATCTTCGAGTTCGACATCGTGCCCCAGTCGATCCTCCGGCAGACCGTGCCGCTGTGGGTCGCCGAGGGCCTGTCGGACTACATGACCGGCATCTGGCGCCCGGTCGACCTGATGACGGTCCGCGACGCCGCCGTCACCGACAATATCCCCCAGATGAGCCGCATGGAAGGGTACGGGGAGACGACGAACCCGCGGCTGGTCTACAACCTCGGCCACGCGGCCTTTGAATTCATCGAGTCCAAGTGGGGCAAGGAAGGCCTCCGGCAGTTCCTCTTCTCGCTGCGCAAGGGCATCGTGGGAGGCGCCGAGAGCGCGTACCTCGAGGCGTTCCAGCTCTCGGGCGAAGAGTTCGACCAGCAGTTTGACCGGTACCTCAAGGCCCGCTTCAAGCCGTTCCGCGACAAGGAAACGCCCTCCGACTACGGGCGCAACCTCGCGCCGTCCCCGGAGAAGACGCGGTACGACGGCGCCATCATGATCGAACCCTCGCCCTCCGGCGACCTCCTGGCGGTGGTCACCGTCAACCGGCGGGACCGCGAGATCGACATCGTCCTCATCTCGGCCAAGGACGGCAAGGTGATCCGCAACCTGACCCCGGGCTTCGACCAGGGCATGGGCTTCGACTACATCGTGACGCCGGGCGGGCGCTGGATCACCGTGCCCTGGCTGGCCTGGTCGCCGGCCGGTGACCGTCTGGCGTACGTCGTGAGGCGGGAAAAGGGCAAGTCGATCGTCGTCCAGAACGTGCTCAACAGGAAGATCGAGAAGCGGATCGACTTGAAGACGGTCGACGAGCCGGAGTCGCCCGCATTCGCGCCGGACGGGAAGTCGCTGGCCTTCTCGGCCATGCAGAGCGGCTGGGCCGACATCTTCACCGTCGACTTGGCCACCGAGGAAGTGACCAACCTCACCCGTGACGAGATCGCCAGCTACGCCCCGGCATTCGCGCCGGACGGCCGCTCACTGGTCTACCTCGCGCGAATCAGCGGGAACGAGAAGCTGTTCAGCCTCGATCTTGCCAGCGGCAAGAAGACGCAGCTGACCTTCGGCACGCACGACGACGCGGCGGCGAGGTTCCTCGATGCCGACACCCTGATCTTCGCGTCGACCGCGGCCGACCCCAACAAGCCGATCGAGCCCGAGGTGGCGCGCAACGGCAACATCTTCAACATCTGGACGCTCGGCCTGAAGACGGGCGAATTGCGACAGTACACGGACGCGGTCGGCGGCAACTTCTCGCCGGTCGTGCTGCGGGATGATGCGACCACCAGGATCGCGTTCATCACCTACTACAAGGGCGACTACCAGCTCCACGCGATGGAGAAGAAGGACGCCGTCGTGACGGCCGAGACGGCCGACTTCGGCGCGCCCGGCCCCGTCATCGACTTCCAGGCGCCGCTGAACCACACGCTCATCGGCGAGAACAAGGTCAAGAAGGGCTCCTGGGACAAGATGTTCCTCGACGGCCGCCCGCCGCTGAACGTCGGCGTCACCAGCGGCGGCAATTTCTTCGGCAGCACCGCGGTGTCCTTTACCGACGTGCTCGGCGATCGGCGCGTCGACGCCTACTTCGGGTCCATGTCGCAGTACCGTGTCTACGGCGTTTCGCTCATCAACCTGGAGCGGCGCCTCAACTACGCGATCCAGGGGTACTGGCAGGACGAGTTCTATTACGGACAGACCAGCGGCGTGTATTACGACCCGATTTACGCGCCTTACATCGACCGCGACCTCGCCACCTCCACGCGGAGCAACCGGGGAGCGTCGGCGTTCGGCATTTACCCGCTCAACCGCTACAGCCGCGTCGAGTTCTCGGCCGGGTTCGGCTACATCCGCGAGCAGTACAACGATCCGTTGCTCGAGGAGCTGGCCAACGACTACCAGCAGCAGGTGTACGGCAATACGCTGTATCGCAACGGCTGGTACGCGCCGCTGTCGGTGAGCTTCGTCCAGGAGACCACCATCTTCCGCGAGTTCGGGCCGCTGTCGGGCCGCACGATGCGGCTGATGTACGAGGCCGCGCCCGGGTTCAGCGGCAACATGCTTTCCTGGCAGACCGTCGACGCGGACCTGCGGAAGTACTTCAAGGTCGGCTCGTCCGCCCTCCTCGCCCTGCGCGGCCGGGGCTTCCGCAGCTGGGGCGACACCCCCTCGTTCACGTATTTCGGCGGAAACTCGGACCTGCGGGGCTACGACTACCTGCAGTTCGCCGGGCAGAACGCGGTGTACGGAAACGCCGAGTTCCGGTTCCCCCTCATCCATGCGATGGCCACGCCGATCGGCATCCTGGGCGGGGTCCGCGGGGTGGCATTCTTCGGCATCGGAGGCGGCTGGTGGGACAACAGCGGCTACAAGTTCGCAACCAGCGCCGATGAGATCATTACGCCCATCGCCAGTGTCGAACTGGACCCGGTGACGGGGTTCCCCATCTACCAGTACGGCGACCCGGTCGCCATCACGGGGTTCCGGCTGGTGGATGGACGCGCGTCGTACGGGATCGGGGTCGAGACGATGGCCCTCGGGTTCCCCATCCACTTCGACTGGTCGTGGCGGACCATGTTCAACGAAACGTGGGAGAACGCCTACTTCGGGAGCGCGCTCAACGCGGACGCGTGGCGGAAGGCCCGCTTCCAGTTCTGGATTGGCTTCAACTACTAGACGCCTGCCCGGAAGAGCCGCCGTACACACGAACGCCCCGGGGCGCGCCCGCTCTCCGGGGCGTTTCAATCCGTTAGTTCTTCTTAAGACGCAGCTCGGCCCGCTCGAGGTCAATCGTCACGTGGTACCGGCTCAGGAACCGGTGGCCGACGATGCCGCCGAGTTCGTAGCCGAGCAGGACACTCGGCGCCCTGAGGTTCAGCACGACCACCGACATCTTCTGGAAGCGGATGTCGTTGAACGCCAGATCCACGCCCGGCATCAAGTACGCGTCCCGATCCCACCCCGACGCTCCGTACACCTTCAGCGCGATCTTGCGCCACTCCATCGGCGGAAGCACGCGCGCCGTGTCCGTGCTGATGGAAATCACCTGCCCGCCGGTGTCGACCACGAAACTGCGCGGGTGGGCGTCGCCCACCGTCCCCCGCACCGTCGCCAGCCGGTTCATCCACAGCCCCATCGTCACGTCCGCCGGCCCATCGTCGGGCAGGCGTTTCGCCAGCGACAACACGCGGCGGGCGTAGTCGACACGCACCGAGAGGCCCATCGCGAGGGGCGAGAAACTCTCGCCCTCGGGCGCCGGCAGGTCCTGCAGCGCCGGGCTCTTGATGATGCACGGCACGTGCTTCACCTTCAGCGGGCCGAATTCCAGTTTGTCGATCCGCCCGAGCTGCAGCCCGCGCAGGCCGATCTCGCCCACTCCGGCGCTGACCGTGTAGGCGATCGCCGTCACGTTCTGCCGCTCGCCCGTCGTGCGTGAAATCGTCGAGAGTTCCGCGCCCGTGTCGACGATGAAGTCGACCGGCCGGCTGCCGTTGACGCGGCCCTGAATGATGATTTTCTCCTGTTCGAGGCGGAACGGGAGCGTGTAGACCTGCCCGGGATCGGACGCGAATTCGTAGGGCGTCTTGTTCCCGAAGGAGGTCAGGAACTTGAGTTCCGCCGTCGCCCACAACGCGCGGCTATCGGCCAGGCCCTTGGGGAGCAGGTTGATGAAGCTCCCCAGTGCCGTGGCGGCATGGTCGTACCGGCCCAGCCGTTCGTAGACGTTTCCGAGCGTGTGATGATAGTCGGCCTCGCGCGGCTCGAGGCGCACCGCCCGCAGGCTGTGTTCCAGCGCCTCGGCGAAACGGCCTCTCGCCGAAAGGACCCTCGCGACGCCGTTGTGCCCCCGTGCCTCCTCGGGCTGGAGCGACAGCGACTGCGTGTAGCCGCGGTCGGCCTCGTCGAAGAGGCCGGCCGACCACATGGCGTCGCCGTACACGGCGAGCGCGAAGGCGTCCGAGGGCTGTTCACCGCGCAACACCTCCGCCTCGCTCCTGGCTTTCTGGAAGCTCCCCACGCGGAGGGCGGACTGCACCAGGCCGATGCGCGCCGGCACGCGCACACGCGGTTCCGGGGAGCCGACGGCGTGCTCGTAGGCCGTCAGGGCTTCGCTGAAGCGCCCGTCGGCGTAGAGCAGGTTTCCGAGCTGCAGTTGGATTTCCGGCGTGTCCGCCGGCGAGAAGGCATCGACGGCCATCACGAGACCGGCGGCTACCAGCAGCGTGAATACCGCCAGAGGGGGGCGAGCGCGGACAGGCATGCAACCTCCGCTGGAGAAAAGTCGGGCGTTCAAGCCAGAATAGCCGATTTTCGTCTTGGACGCGACGAGCGGCACGGAGGGTTCGAGCCAGGTGGCAGGCGAGGGGCAGGAGTTCCTGTCCCCTACCTCGTGTACTGCGTAATCGGCAGCCCGTCGTACATGTCGTCGATGCGCAGGATCTGCGCGTCGCGGCTGTAGGTGCCGAGTTCGTAGTCCTCGCTCATGACCAGAGCCTTGATCGGCTTGGTCGGGCAAACTTCCGAGCACAGCCCGCAGAAGCTGCACCGGGAGAGGTTGAAGTCGAAGTAGTCGAGCGCCTTCAGCTTCATGCCGGGCTCGCGATGCCCGCCGAGCGAGATGAGGTCGTCCGGACACGCCTTGGCGCACTGGTCGCAGACGATGCAGACCTGGGCGCCCGAATCGGGCTCCACCTGCAGCCGGAGCACGCCGCGGAAGCGCGGTGCCACGGGACGGCGCTCCGACGGGTACTGGAACGTGAAGGCCGGCTGAGGCGTGTACTTCAGCGTGACCCAGAGACCCTTGGCGAGATCCACCAGGAAGAACGAGCGCAGGAAGTCCTTCAGCATCAGCCGCGCTCCTCGACGACGATCGGTTCGGTTCCGCCAGCCGGGATCCAGCGCTCCTTCCGGAACACCGTGCTCTCCCGCGCGATCTTGTCCTGCAGGCGCATGAGGCCGTAGAGCAGCGCCTCCGGCCGCGGCGGGCAGCCGGACACGTAGACATCGACCGGCACCACCTTGTCGACCCCCTGGAGCACGCTGTAGGTCGGGAAGGGGCCGCCCGCGTTCGAGCAACTGCCCATCGAGATCACCCACTTCGGCTCCGGCATCTGGTCGTACAGCCGCCGCAGCACCGGCGCCATCTTTTTCGTGACCGTTCCGGCCACGATCATCAGGTCGGCCTGCCGCGGAGATGCGCGGAACACCTCCGACCCGAACCGGGCGATGTCGAAGCGCGACCCGCCTGTCGCGATCATCTCGATCGCGCAGCACGCCAGGCCGAACCCCATCGGCCAGAGCGAGTTCTTCCGGGCCCACGCCATCACCGTGTCGAGGTTCGTCGTGATGATGTTGTCCGCGAACCGGTGGTCAATCACACCCATGGCGCATCCTTGCTGCCGGGGGCCGAAGCCCTGCTACTTCTGATAGTACTCCGCATTGGTCGCGATGAAGCTCTGCCACTTCTCCGGCACCTCGTCGAGCACGAAAATCGCCTCGACCGGGCACGCCGGCACGCACGCGCCGCAGTCGATGCACTCGTCCGGGTGGATGTAGAGCAGTTCGGACGTCGCGAACTCCGGCTCGTCCTTCCGCGGGTGGATGCAGTCGACCGGGCACACATCGACGCAGGCAGTGTCCTTGGTCCCGACGCACGGTTCGCAAATGATGTAGGCCAACTTCGTCCTCCTCTGCGACGCGGCGGCGCGGACACCGGCCGCGGCCGCGTCAGTGAAGCTCCGACCCCGCCGTCGGCAGGTGCCCGAGCCTCGTCGACACCCGCCGCCCCAGTTCCCACGCCTCCCGGTTGTGCTCGGTCAGAATCGGGCCGTCATCCGGCCCGTGTCCGAACACACCGACGCGCGCCACTTCGCGGCCCGAGTAGTCGTGCACCGGCGCGCAGGTGCAGAACAGCCGCTGACCGCCGTCGGGCAAGGGCGAACCCAGCCGGGCCACGAGCGACGCGCTCTCCCCCACGTCGCCGGCGCGCTCCAGCCGCAGGCAGCTGAGCCGCCGGCTTCCCTGGTTCGTACCGTCGAAATATTCCGCGCAGTGCGCCGGCATCTGCTTGCCGTACGCCGTGCGCATGGCCGCTTCGTCCGGCCCCGCCCCCCAGATGTAGGTGACCTCGCTCGCCGAAGGAACCGCCACGAAACTGCGGGGGCGGCCGCGGAGCACAAACTCCCGCAGAACCGGGTAGGCGTGCAGCCTCAGCTCCGAACGACCCAGCAGCCTGAAGCTCAGGTCCAGCATCTTGAGCGTCAGGCTGTAGCGCTGCGTGTCCTCGTCCTGGCGAACATAGCCGCGCCGCTTCAGGATCGCCAGCAGGCGATGCACCGACGGCCGGGGCAGTCCGACCGCTCGCGCGACGTCGGTCAGCGGCAACCCGGACGGCGCGAGGCTCAGGGTCTCGCACACCTCGAGCGCCTTCTCGATGGACGTCGCGGCGCCGGACGGGTTCGCGGTTTCAGTGGGCGTCATGAGCTATGCGGCTTCCGCATCCTGGAAGCTCGTTTCACCCCTTCAAACTATCGCCTGCGGCGCCCCCTGTCAAGAAATCGTGTCGCCGGGCTTCATCTCCAGCACTTCGACGCCGAGGGACGCCACCAGCTCGCGCAACTGCTCGGGGCGGCCGGTGAGGACCGGGAACGTGCCGTAATGCATCGGAACGACGGTCCCCACCCCGAGCAGCTCGCACGCCTTGGCGGCCGCAACCGGGTCCATCGTGAAGAGGTCGCCGATGGGCAGGAACGCCACCGTCGGTTTGTACAGCTCCCGGATAAGGCGCATGTCGCCGAACAGCGACGTGTCGCCGGCAAAGTACACGGTCAGACCGTTCTCGAACCGCAGCACGTACCCCGCCGCCTCGCCCAGGTAGGTGATCTGGCCGTCGTCGGTATAGCTGGAACTGTGCTTCGCGTCGACCATCGTGATGCGGATGCCGCAGAGCTCCTGCGTGCCGCCCTTGTTCATCCCCGACGTCTTTTCGACGCCCTTGGTGGAGAGCCACTGGCAGAGCTCGAAAATCCCCACCACGGTGGCGCCCGTGTTCGCCGCCACGGCGGCGGCATCGTGCACGTGATCGAAATGGCCGTGGGTGACCAGGACGAGGTCAGCTTCGCGAATGGGCGCCAGGCCGGGCGGGTACGACGGATTGCCCTCGAGCCACGGGTCCACGACGATGCGCCGGCCGCCGGGCGACCGGAGCAGGAACGTCCCGTGGCCGAGCCACGTGATTGACAGTCCGGACAACGACATGATGGCACCTCGCAGAATGCCCGCCGCCGCAGCGCGGGCCGCGCCAGAGTATACCGCGCGCGAGGGCGGGGTGCGCGCCGACACGCGGGCTGAAGCCCGCGTGCTCCATTCCCGGCGGCTCCCTGACGACTGCGCGCCGGGCTTGATGCTATGATCACTGATTGATGCGCCGCGACATCGCAGACCGGACAGCGGGCCTCCCGGACCAGGGCCGCCGGGGCGGCGGCGCCCGCAGTGCCGGCTCGTCGCTGACACCCGGCGGACGAACGACATGAGCACCGAGATCCCCGTTCAGATGCTGCGCCATCGCGCGCCGAAGCCCGAGTGGCTCAAGGTCCGCGCCCCGGGCTCGCCCAGCTATCTGCGGCTGAAGGGGCTGATGCGCGAGCAGGGCCTGCACACGGTCTGTGAAGAGGCCCACTGCCCGAACATCGGCGAGTGCTGGCACCATGGCACGGCCACCTTCATGATCCTCGGCGATGTGTGCACCCGCGCGTGCGGGTTCTGTGCCGTGCAGCATGGCAGGCCCGCCGGACTCGACCTGGACGAGCCGGCCCGCGTCGCCGGGGCGGTGCGCAGCATGGACCTGCGCTACGTGGTCATTACGTCCGTCGATCGGGACGACCTTGAAGACGGCGGAGCCTTCATCTTCGCCGAGACCATCCGGCTCATCCGCGAGGCCCGCCCGTCCTGCCGCATCGAGGTCCTCATCCCGGACTTCCAGGGTCAGGAGCCCGCGCTCCGGACCGTGCTGGACGCGGGCCCGGACGTGCTGAATCACAACACCGAGACCGTGCCGCGCCTGTACCGGATGGCGCGGCCGGGCGGCCGCTATCCCCGGACGCTCGAACTGCTGTCCCGGGCCCGCGCCTGGGCGCCGGCCGTCGCCACGAAGTCGGGGATCATGGTCGGCCTCGGCGAAGAGTGGCACGAGGTCATCGCGACGCTCGCCGATCTTCACGCCGCCGGCGTCGGGATCATCACGATCGGGCAATACCTGAGCCCGTCGGCGTCGCACCTGCCCGTGGCGCGCTACTACCACCCGGACGAGTTCGAGATGCTGCGCGTCACGGCCGTCAACATGGGGTTCGGCCACGTGGAATGCGGCCCCCTGGTGAGAAGCTCCTACCATGCCCACGAGCAAACGAGCGCGTACGAAGAAACCTATGCCCACTGCCACGATTCCTGAACACGTCAGCCGCCAGCTGGCCGCGACGCCGAAGGCGCAGCTGATCGACATGCTGTACCAGATGCTGCTCGGGAGGCGTTTTGAAGAGCGGTGCGCTGAGATGTACGCCCTCCAGAAGATCGGCGGGTTCTGCCACCTGTACATCGGTCAGGAAGCCGTGGCCATCGGCGCGCTGTCCACGCTCCGCCCGGACGACCTCATCATCACGTCGTACCGGGAGCACGTGCACGCCATCGCCAAGGGCTGCGACGCGGGCAAGGTGATGGCCGAACTGTTCGGCCGGCGCGACGGCGTGTCCCGCGGCAAGGGCGGGTCGATGCACCTGTTCGACAAGGCGAAGGGCATGCTGGGCGGCCACGGCATCGTCGGCGGCCACATTCCCCTCGCCACCGGCACGGCCTTCGCCGCCAAGTACCAGGAGCGAGACTACGTGACGCTCTGCTTCTTCGGTGAAGCCGCGGTGAACATCGGCACGTTCCACGAATCGCTCAACATGGCGGCGCTCTGGAAGCTGCCGGTCGTCTACATCGTCGAGAACAACCGGTTCGGCATGGGCACGGCCATCGAACGGTCGTCGGCCATCTACGACGTCGCCCAGCGCGCCTGCGCCTACGACATGGCCAGCGAGACGGTCGACGGCATGGACGTGCTCGCCGTGCGCGACGTCATCGGCCGCGCCGTCGACCTCGCGCGCCGCGAGCACGCCCCGACCCTGATCGAGGCGCGCTGCTACCGCTTCATGGGCCACTCGATGTCGGACCCGGTCCACGGCCACTACCGCACGAAGGAAGAGGTCCAGGAGCAGAAGGAACAGGACCCGATCCGCTCGTATGTCGACGTCCTGAAAGCCGCCGGCCTCGTCGATCAGGCGCTGGTCGAGGATCTCGATCGCAAGGCGCGCGAGCTGACGGATCAGGCCATCCAGTTCGCCGACGCCAGCCCCGAGCCGTCGCCGGACGCGCTCTACGAGGATGTCTACGCGATGCCCTACGGTCCTTTCACACGGAGCGAACAGTAACGCCATGGCACTCATCACGTACCGTGACGCGCTCAACCAGGCCCTCCGCGAGGAGCTGCGCCGCGACCCGGCCGTCTTCCTGATAGGCGAGGAAGTCGGCGTCTATCAGGGCGCCTACAAGGTGAGCAAGGGCCTGCTCCAGGAGTTCGGGCCGAAGCGCATCGTCGACACGCCGATTACCGAGGAGGGGTTCACGGGCGTCGGCGTCGGCGCCGCCATGGCGGGGCTCCGCCCCATCGTCGAAATGATGACGTGGAACTTCTCGCTGGTGGCCATCGATCAGATCGTCAACGGCGCCGCGAAGATGCTCTACATGTCGGGCGGCCAGTTCAACATCCCCATCGTCTTCCGGGGACCCGGCGGCGCGGCCCACCAGCTCGGGGCGCAGCACTCGCAGTCGCTGGAAGCCTGGTATGCGAGCGTGCCCGGGCTCAAGGTGGTGGCGCCGTCGACGCCGTACGACGTGAAGGGCCTCCTGAAGAGCGCCATCCGCGACGATGACCCCGTCATCTTCATGGAAGGCGAAACGCTGTACGGATCGAAGGGCGAGGTGCCCGACGAAGAGTACACGATCCCGCTCGGCGTCTCCGACGTGAAGCGCGAGGGGACCGATGTCACCGTCGTCGCGTGGTCGAAGATGGTGACCGTGGCGCTCAAGGCCGCCGAGACGCTGGCCGCCGACGGGATCTCCTGCGAGGTGATCGACCCGCGCACGCTCCGCCCGCTCGACGACGGGCCGATCCTGGCGTCCGTGCGCAAGACGAACCGGTGCGTCATCCTCGAAGAGGGCTGGCCGTACGCAGGCGTGGGCGCCCAGATCGCCTACCAGATCCAGCAGGCCGCCTTCGGCGACCTCGACGCCCCGGTGACGCGCGTCACCGGCGTCGACGTGCCGATGCCGTACGCGAAGAACCTCGAGCACCTGGCGATGCCCTCCCCTGCCCGGCTCGTGGCGGCCGTGCGGGAGGTGCTGTACTTGGACTAGGGGCTAGGGGCTAGGGGCTAGGGGCTAGGGGCTAGGGGCTAGGGGCTAGGGGCTAGGGAAAGAGGATAGGCGAAGCTGGTTCCCGACCCCCCGCTTTCCCCCTCCGCCACACGCGTCATGCTCCTTGGGGCAGGCGAACTCGGCAAGGAAGTCATCATCGCCCTGCAGCGCCTGGGGGTCGAAGTCATCACGGTGGACCGCTATGCAAACGCCCCTGGACATCAGGTCGCTCACCGCGCC
>JAWOGY010000041.1:0-9126 GCA_046496425.1 Vicinamibacterales bacterium
ACGGATCCGAGGCGCCCTCGGTGCCGTTGAGGCGACGGAACTGCAGTTCGTCGAGCTGCTTGACGTAGAGCCGACGCACTCCGCCGTTGACCGCGACGTAGGCCATGCGCCGGCCGTCGGCAGAGATCGCCAGTGACGTCCGGTCGAATCCCTTCCACAGATCCTTGGGTTGCGCCAAAGGGCCTTCCGCAGGTAGCGCGAGCGTGGCGCGAATCACTGGTTGCGGGACGGGCGGCGGCGGCACCAGGTAACGTGACAGCGCGGCTCCGCTCACGAACATGGCCACTCCCGCAGCGGCCGCCCAGACGAGCACGCCCCTCCGCTGCCAGTGCTTCGCCGCTGCCGCGTGGGGCGTCCAACCCGCGGCGCCCTCGGCAATCCAGCGCAGCAGCCCGGCAAGATCCGCCGCGCTGTCCCACCGCTCATCTGGAGCCTTCGCGAAGCACTTCCTGACGACGCGATCGAGCGACGGCGGCGCGAGCGGCTGCCACGTAGCGAGCGCCGGCGGCTCGGCGTTCATGATGTTGCCCATGAGGCTCACCTGGCTGTCGCCCTCGAACGCCCGCCTGCCCGTCACCATCTCATAGAGAATCCCTCCGAGCGCCCACAGGTCCGTCCGCGCGTCCGCGTCCTTCCCTTCGAGTTGTTCCGGGGCCATGTACTGCAGCGTGCCCAGGATCTCTCCGCGGGCCGTCACCGGGGCGGTCATCGTCGGCGCCGTTGCGTCGCCCGCCAGCGCGGGCCGCTCGCCGTGGCCCGTGAGCTTCGCCAGGCCGAAATCGAGGAGCTTCGCCGTCGTCACCCCTGACCGGCCGGTGCCGCCCGTCGTCAGCATCACGTTGCCCGGCTTCAGGTCACGGTGGACGATCCCGTGCTTGTGCGCCGCATCCAGCGCGTCGGCGACCTGCGCCGCGATGTCGAGCGCCTGGGCCAGCGGCAGCGGACCCTTCCGCAGCCGATCCGCAAGCGTCTGGCCCGAGAGGTGTTCCATCACCAGGTAGTGAACAGGGACAAGGGGAATGGGACATGGGGCATGGGGCAAGAAACCGGGCGTGGCGCCAGGCGCCAGTTCGTCTGCTCCGCTTGGGAGCGCTTCGCCGATATCGTGCAGGGTGCAGATGTGGGGGTGATTGAGGGCGGCCACGGCGCGCGCCTCGCGCTCGAAGCGTGCGCGGCGCTCGGGGTCAGAGCTCAGCTCAGTGGGAAGGACCTTGATCGCGACCGTGCGATCGAGGCGAGTGTCGCGGGCCTTGTAGACCTCGCCCATGCCGCCTTCGCCGATCAGCCCGACGACCTCGTAAGGACCGAGCCGAATGCCGGACGTGAGGCTCATGGGCGCCGCCTCCGTGGCGCATTATAGCGCCGTGCCGAGATCCGCGAGACTGACAGAGGGAACCTCCCGCGACGTCCCCCCGTCTACACCTCCAAACGCCACAACACGGACGCACCGACGCGCCCCCCGGAGGTGAACCATGTTCGATCTCTCCCTGTACTCGGTCGTGCTGCTCGTGCACATCGCGTCGGCGATCGTGCTCGTGAGCAGCGCGCTGTTCGCGCCGCTGACCCGGCACGCGGTCCTGCGCGCGCCGACGCTCGACCGGCTGCGAGACTGGCTCGACTTCCTCCGCCGCTCCGGTCGCGCGAACCCGCCCGCGGCCATGCTGCTGCTCGGCTCGGGCGTGTACCTCGGGTCGGCCGGCTGGTGGAGCCAACCCTGGTTCTACGTGGCGCTGGGCGCCTGGGCCGCGAACCTCCTGCTCGCCACGCGCGCCGTCAAGCCCTCCGCCATCGCCCTGGCTCGCGCGGCGGCCAGCGCCGGCGACGGCCCAGTCGGTCCCGACGTCGACCGGCTCCGCCGCAGCCGGCGATGGGAGCTTGGCGAGGGCATCATGCGCGGAAACGATGTGGCGATGCTCTACGTGATGTTCGTGAAGCCGTCGGCGGCCGAGTCGCTGCTCGTGGTGGCGCTGGCGGGCCTGGCGTGCATCGGCGCCGAGTGGGTGCTCGCCCGGAGGATGAGCCGGCTCGATTCGCCCGCGCTGTCGGCGTCCCGCGCGCAAGTGTCGTAAACGGGACCAGGTCCCGATGTCAGCGCGGGGTCGAGGGCGGCGCGGCGAGGTTGACGCCGAGCACGAGGAGGAAGATGCCGGCGGCGGGCGCGAGCGTCCACGGCGCGTCGGCCATCGCCGAGACGTTGGCGGCCTCCTGCAGCATCACGCCCCAGCTCACCGACGGGTCGGGGAAGCCCAGGCCGACGTACGACAGCGTGGCCTCGGCCAGGATGAACGCCGCGACGAGCAGGGCGGCCTGCGCGGCGAGGAACCCGCGGGCCGCCGGCAGCAGGTGGCGCCAGAGCAGCCGCGCGCGGCCGGCGCCGAGGGCGAGGGCGGCCTGGGCGTAGTCGCGCTCGCGCTCGGAAGCCACGATCGCCCGCACGCCGCGGGCCACGATCGGCCAGCCGACCAGCGCGAGGATGCCCGCGACGAGCGCGAACACCTGGGCGGGCGGCAGCACGAGCGGGAGCGCGGCGCGCAGCGCCAGCACGACGTACATCGCCGGCAGCACGACCACGAAGTCCGAGAGCCGCATCAGCGTTTCATCGACGAGGCCCCCGGCCGCGCCGGCCGCGCCGCCGACGAGCGTGCCGATGAGCATGGCGCCGAGCGTGGCGAGAAGCGCCACGGCCAGCGAGAGCCGCGCGCCGTGCACGAGCCGCGCGAACACGTCGCGCCCCGATCCGTCGGCGCCCAGCGGCAGCCACGGGCCGTGCCGCTCGTCGCCCGCCCGCGCCAGCACGCCGCGCGAGAGCCACGCGAGCGGCACAGGGTTCGCGCGGTCCTCCTCGTACCGGCGCTCGAGCCTGTCGGCGAGGCGGATGGGATAGACAAACGGCGCGCGCCAGCGCCCCGCGGCATCGACGACGCGCACGGGCATCGGCGGCGCGTACGCGCGGTCCGGGAAGCGGAAGTCCGGCGGGTTCGGGCTGAGCGCGGGCGCCAGCGCGGCCATTAGCGCGACGCACGCGACAAGCGTGATCCCGGCGCGCCTCACGAGCGCACCTCTTCCCGCCCGCGCAGCCGCGGGTCGACGGCCAGCAGCGCCGCGTCCGACGCGAGCGCGCCGAGCGCCAGGAACACGCCGCCCGCCGCCGCGCAGCCCGCCACCAGGTACATGTCGCGCGACCGCAGGGCGTCGAACATCAACCGCCCCAGGCCGGGCCACGACGTCACGATCTCGACGACGAACGACCCGCTCAGCAGGTGGCCGAACACCAGGCCGAAAACGGCCGCCACGCTTCGCAGCGAGGGTTTGAGCACGTGGCGCCAGAGCACCCGGCCCGGCGGCACCCCCCGCGCGAGGGCGGCGGCGACGAACCGCTCCTCCATCGTCTCGGCGGTCGCCTGCGACTGGATCCGTTCGATGGTGGCGCCGAGCGGCAGGGCGAGGGCGAGCGTCGGCAGGACCATGTGCCGGGCGATGTCGGCGGCCGCCTCCAGCCAGCCGCGCGCCTCGGCCGCGCCGGCCGACGTCATGCCTCCCGTCGGGAGCCACCCGGTGCGCGCCGCCACCAGCACCAGGACGAGCGAACTGACCAGGGTGGGCATCGAGACGGCCGCGAGCGAGGCGGCGCGGATCGCGCCCGGCACGATCCCGCGCCGGCTGCCCGACACGACGCCGAGGGGCACGCCCGCCACCAGGGCCAGGGCGAGTGCGGCCACGGCCAGGAGCAGGGTGTTCCCCGCGCGCTCCGCCACGAGGCCCGTGACCGGCCGCCCGTACATGAGCGACGTCCCGAAATCCAGGCGGGCGGCGCGCGAGAGCCACGCGCCGTACTGCGCGAGCGGCGAGCGGTCCAGGCCGAGCCGGGCCCGCTCGTCGTCGATCGAGCGGGCGGTGGCGCCCGTGCCGACCTGCTCCGACGTGATGTCGCCCGGCGCGGCCAGCGTGAGCAGCATCGCCGCCGACGACACGACGGCCACGAGCAGCACCGAGAACACGAGTCGCCTGGCGAGGTATCTCAGCATCACGGCCCTGGAGCGTCGCCCGCCGTATTCTTGCACGCTTTGGGACGCGTACCTCACGCGCCGGCGCCCCGGCGCCGATAAACACCCCGGTAGTTCCCGATGCGAAAGGTGTCGTTGCGTCCCGTCCGGTCGGTGATCGTGAACGTGCTCACGCACGACACGCTGGTCCTGCTGTACCTGGCCGTGGTCGCGACCGAAGCCCTCCTGTATTCGCTGCCGCTGCTCGATCCCGGCACGCTGACGGCCTTCGGCGCGTCGCCGTTCCAGATTCCGTTCGTCACGACGGCGGCCATGGCCGGGTTCTACGGCCTCGGACGCATCCAGGACGCCGAGGAGCGGATCTTCTGGCGGAACCTGGCCTACGCCTGCGTGTTCTGGGTGGCGACGCTGGTGGCCATCGCGCTGGTGCCCGCCGGAGAGTGGCGGCCGGTGGACGAGATGTGGGTGGACGCGGCGTATCTCTTCTTCTACTCGCCGATCCTGTTCGCCGCCGAGTGCAAGCCGCACCTCACCGACCTCGGTCCCCGGCGCGACGTGGAGCGCCAGTTGCGCTGGGCCGGGGTCACCATCCTCGTGTCCGGCTGGTTTCTGTACTTCGTCGTCGCGCCAGCCGCGGCGGACACGGCATGGTTCGGGACCATGCTGCCCTCGGCGCTGCTGTTCGTGACGGTCGATGCCGCGATCGTCATCCGGTTCGCGTGGCGCGCGTCATCGAGCGGGTCGACCCGCTGGCGCGTGCTGTACGGCACAATCACCCTCGCGGGCGCGTCGCTCCTCCTGACCGACACGCTGGATGCGCTGGAAGGCCTCGGGTACTACGCGCTGCCCGACGGCGCGAAGACCGACCTGCTCTGGGCGGTCCCGCCGTTTTTCCTGCTGCTGGCGTTCCGCCTCCGGGAAGCCGACCTGCCGAGGACGGTGGACGCTGCGACGGGCGAACGGGCCGCCAGCTCCGGGCTGGATCCGGTGCGCGTCGGGAGCTTCCTGGTGGCCAGCGCGTTCAGCTTCCCGCTGGTGCACTTCGCCCTGCACGCGTGGCTGCCGCTCAGCGCGCGCCTGGTGGTCTATCAGCGCCTCATCGTCCTCGGTGAGCTGCTCGTGCTCGGTGCGCTCGCGGTGGCGGCGTTTCTCTATCTGGAGCGCCAGCGGGTGGCCGCCGGGCGGCGCCGCACGGCGCTCGAGGACCGCCTGCAGCGCGCGCGGGCCCTCGAAGCCGTCAGCCGGGTGGCCGCCGTCGTGGCCGACAACTACCGCACCACGCTCAAGAGCATCAGTACGTTCGTCGACCGCGCCATCGACGGCCTCGGGCCCGGCGACCCGCTGCGCGACGACGCCGCGCGGGCCGCCGAGCACGTGCAGCGCGCCATGGAGTTCGCGCACGGCTTGCGGGCGATCAGCCGGCAGCACCGCGGCCGGCCCGCCCAGGTCGATCTCGGCGCGGCCATCTCGGACCTGTCGCCGGAACTGCGCCACGCCCTCGGGCCGAAGGTGCTGCTCGAGAGCGTGCCGGCCCGCGAGCCGTGCGTCATCCTGATCGACCCGACCCACCTGCGCGTGGTGCTGCTCGACCTGGCCACCAACGCGCGCGACGCCATGCCGGACGGCGGGCGCTGCCGCGTCGAAACGAGCCTGGTCGATCTCGACCCCGATGCCGCGATGGAGCTGGCCGTGCAGCCCGGCCGCTATGCGCGGCTGATCGTGCGCGACAGCGGATCGGGCATCCCGAACGACGTGCTGCCGCACCTGTTCGAGCCGTTCTTCTCGACCAAGGGCAGCGCCGGCGGCAGCACCGGGCTCGGCCTGGCGACGCTGTACGCGCTGGTGAGCCAGTACGGCGGGTGCGTCACCGTGACAAGCGAGCCGGGCGACACGGCGTTCGAACTCCTGCTGCCGTCTCCGCTCTAGCACCAATCGGTCCTGAGCGAGCGCCGACGCTCGCGAGTCGCCCCTCGACCTTGCTCGGGGCGACCCTGAGGCTCTCGAAGGGTCGAAGGGCCGTCGCCCCTGTAGCGGCGGCCATCGGCCCCATCAGGCGGCCGGCCCCGCCTCGGCGGGCCCGGCCGGCACGGGCACGACCGGCGCCGGCGCGAGCGCGCCCCCGCGCTTCTTCAGCCGCAGCAGGGCGACGAGGTCGCTCGGCCGCCAGGCGCGCATGCCGTCGAAGTAGGAGTAGACGACGGGCGTGACCAGCAGCGTCAGCAGCAGGCACAGCATCTGCCCGCCGATGATCGTGACAGCCATCGACGCCCGCGACCCCGACCCGGCGCCGCGGCCGAAGGCGATGGGCAGCATGCCGGCGACAATCGCGATGGTCGTCATCAGGATCGGCCGCAGGCGCACGTGGTTCGCCTGGATGAGCGCCGCGTGCTTCTCGACGCCTTCCGCCCGCAGCGTGTTCGTATAGTCGACCTGCAGGATCGAGTTCTTCTTCACGATCCCGAACAGCATCATGAGGCCGATGGCGCTGTAGACGTTGATCGTCATGCCGAAGGCCATGAGCGTCAGCAGCCCGGCCGGCAGGCTGAGCGGCAGCGCCGTCATGATCGTCAGCGGGTGGATGAACGAGTTGAACTGCGAGGCCAGCACCATGTAGATGAACGCCACGGCGAGGAGGACGGCCAGCATGAAGTCGCCCGACGCCTCGTCGAGGGTCCGGGCGCTGCCGCCGAAGGTGACCTGGTAGCCGGCCTTCAGGCCGAGGTCGCCGACGCTCGCCCGCGCCGCGCTCAGGGCCTGGCCGAGCGTCGTCCGCTCGCGGTCGATGCTGGCGTTGACGGAGTACTGGCGCATGCGGTTGTAGCGCTCGATGGAGGTCGGCGCGCGCTCCATGGTGAGCGCGGCGACGTCGCTCACGCGCACCATGCGCCCGCCGCTCGCCGGAACGAACAGGTCGCCCATCGTCGACGGGTCCCGGCGGAACTGCTCGTCCAGGCGCATCCGCACGGTGTACCGCTCGTCGCCGTCCTGGAAGCGCGACACCTCCTCGCCGCCCACCATGGTGCGCAGGCTGGACGACACGGCGTCGAGGGGCACGCCGAGGTCGGCCGCGCGCTGGCGGTCGATCGTGATGCGCAGTTCCGGCTGCGTGGTCTCGAAACTGGTGTCGGCGTCGGTGATCCCGGGGATCTCGCGGATCTTCTCGAGCAGCGCCTGCGAGTAGATCTGCAACTGCTCCATGTCGGGGCCCTGCACGATCATGCTGAGCCGGTTCGTGCTGCCGCCGCCGCCGCGCCCGCCCGCGCTGGAGGCGCCCGAGATGTCGGTGCCGCCCGACACGCTGATGCGCGCGTTCTTGTACTTCGAGAGCATCCGGCGCGTCGCCGCCATCAGCTGCTGCTGCGACTGGTTCCGGTCCCCGAGCGGCGTGAGCTGGATCCAGTAGTTGGCGCCGCCCGAGTTCAGCGACGCCAGCACCGACACGCAGGAGGCGCCGAGCACCTCGCGGATCTCCTGCTCGATCGGCCTGACGTACTCGAGGCTTCGCACGTAGCTCGTCCCGCGCGGCAGCCTTACGTTCACGCTGAACTCGCTCTGGTCGTCGTCCGGCACGAGCTCCTTGCCGACGTAGGGGAAGAGCACCACCGTCGACGCCACGACAGCGGCCGAGATGCCCAGCATCGTCCGGCGGTGGGCCAGGGACCACTCCAGCATGCGCCCGTACTGGCGATCCATCCACGCGTACGCGCCCCGCTGTTTGGACTGCACGGCATGCCCCTGCCGCGCGTCGGCCGAGCGCAGGAACCAGCCGCACAAGGCCGGTGTCAGCGTGAACGACACGAACATCGACAGCATGATGGCCGTCGCCGAGGTGAGGCCGAAGCTGTAGAAGTAGCGGCCCACCTGCCCGGTCATGAACGCCACCGGCAGGAAAATCACCACCAGCGACAGCGTCGTGGCCATGACGGCCAGCCCGATCTCGCCTGTGGCCTTGATGGCCGCCTCCTTCGGCGAGGCGCCCTTCTCTTCCACGTACCGGAAGATGTTCTCCAGCACGACGATCGCGTCGTCGATGACGATGCCCGTCGCCAGGGAGAGGGCGAGCATCGTCATGTTGTTGAGCGTGAAGCCGAGCGCCCGCATCACCGTGAAGGTCCCGATAATCGAGATCGGGATGGCCAGCGCCGCGATGAACGTGACGCGGAAGTTTCGGATGAACACGAAGACGACGAGCGAGGCCAGGAGCCCCCCGAGGATCAGGTGGTGCTGGATCTCCTCGAACGACCGCCGGATGAACCGCGACTGGTCGCGGATCGCCTTCACCTTGATGTCGGCCGGCAGGCCGGCCTGGATGAGCGCCAGGCGCTCCATCACCCGGTCGACGACGGTCACCGTGTTCGTGCCCGACTGTTTGCGGATGGTGAGCGACACGGCCGACTCGCCGTCGAGCGTCGTCTCGCTGCGCACCTCCTCGATGGCGTCGGTGACGCGCGCGACGTCCTCGAGGCGGACGACGGAGCCTTCGCGGTAGGCCAGGACGATCTTGTTGAAGTCCTGCACGTTGCGCAGCCGGCCCATGGTGCGCATCGAGATGTCGGACGGCCCGGCCGTGAAGCTGCCGCCGGGGACCTCGGTGTTCTGGCGGGCGACCGCCGTCCGCACCTGGTCCGTCGTCAGCGCGTACGCGTTCAGGCGGTTCGGGTTCAGCAGGATCTGGATCTCGCGCCGCCGGTCGCCCTGGAAGCCCACCTCGCCGACGTCCTTCACCGTCTCGAGCACCTGCTTGATCTGGCGGTCCGCGATGAGCGACACCTCCTTGCGCGAGCGCGCCGCCGAGATGACCAGCGTGAGAATCGGCGACGAGTCGGGGTCGATCTTCGTGATGCGCGGCGGGTCGGTGTCGCGCGGGAACTGCCCCTGCACGCCCGCCACCTTGTCGCGGACATCCTGCGTGGCCGCCTCGATGTCGCGCTCGAGACTGAACGAGATCGTGCAGCGCGCCGAGCCCTGGCTCGAGCTGCAGCGCAGTTCGTCGATGCCGTTGATCGTGTTGACGGCGGACTCGATCACCTTGGTGACCGACGTCTCCATCTCCTCGGCGCTCGCGCCCGGAAGGCCCGCCGACACGGTGACCGTCGGGTAGTCGGTCTTCGGCATCAGGTCG
>JAWOGY010000054.1:0-12445 GCA_046496425.1 Vicinamibacterales bacterium
CTTCGTGTTGGCCTTCGGAAACCACGCGATGACAACGGGCTTGACGCCCCGATAGGACGCCAGACTGTAGGTCCGGCCGTCAGACCCGGCCAGGGTGAAGTCCGGCGCGAGATCCCCGGGTTGCAGGCTGCGTTCCTGGGGTCCGGCGCCAAGCGCCGCCACGGCAGCTAAGATCACGAAGCAACTTCTCATGGGTTTAGTGATTGTAACCCGGCAGGTTGATCGTGAACTCCGCGCCGCCGCCCGGGGTGTTCGCCGCGGCGACGGTTCCCCCGTGACGCTCGACGATGGCCTTGACGATCGAGAGGCCAAGCCCCGAGCCGCTCTTCGAATACGGGTCGGTGCGCGAGGCATCGCTCTTGTAGAAGCGGTCGAAGATGTGCGGCAGGTGTCCCTCGGAGATGCCGGAGCCGGTGTCGTGCACGGTCAGGCTCACGCCCTCTCCCGCCCTCGCCGCCGCCAGCGAAATCTGCCCGCCTTCCGGCGTATGCCGCAGCGCGTTCGCCACGAGGTTTTGCAGGGCCTGCTCCAGGCGAGCGGCGTCGCCCCAGACGGCGGGCATGTCCGCGGCCACCGATGTCTCGAGGGTGACCTGCTTCTCGAGCATTTCCCGCTGGTGCCGGTCGGCCACGCGCCGGAAAAGCTGGGCGACGGGAACATCGCCGCAGGTCAGCGTCAGGCCTCCTCCCTCGAGCCTCGCCAGATCGAGCAGATCCCCGACGATGCGTTCGAGCTTGAGGGTCTCGTCGCCGACAACCTCCAGGTACCGGCGGCGCGTGCCTTCGTCCAGGCGCACCTCCGGCATGGACAGCGTCTCGGCATACCCGCGGATGGCCGCGAGCGGCGTCTTCAGCTCGTGCGACACGTCGGCGAGCAGCTGCCGGCGGGTCCGGTCAGACAGCTCCATGGCCCGTGTCCGGGCCTCGAGGTCGCCAGCCATCCGGTTGAACGCGCGCGCCAGTGCCGCAACCTCATCGCCGCCGGATTCCTGGGCGCGGGCCGTCAGATCGCCCTCGCCAATAGCCTGGGCCACCTGCTCGAGACCGCGCAGACGGCGATGGGCCGGACGGAATATCGCCAGCGAGGCCACGGCGGACCCGACAATCAGCAGAATGACGCCGATGACGGCCTGGGTCGGCGCGAACTCGCGAAGGAACAACGCGGTGCGCGGATTGCGTCCGGCGACAAGCACGACGCCGACCTGGCTGCCCTCGATCTCTATCGCCGCGCGTTCGCCGGGCGGACCTTCACGTCCAGGTCCCATCCGCGGCCCCCACGGGCGCGCCACGCTACCGGGCTGGCCGCCCGGCGGCAGACCCTCGGCGCCCGCGGCTCCGGGCGCGTCACCACCGCGTCCTGCGGCGCCCGGCCGCCGTCCGGGCCACCTCCGCATGCCATCCGGCGGCGGAAGCTCGTGGTTGCGCACCGCCCGGCCATCCTCCAGCACCACCATGAGGGGCTGGGGAAGGCTTCCGTAGCGGTCGCGCACGAATTTCTCGATGTCGGTGCCCGAGTCCTTCTGCAGCGCCGCCGCCACCTCTCTGGCCGCTTCCGCCGCGATGCGGTCGGGGGACTGGCCGAGGAGCGTCGTGGCGATCGTGCCGCTCATCCAGAGGAAGACGACGGCCTGCACGAGGAGCAAGACCGCCAGCACGGCGATCGAGCCCAGCGCGATCCGCCAGTACAGGCTCCCGTACCAGACGGGCTGACGGCTCTGCACGTCAGGCATCGGCGTCGGCGAACTTGTAGCCCGCGCCCCACACGGTGAGGATGTACTTCGGGTTCTCGGGATCGGGCTCGATCTTCTTGCGGATACGCTTGATGAGGGTATCGACACTGCGCTCGGTGACGTGCCGGTCGTCTTTCCAGACGCGGCCGAGCAGCATCTCGCGCGAAAACACCAGGCCGCGGCGCGACGCGAGAAGGTAGAGCAACTCGAACTCGAGCGTGGTCAGGTCCACGGTGCGCTCGTCGACCCGGACCTGGCGCCGCGCCGGATCGATCGACAGGCCCTGCAGCGTCATGGCCTCGGGGTGCTCGGCCGCGTGAGCCGAACGGCCGGCGCTCGCACGCCTGAGCAGCGCACGCGCGCGGGCCACCAACTCGCGTATCCCGAACGGCTTGGTGAGGTAGTCGTCGGCGCCGCTCTCGAGCCCCAGCACTTTGTCGGATTCCTCAGACCGCGCGGTCAGCATCAGGATCGGCGTTTCCGTGTTCGGCGAGTCCCGCCGGATGGCCCGGCAGACGGTCACCCCGTCCAGGCCCGGCAGCATCAGGTCAAGGACGATGAGGTCGAAGTGCCCGTCCTTGGCCAGCCGGAGCGCCTCGTTGCCATCGCCGGTCTGGATGCAGGTCAGCCCTTCCAGCGACAGGTGGAGCGCGACCAGTTCGCGAATGTGCGGCTCGTCCTCGACGATGAGCGCGCGGCCGGCCGTTGTCTGCGTACGTTCGCGATCCATGATTCCCCCGCGAGTGTCATTGTAGACCGGCCACCTGCGCGAAACGCCCCGGTTCCGGCGTGTCGCAGTTTCTTCACGGCCGCGCCACTCCCGGGCCATGGCGTTCCTGTCCAATCAAGACGCCGAGGGTCTGACCCCAAGGGGGAGGGTCTGACCCCACCGAGGCGGGAAGCGGAGAGGCAGCGGCCGTCGTAGGTATGATTGGACCGACCTGACACCCGGGGTGCCCCACGATGCAAACGCTGAACTCAACGACGCCCGGTCGACCGACGCGCCGCTGCCGGGGGCGCCGCCTGGCGATCGGCACGCTGGCGGGAGGTCTGCTGGCGCTTCCGCTTTCGGCGGGGATGCGGGCCGACACGGCGCGAGAGGGCCAGACGCCCCCGTGCGCCATCCGCGGCTTTGTGACGACGGGCCAGGTCCGCCTGCCTGGCGTTGGCCTCGCCGTCACCCCCAAGACGGGCGGCCCGGACTTCTCGACATCGACAGGCCAGGACGGTTCCTATTCGGTCGTCATCCCGGGCCCGGGTACCTACACGGTCGTGGCTGACCTCACCGGCTTCGCCCCAGTGACCCTTGACATCGTCGTGGACGCTTCGTGCCAGGCGCAGCACATCGTCACGCTGACGCTCGCCTCGCGCGTCGAAGCCCCGAAACCGGCAACGCCGGCGGGTGCGGCCGCGGCAGAGGCTCCCGCGGCGCCCGCACGCGCGGCCGATCGCCGCCAGGCACCTGCGCCGTTCCGCGGCACGGTGGGCTCGCCAGCGGGCGCGCCCGGGCAACCGGAAGCGAGGGCCGGCCAGGGAGAGCCGGCCGGCCAGCCGACCGGCGTGAGCGCGGCGGACGAATCGCTCGAGATCGTCGCCGCACAGCTCAGCCTGCCGCCCGGATTCTCTGTCGGGACCTCGGGCGACTCCCTGACCGCGGCGGGTGCCGCGGGCCAGGTCAACCCGATGCTCTTCATGATGACGGGCGAGGGTGGCCCGGGCGGCGGACGCGGCGGGGAAGGGATGTTCGGCGGGATGGGCGGATTCGGCCCGGATGGCCAGCCGGTCGGGATGTCCGGCATGGGCGGTGAGCCGGGTGGGTTCGTGGCGGGCGGGTTCCCCCAGGGCGGCGGCCCGGGCGGCAGCGGGCCGGGTGGCGGCGGCATGGGCGGCCCGGGCGGCGGCGGGATGGGCGGCCGGGGCGGCGGGCCTGGCATCGCGGGCCGGCTCGCGATGGCCGGCGGGCGCGGCGGCGCCAATCGCATCCGCCTGCAGGCGTCGTACAACCTGTCCGGCTCCCCCTTCGACGCCGCGCCGTACCCGCTCACGGCGAACACGGGCGAGGAGCCGTCCTACCTGAACCAGCGGCTCACGGTGAACATCGGCGGGCCGTTCAAGATCCCCGGCATCTACAAAGGGAAGACGGGCGAGTCGTTCTTCCTCAACTACAACGGCGGCTTCGGCGGAAACCTGTACGAGTCGTATTCGATCGTCCCGACGGCCGCCTGGCGCGCGGGGGACTTCTCCGGCGCGAACGCCGCGTTGATCGATCCGCTCACCGGCCTGCCCTTCCCGGCCAACCAGATCCCGGCATCGCGGATCGATCCCGCGGCGCTGGCGCTGCTGCAGTACTACCCGCTGCCGAACCAGCCGGGCGATGCCAAGAACTATTACCGTTCCGCAACGACGGGTAACCGGTCGGACGATATCAACTTCCGGTTCACGAAGTCGTTCAGCGCGGTGCCGGGCGCGCCCGGCGGTGCGGGCGGGCGCGGGGGCGGAGCGGGCCGCGGCGGCGGGCGCGGAGGGTCGAATCTCTCGTTCGGCGTGCAGTATCGCCGGACGGACATCGATCGCAACAGCGCGTTTCAGACGACGTCCGGCTCGAGCAAGGGCGGATCGTGGAACGTGCCGGTCACCTACACCTTCAACAAGAAGGGGCTGTTCAACACGCTGAACGTCCAGTACAACCGCGCCAGGTCCGAGTCGACGAACCTCTACGCGTACCAGCGGGACGTGGCCGGCGAGGCGGGCATCGCCGGCGTCTCGACCGATCCGTTCTCCTGGGGCATCCCGTCGCTGTCGTTCACGAGCGTGAGCGGCCTCCGCGACCAGACGCCGACGATCCGCACGGACCAGACGCTGACGATCCGGCTGAATCAGATGAAGCCGTACAAGCGGCATTCGTTCCGCTGGGGCGGCGACTTCCGCTGGATGCTCGCCGACAGCCGCACCGACAGCAATCCGCGAGGCAGTTTCGTCTTCACCGGGCTCTACACGGGCTACGCTGCGACGCCGGGCGCGGGCACGCGGTCGACCGGCACGGGGCTGGACTTCGCGGACTTCCTCCTCGGGATGTCGCAGCAGGCCACGCTGAACTACGGCCCGGGCACGGTCCGCTTCCGGTCGCGCGCGTGGAGCCTCTTTTTCCAGGACGACTGGCGGGTCAACGCGAGGTTCACGATCAACGCAGGCCTGCGCTACGAGTACCTGACGCCGTACTGGGAGGCGAACGACAGCCTCGTGAATCTGGACGCGAACGCGGACTTCACGGCCGTGACGCCCGTCATCGCGGGCCAGGCGGGGCCGTACACCGGCGCGTACCCGACGAGCGCCGTCGATCCGGATCGCAACAACCTCGCGCCGCGCACGGGCGTCGCGTGGCGCCTGAACAGCAAGACGGTCGTCCGCGGCGGCTACGGCATCAGCTACAGCTCGCCCGTGTACCAGTCGATGGCGCAGCGCATGTCGGCGCAGCCGCCGTTTGCAACGACCGACACGCGCCTCGGCGAGTTGAGCGTACCGCTCATGCTGACCTCGGCCTTTGCGACGCCCACGCCGCCGGCCGTCGTCACGAACAACTTCGGCGTGGGCCGCCATTACGCGCTCGGGTGGCTGCAGATGTGGAACGTCGACCTGCAGCGCGACCTCGCGCGCACGGTCAGCGCGGGCGTCGGCTACGCGGGCACGCGCGGCTCAAGCCTCGACATCCAGCGCGCGCCGAACCGCGGCGCCAACGGCGTGGCCATCGCCGACGTCCAGCCCTTCATCTGGGAGGAATCCGGCGGGCACTCCATCATGCACGCGCTCTCGGTGCGGCTCCAGAAGCGGCCCTCGAAAGGGATTGGCGCGGGCATTTCCTACACGCTGTCGAAGTCGCGCGACAACGCGTCCACGCTCGGCGGCGGCGGCGGGACCGTGGCGCAGGACGACAAGGACCTGGAGGCCGAGTGGGGCGCGTCGAGCTTCGACCAGCGCCACCGCCTCGCCGCCAACGTCAACCTGGAGCTCCCGTTCGGGCGCAACCGGCGCTGGCTGCAGACCGGCCCCGGCGAACTCCTCCTCGGCGGCTGGAACTGGACCGTGAACTTTACGCTGGCATCCGGCTCGCCCTTCACCGCTCGCGTCACGGGCGCGGCCGCCAACGTGGCCCAGGGCCTGAACGGCACGCTGCGGGCCAACTACAACGGCGAGCCCATCCAGGTCGACGATCCGACGATGCAGCGCTTCTTCAACACGGGGGTCTTCTCGATCCCGCCGACGGGGAGCTACGGCAACTCGGCGCGCAACATCATCGTCGGACCGGGGACGCAGGCCACGAACATGTCGCTGCAGAAGATCATCATGCTGCCGAGCTCGCGCTCGATCACCGTGCGGGCGCAGGCGACGAACATCTTCAACAACGTGCAGTGGGGATCGATCGACACGGTGGTCAATTCGCCGACGTTCGGCCAGGTGACCTCGGTGCGATCGATGCGCAGCGTGACGTTCTCGATCAGGGCGGGGTTCTGAGGCCATGACGACCACGCGCCGTTCCCTCCGCTCCGCCCTCGCGCTCGCAGCGGCCGTCGGCCTCGGGTCACTCGCGGTGACGGCCTCCTCGCCGGCCCAGGCGCCGCCCCGGACGGCACCCCAGGCGCCCAGGGCCACGTTCAGGTCGGGCCTCGATCTCGTCGTCGTGAACGTCGTCGTGCGGGACAAGGACGGCAAACTGGTACGCGGGCTCACGCGCGGCGATTTCGCGGTGATGGAAGACGGCAAGCCGCAGACGATCTCGAGCTTCGACTTCGAGGAGATCGAGAACGCGTTGCTGCCGTCGATGGAGACGACAACCGTCCTCGGCGCGATTGCGCAGCCTGCCGCGCCCGGGGCCGCGCCGGCAGGGGAAGAGGTCCGTCCGGCGGTCGACATGAAGGACCGGCGGCTCATCGTGCTCTTCTACGACCTCGGGTCGATGCAGCCCGAGGAGGTGTCGCGGGCTGTGCAGTCGGGGCGCGACTACGTCGAGAAGAAGATGGCGCCGGCCGACATCCTGGCCGTCGTATCGCTCACGACGTCGCTCGCCGTCGATCAGGACTTCACCGCGGACCGGCCGGCGCTGCTGGCCGCGCTCAACCGGCTCAGCCCCGTCGAGGGTTCGGCCGCGGCGGCCGGCACCGACGCCGAGATCGCGCCCGACACGGGCAACGCGTTCGTGGCGGATGACACCGAGTTCAACATCTTCAGCACCGATCGCCGGCTGGACGCGCTGCGCGCGGTCGCCGACGTCCTTGCGGGCATCGAGCAGAAGAAGTCGGTCATCTACTTCAGCGGCGGGGTGACCCAGTCGGGCATGGACAACCAGGCCGCGGTCCGCACGCTGGTGGACCGCGCGGTCCGCGCCAACGTCTCGATCTACGCCGCCGACACCCGCGGGCTGGCGGCGCTGCCCGCCGGCGGCGACGCCAGCACGGCCAGCGTCCGCGGCACGGGCGCCTTCTCCGGCCGGTCGATGTCGAGCCAGCGCGAGAGTTTCTCCGCCGCCCAGGACACGCTCTCGACCATCGCCGAGGATACCGGCGGCAAGGCGTTCTTCGACGTCAACGAGTTCGCGGAGGTGTTCGACAAGGTCGTCGAGGACACCTCGTCGTACTACCTCCTCGGCTACACGAGCGCCAACCCGGCTCAGGACGGGCGTTTCCGCCGCATCCGCGTGACGGCGAAGCAGCCGGGCCTGAAGCTGGAGTTCCGCTCGGGGTACTACGCGCCGCGCGACTTCGCGCACTCGGGAAGGGACGACCGGGCGCAGCAGATGCAGGAGCAGTTGCTCTCGGATCTGCCGATCACGGACCTCCCGGTGCACGGGGCGGCCGGCTACTTCCGCCTGAAGGAGAACCGCTACTTCGTACCGGTGTGGTTCATCGTGCCCGGCTCGCAGGTGCAGTTCTCGCGAGCCAGCGACAAGGAGCGGGCCACACTCGACGTGCTCGGCGTCATCCGCGACGGCCAGAACCGGCCCGTCGCCTGGATCCAGGACACGGTGAAACTGTCGGTGGCCGCCACTGAAGAGGTGCAGCGCCGCAACGTGCAGTACGGCACCAGTTTCGAGCTGCCGCCCGGGCTCTACCGCCTGAAGGTCGTCATCCGCGAAAACCAGCTCGGGACCTTCGGGTCGTTCGACTCGACGCTGGTCGTGCCGAACCTCGATCGCAATCCGCTGCGGCTGAGCTCGGTGGTGCTCGCCTCGCAGCGCCAGACGGTGGCGAAGAAGAACGCCTCCAACCCGCTGCAGCGCGACGGCCAGGAACTGGTGGCCAACGTCGCGCGCGTCGTCACGGCGGCCCAGCCGATGGTCTTCTACTACGAGGTGTACGATCCCGGAAAGGCGGCCGCGCCGGTCAAGGTGCTCTCGAACATCGCGTTCTACAAGGGCAGCCAGCGCGTGCTGCAGACGGAACTGGTCACCGCGCAGCAGGTCAACGTCGCGGATCGGAAGGCCGTCAGCTTCGAGATGATCGTGCCGGCCGGCGCGCTTGCGCCGGGCCTCTACACGTGCCAGGTCAACGTCGTCGACGACACCGCCGGCACGTTCGCGTTCCCCCGCTTCCAGCTGTACGTCAGAAAGTGAAGGAGGATGGAGCCCCGGGTCATCGCTTCCGCGCTTTCGTCTTGCCGCCGGTGCGCAGCTGGACGTAGGTCCCGGTGAGCGCGGTGGCAATCCACGCGACGTACACCCAGACGCCGTTCGGCCCGGTGTAGTTCGGATAGACGACCCAGACGTCCGACCCGGCCGACGCGGCGCGGGCGCCCGGTCCGGCCATCAACGCCGCGGCGCCCACCAGCAGCGTCCAGGCTCCGCCAAAGGCGGTCGCCAGGATGATCACGTACCGCTGGAAGGACATGGCGGCAATGGCGCCGACGGCCGCAACGACGAGCACGACGGCCCAGTGCGGGTCGCCGCCGAAGGGCTTCCACGCCAGGTTGACCGCCAGCGCCCCGAGCCCGGCGCCGATGAGCGCCACGCCCACGAAGTAGCCGGCCACGAGCACGAGGGCGCCGAGCGCGCCTCCGCCAATCGCGGCGAGCACGACGGTCCAGGTGCCGCTCGAGCCGACCATCGAACTGGCGAGCAGCGCGCCCAGGATGAAGCCGTACACGCCCAGCACCAGACGGAAGAGGCGGTAGCCAGCGAAGCAGGCCATGGCGCCTCCCGCGAGCAGCACAATCGAGGCCGGCACCTGGATCGACAGCGGCAGCATGTCAGAGCTCCCGGCGGCCCTCCATGGCCTTGTGCATCGTGATGTCGTCGGCGTACTCGAGGTCGCTGCCGACGGGCACGCCCATCGCGATGCGCGTCACGCGCACCCCCAGCGGCTTGAGAAGCCTCGCGAGGTAGTGGGCGGTGGCCTCGCCTTCGACGTTCGGGTTGGTCGCCAGGATCACCTCGTCCGCGCCGCCGGCGTCGATGCGGCCGAGCAGGCCCTTGATGCGCAGCTCGTCCGGCCCGATGCCCTGCAGCGGCGAGAGCGCGCCCATCAGCACGTGATATGTGCCGTTGTAGTCGCGGCTCCGCTCGATGGCGAGCACGTTGGGCGGCTCCTCGACGACGCAGATCACCCGGTGGTCCCGCGACTCGTCCGTGCACACCCCGCAGGGGTCCGCGTCGGTGACATTGTTGCAGATCGAGCAGTAGGTGACGCGTTCCTTGACGTCGCGTATCGCCTCGCAGAGCAGGTCGGCCCGCTCGCGCGGCGTCTTCAGGACGTGGAACGCGAGGCGCTGCGCGCTCTTGCGGCCGATGCCCGGCAAGCGCTGCAGTTCGTCGATGAGACGCGTGAGTGGTTCCGGCTGGGACATGCGTGGCTGACCGGAGCGGCTACATGCCCGGAAGTTTCAGGCCGCCCATCAGGCCGCCCAGTTGCTGCGACATCGCCTCGTCGGCCTTCCGGTTGGCGTCGTTGATGGCGGCGAGAATCAGGTCCTGCAGCATCTCGACGTCGTCTTTCGACACCACCTCGGGATCGATCGTGAGCGAGTGGATCTGCTTCAGGCCGTTCACCACGACCTTCACCATGCCGCCGCCGGCCGTGGCTTCGATCCGGAGGTCGGCCATCTGGCGCTGCATCTGCTCCTGCATCCGCTGCGCGTCTTTCATCATCTTCTGGATGTTCATGGCTATTTCAGTTCCGTGACGTCCTTCACTTCGGCCGGGATGACGTCGAGCAGCGACTGCAGCAACGGGTCCCTCATGGCCTCCGCCTTCAGGTCGCGAACCGGATCGGCCGGGGCGGCGCCCCGCGCGGCCGGACGCGCGGGCGCGGCGCCCGGCTCGCCCTTCGCGATGTCGGCTGCGACCGAGATCCGGCGCCCTGCCAGCGCCGTCGCCAGGTCCTCGAGCCACGCCTTCTCGCGGACCACTCCGTCGCCGAGCATCGTCTGGACCGGACCGTAGCGGAAGACGATGCGATCGCCGTCGACATCGATCCGCTGGGCCTGCGCGACGATGGTGCCGTAGACCATCGGGCGCTTCTTTTCGATGACGGAAAGAAACGCCTCCTTGAGCGCAGTGCCAGCCTGCACGCCGGCTTCGGGCGGGTCGGGTCCGGGATCCTCGGCCGCGGGCCGTGCCGCGGCGGGCGCGGCCGGCGGTCTCGCGGGCGCCGGTGCGGCGGCCGGGCGGGCGGGCGCCGACGAGAGCTTGCGGGCCACGGAGGCGGACGACGATGGCGCGGGCCGCGGCGCCGCCGAGGAGCCTCCCGGCGAGCGGGGGCCGGGCCCGGCCGCAAGCGGCGCTCCGCTCTCGAGGCGTTCGACAAGATCGGCAAGCGGCGTGAGCTTGCGCAGGTGAATCCAGCGCAGCAGGGCCATCTCGAAGTTGTAGCGCGGCTCGGCCGCGGCGCGGACCTCGCTCTCGGCGCGCGTCAGCACGTCGAAGGACCGCAGCAGGTCCTCGCGCGAGAACCGGCCGACAAGCAGTCGCAGCCGTTCGTGGTCGGCTTCGGGCGCGACGTCGGGGTCCGAGAAGCGCGAAGGGTCGACCGACAGCACCAGCAGGTCGCGGACCAGGCGCGACAGTTCGCGGCACAGGAGCCGGAGCTCGTAGCCCGCTTCGACGGCCCGGCCCGCGAGTTCGAACGCCGCCGGGCCGTTCTCGTCGGCGACGGCCGTCATGACGTCGAAGAGCAGGTCGCGGCCGACGAGGCCGAGCACCGTGGCCACGTCGTCGACGGCGACCGTATTGCCGGCGAAGGCGATTACCTGGTCGAACGCCGTCTCGGCGTCGCGCATGCTGCCCTCGGCCGACCGCGCCACCAGCGCGATGGCCTCCGGCGAGGCGTCGATGCCGTCGGCCTTCGCGATTTTCGACAACTGCTCCCCGATGAGGCGGCTCGAGATCGTCTTGAACTCGAACACCTGCGACCGGGACACGATCGTGTCCGGGATCTTGTCCGGCGCCGTGGTGGCCATGATGAACGCCACGTGCGGCGGAGGCTCCTCGATGGACTTCAGCAGCGCGTTGAACGACGACGAGGAGAGCTGGTGGACCTCGTCGATGACGAAGACCTTGTACCGATCGCGGGCCGGCAGGATCGCGAGCCCCGAGATGATGACGTCGCGGATGTTGTCGATGCCGGTGTGCGTGGCCGCGTCGAGTTCGAGCACGTCCATGTCGCGGCCTTCGGCGATCTCGCGGCAGGGATCGCAGGCGCCGCACGGGTCGGGCGTGGGCCCCTGCTCGCAGTTCAGCATCCGGGCGAGGATGCGGGCGGTCGTGGTCTTGCCCACGCCGCGGGGCCCGGCGAACACGAACGCCTGGGCGATGCGGCCTCTCGTGATGGCGTTGCGGAGCGTCTGCGTGACGGCCCGCTGGCCGATCACCTCGTCGAGTTTCTGCGGCCGCCAGCGGCGGGCGATGACGGTGTAGGACATTGCAGGACGACGTCAGAAGTCAGAAGACAGCAGCCAGAATTCAGAAAGCAGAGTACCGGTCGTGGATCCCACTGCGGCCCGGGTTGTCCTGCGGCACATCGCAGGGTCCGCTTAGTGCTGCTGCCTTCCGGCCCTGACACAGTTCACAGGCTGAGATTGCACAGGGTCCGGGCCGCAGTGCGATCCACGACCAGCCTCCAGAGTGTACTACACTACCCAACCGGGGCGAGGGAGCGTGTGTCTACAGTGGGTGTGAGCGATCCGGAGCTGGTCGAGCGGGCCCGGCGGGGCGACGATGCCGCGTTCGGGACGCTGGTGGACCGGCACCGGACGGCGGTCTTCCGGGCGGCCCTGGCCGCGCTGGGCACCCGGGAGGACGCCGAAGAGGTGGCGCAGGAGGCATTCGTGGCGGCGTTCCGGCATCTCCAGGACTTCAGGGAAGACGCCAGCTTCAAGACCTGGCTCCTCTCTATCGCCTGGAGGAAGGCGCTCACACGGCGCCGGAACGTGAAGACGATGATTCGCCGCTTTGTCCAGCCGCCGGAGGACACCGAGTGGCAAGTGCCCGACGCCGGGCGGACGCAGGAGCAGGCGGTGCTCGACAAGGAGCTGCGCGGGCACATCCGGCGCGAGATTTCGAGGCTGGCTCCCAAACTGCGCGATGCCCTGCTGCTGGCCTCAGCCGGCGAGCACAGTTACAACGACATAGCCGGGATGCTCGGCATCCCGGTCGGCACGCTGAAATGGCGGGTGAACGAGGCGCGCCGGCGGCTCAAGGGCAGGCTCGCTGAGGTGGGGTACGGCTAGGGG
>JAWOGY010000152.1:0-25418 GCA_046496425.1 Vicinamibacterales bacterium
GTCCGCCGTCCACCGGGATGATGTGGCCGGTGGTCCGGCCGCTGCCATCGCCTGCGAGCCACAGGATGGCCTCGGCGCACAGCTTTGGAGTGATCGGCTGGCCGATGAGCGTTCGGCCCGCGTAGAAGCGCGCGAGCGCGCCGCGCAGTTCGTCGGTGCTCTCCGCATCGGTCCACGAAATTCCGTACTTGGTCAGCGACGCCTGCACGCGGTCGCGCGGGAACATCGCGGACCCGTCGACGACCGTGGCGGGCGCGATGCCGTTGACGCGGACCACTGGGGCCAGCCTGATGGCCAGTTCTCGCACGAGATGGCTGACGGCGCTCTTGCTGACGTCGTACGCCTCGCTCCCCATTTTCGGCACCACCGCGTTGGCCGAGCTCGTGAGCACGATCGCGGCCGGCGTGCCCTGACCCTGCAGGACCGCCGCGGCTTCGTCCGCGAGCAGGTAGTTCGCCGTCACGTTGAGCGCGAACGTCGAAGCCCACTGTTCGTCCCTGATGCGGCCGGCGAGATCGGGCGAGGGAAACGCGGCAGCGGTGTTGATCACGATGTCGAGGCCGCCGAATCGCTGGATCGTCAGGCGGATCATGCGGCGGATGCTGTCGCGATCGGTGATGTCCACGGCGCACGGCGCGGCGGAGTCGGGCCCGGCGATCCGCGTGGCCTCCTGCGCCGTCTGCGCGGCGGCCGGTTCGTCGACGTCGGCCACGACGACATGCGCGCCGAGGGCGGCGGCCTTCAAGGCCGCCGCCCGGCCGATCCCGCTGCCGCCGCCGACGATCAGGCAGACGCGGCGGGTGAGTGCCTTCGGCGGCGGCATGCGCTGCAGCTTGGCCTCCTCGAGCGCCCAGTACTCGATGTTGAAGGCCTCGCGGCCGGGCAGGGCCACGTAGTTGGTGACGGCCGTGAAGCCGGCCGCCTGCTCCTCGCTCTTCGGCTGTGACAGCGGGCCATCGGCGGTGCGGCCTCCTCCGAGGGCGCTCGCCCCGGCCATCACGCGGATGGCGTTCCGGTAGAACTCGGCCGTGTAGCGGGCCTCCAGGCTGTTCGCGCCGAAGGCGAACATTCCGACGCCGGGAACGAGCACCACCGAGGGGTTCGGGTCGCGCAATGGCGGCGACTGCGGTGTCGCGAACGCGTGGTAGTACTCCGTGTACTCGCCGCGGTAGCGCTCCGCTCCCTTGGAGATGGCCTCGCGGAGGGTGTCGAGGGTTCCCGCGACCGGATCCCAGTCGACCATCAGGGGCTTGATGCGCGTGCGCACGAAGTGGTCCGGGCAGCTCGTGCCGACCTCGGCGAGGGGTTTCGCGTCGCGGGCGTTGACAAACTCCAGCGTCTCCGGGGAATCGTCGAACGCGCCAATCGAGCGGCGCACCGTCGCGAGGCGCCCCCGCAGGAACGGCAGCACGGCCGCCGCGACTTCGTGGCGGTCCTGGCGCGCCGCGTGCCGCGCACCTCCGAAGCTCGCGATCCTCGCCTGGTGCTCCAGGACGAAGGTGCCGAGTTCGTCGATAATGGCCGACGTATTGAGGTAGCACTCGCGCGAGGTCGCTCCCCACGTGAACAGGCCGTGGCTCGCCAGGACGATGCCCTCCGCGTCCGGCTGGGCGTCGATCGCGCTGTGCAGCATCATCGCCAGCTCGAACCCTGGCCGCTGCCATGGCACCCAGATCAGCCTCCGGCCGAAGCGGCGGTTGAACTCGTCCAGCTTCGCCCTGCCGTTGGCGCTCGCGGCGAGCGCGATCGCCCAGTCCGGGTGCAGATGGTCGACGTGGGCGAACGGCAGGAACGCGTGCAGCGGCGTGTCGATTGACGGCGCCACGCCGTGGTTGGCGACGCTGAAGCGCGGGTAGTGCGCCACCATCCCGTCCTCGTGCGCCTCGCCCCTGTAGACGTCGCGCAACTGGAGCAGCCGCCCGAGATCCAGCAGCGCGAACCCGCCGCGCGTCATCGTGCCGAGATCGCCGCCGCTGCCCTTCACCGCCAGCACGCGCACCGCCGCGCCGGTGACGGGATCGGGGATGTCGAACTTCCCGCTCGTGTTGCCGCCGCCGTAGTTGGTGATGCGCTGGTCCGAGCCGAGCAGGTTCGAGCGGTATCGGAGGAGTTCGAGCGGATCGTCGCCGAACGACGCCGATTCCCGCTCGTCCCAGAGGTCGCGAAGGTGGGTCATGGTGTCGCATGATAGCTTGACATCCGCCGGCCAGGAGCCAAGAATCGCGGCTCATGAAGCCGCATCACCGCCCCAGGCAGGCCCTCTTCCTGTTCACCGCGGCAGCGCTCGCGTTCGTGCCGTCGCGGGCGTCTTCGCAGGCGCCCGCAGCCTCCTCGACGGCGCCGCCCGTGACGATGGCCGCCACCCTGCGCGCCGATCAGCCTGGCCCGGTCGTCAGCCGCCACATCTACGGCCACTTCGCCGAGCATCTGGGCCGCGGGATCTACGAGGGTATCTGGGTCGGCCCGGCTTCCCCCATCCCGAACACGAGAGGCATCCGCCATGACGTCGTGGCTGCGCTCAAGGCGCTGAACATCCCGGTCCTGCGGTGGCCGGGCGGCTGTTTTGCCGACGAGTACCACTGGAAAGACGGCATCGGGCCGCGCGAGAAGCGGCCGTCGATGATCAATACCCACTGGGGCGGCGTGGTCGAGGACAACAGCTTCGGCACACACGAGTTCATGGACCTGGTCGAGCAGCTCGGCACCGACGCGTACATCACCGGCAATGTCGGGAGCGGAACGGCCCAGGAAATGATGGAGTGGGTGGAGTACCTCACCTCCGGCGCCAGCTCGCCGATGGCGAACCTCCGGCGCCAGAACGGGCGCGACACGCCGTGGCGCGTGCCGTACTTCGGCATCGGGAACGAGCCGTGGGGCTGCGGCGGCAACATGCGCCCCGAGTACTATGCCGACGAATTCCGCAAGTTCAACACGTTCATCAAGAACTACGACCGCGCGCACCCCGTGTACCGCATCGCGAGCGGCGCCGACGGCAGCAACTTCAACTGGACCGAGGTCATGATGGGCGCGGCGGCCCGGTTCATGAGCGGCCTGTCGCTCCACTACTACACGCTCCCCACGGGCAACTGGCGCACCAAGGGATCGGCCACGCAGTTCGACGAGGATCAGTGGTTCTCCACGCTCAGCCGCACGCTGAAACTGGACGAGATGGTCGCCCGCCACAAGACGATCATGGACAAGGCGGATCCCCAGAAGCGCGTGGGCCTCATCATCGACGAGTGGGGCACGTGGTACGACGTCGAGCCGGGCACCGAGCCGGGCTTCCTCTATCAGCAGAACACCCTGCGCGACGCGGTGGTCGCCGGGCTCAACTTCCACATCTTCCACCGCCACGCCGATCGGGTGAAGATGACGAACATCGCCCAGACCGTGAACGTCCTCCAGGCGATGATCCTCACCGACAAGGAGAAGATGCTCCGGACGCCCACCTACTGGGTGTTCGAAATGTTCAAGGTGCACCAGGGCGGCACGTTCCTGCCGGTCGAACTGCAGTCGCCCGGCTATGCATTCGGCGGCGAGACGATCCCGGCCGTCAGCGCGTCGGCCACCCGCACAGCCGACGGCCGCGCGGTTCATCTGTCCCTCGTGAACACGCATCCCCATCAGCCGGCCACGCTCACCGTGGCGCTCACGGGCGTCAGCGCGACGTCAGCGGCGGGCCGGGTCCTCACGGCACCGGCCATGCGGGCGCACAACACGTTCGCGGCGCCGGACGCCGTCAGGCCCGCACCTCTCGACGGCGTGACGCTCGGCGGCGGCACGCTCACCGTCACCCTGCCGGCGAAGTCGGTCGCGATCCTGGAGCTGAAGTGAAGTTAGAAGCAAGTAGCAAGAATCCAGAAGCCAGAAGGAAGGCCTGTTTCGCCGAACTCTCGTCTTCTTGCTTCTGACAATCGCCAGTTGGCCCTTCTGACTTCTTGCTTCTTCTTCGTCACGGCGCCCTTCTCAACCCTTCCCACCGCACCACCCATCGTCCGTCACGCGGAAAGCCGGGCGCATTCCCGTCCGGTGCGCCGTCCCACCCGGCAGCCATCATGGCCGCGGCATAGAGCAGGGCGCCATTGCCGGGCAGGTAGATCGTGAGGCCGGGGCGCTGGTGATTGTGGCCGTTCGCGCGGTAGACGTTCTTGGGGGTGTCCATGAGCAGCGCGTCCACGGCCATGCCGGGCTGGCCCAGGCGCGCGGCGGTCATGGCCACCATCGGGTAGTCCCAGCCCCACGTGGAAGGCCAGTCCCAGTGCGCCCGGATCCAGTCGACGGTGCGCGCCATTGCCTCCCGATCGACGCCCGCGCCCGGCAGCACGCCGAACATCGCGACCACCGACGGGTGGTCCGTCGCCCACCGCGGGTTCGCATACGTGTCCGGCGCGGTCTCCGCGAACAGGTACCTGCCGTCGGCGACGATGGGCGCGGCCAGACTCTTGAGCACGCCGTCCCAGCGCGGCTCCCGGGGCAGGCCGAGGCGCTCGCGCCACGTCTGGGCCGCACCGAGGCCCCAGGCCCAGTACTGGAGCTCGAACGCGCAGTTGATCGTGATGTCTTTCGGATGCCGCTCCTGCGCGCAGTTCAGCGGCGGCCCGAGCACGAAGCGCCGCGCGCGCTCGTCCCAGGCCGGAAACGAGGCCATGAACTCGGCGGTCTCGAACACCACCTCGCGGAAGCGCTCGAGCGTCGCGCGGTCGGAACGCTGCCGGTAGACAAGCTCCGCGAAGAAGATCGGGTGCGGCTGCTGCCAGACGAGGAACGGACCGACGCCGGACGGCGACTCGTCACCCGCCGGGCCCGTCATCTTCGGCCAGCGTGCGCCCGCGTACCCCTGGCGCGCCGCGGTGGCTTTCGCCTTCGGGAGGATGGCGTCGTAATAGCCGAGGCTCTTCTCCAGCAGCGGCAGGTGTCCCCACAGCGCGAACTGCGCGGCGTGCCACCAGTGCATCTCGAGGTGGAACTTGCCTTCCCAGCTGTTGAACGTCAGGCCCGACTCCTGCGGCGGGTAACGCCCCGCGCACTGGATGGCCGTGAGGTACTGCGACAGCACGATACGGCGCTCGAGTTCCCGCCAGCGCGGATCCTCGCTGCCCGCAAGGTCGATGGCGCCGCCGGTGGACCAGAATTGGTTCCAGTGCGCACGCGCCGCGGACACGGTGTCGTCAAAGGAGGGCGGACGCGCCCCCAGCGGCTTCGGCGTGAATACCGACGTGACCGTGAAGGTGCCCGATCCGGGCGCCGCCGACAGGACGTACGCGTGCGGGCCGGATTCCGCCATCGTTCCGCCGGGCTCCCAACGAACCGCGGCGTGGTAGGCGTCGGCGTCGAGCGTGCGGGCGAAGCGGGCTTCGTCCGGATGCGGCTGCGAGAGCGCGGTCCGGTGCGCCTCCGGCTTCGTCCAGTCCGCCGCCGTCGTCTGCCCGGTCCCGTACGGGAACCGGAACTCGATCGCCAGGCGGCCGGTCCGGAGGAGCGGCGACCTGACCTTCACGCCGATACCGTCGAGCGCCGGGTGGCTCACGGTCTCCACGTCCACCGGCTCGCCGTCGAAACTGAAGTGACTGACGATGACGCCGTTCCAGAGGTCGAGGGTCTGACGGACCTCGGTGAGGTCGGAGGGCGAGGCCGCCGATCCGTCCGCGCGCGTCAGCCGGAAACCGATCCGGCCCAGGTGCAGGCGATGAGGGTTGGCGCGAAGCCAGTCGATCTCGGGGGTGCGGTCGCCGGGAATGTCCGCGTAGCCCACCTTGCGGCCGTGGCTTGCGAACTTTGTGAAGGCAAACCGGTCGATGTGCCATCCGTCCGGGTTCGGCCACGTGTGCCAGCCCCACTGGGACAGTGTGCCGAGGGGGATGGTCTGCTCGTACAGCGCCGGGAACGTCTGCAGGCCGGTCGCATCGACGGTGAACGCGAACTCGCCGTTGCCGACCGACAGGGGCGACTCGGCGTCGAGCCGGTCAAGCGACACATTGTGGCGCGTCACCAGGGCGAGACGATCGATGGGCTGCTGCGCGCCCGAGAGCATCGTCGCTGCGAGCAGCGCGACGACTTTTTTCACCGGTCCATCCACAGCGGCGCCGAGGCGAACCAGGCGACGGCCGCCAGCAGCATCCACCACTTCGCGGCATCCAGCGCCAGGTCCCCCGTGAAGAACAGCGCAGGCGGCACGATGGTCCCGGCCAAAGCGGCGAGCGACACGAGTTGCGCAGCGCGTTTCACGATCGCACCTCCTTCCGCTGCACCAGGCGGCTCATGACGATGTAGAGGAGTGCTGCGACGAACCAGCCGGGAAGGCCGACGAAGTAGATCTGCAGGCCTCCCGTGTTGACCACCGCGAGGCACAGGACGAGGGTCGCGACCCAGGCGACGGCCGCCGCCCAGTTGATCGGGACGCCCGCCCGCTCCGCGTACCGGCTTCGGAAGCCGAATCTCCCTGCCAGCCAGAAGTCCACGAAGACGACGGCTCCCATCGGCATCAGCACGAGTCCGTAGAGAGCCACGAAGTCGAGGAGTTTCATGGCGATGGCCGGGAACAGCCCTGCCACAGTCGCAACCGCGCCGGTCAGCAGCGTCACGCGGTACCGCGAGGAGGACGGCGAGATGGCCTGGAAGGCGAGGCCGGCGCGGTAGATCGTCGGGTTCGCGGTCGTCCAGCCGGCCACGATGACGCACATGACGCCGGCGATCCCCGCCGCGTTGTAGGCGAGGGGCCCCGGCAGCACCGCGGTGTTCTCCGGCGTCACGTGAAGCTGGTGCGCGTAGAGGATGGAGGCCGACAGCCACGCGATGAAGTGGCCCAGGTACATGCCGGCGGGCGTGCCGACGGCGTACCAGGACTTTCGCGCGTAGCGGAACACGCTGAGATCGGCCATGCCGATGTGCATCGCCATGTTGCAGAACCACGCGAAGAACATCACGTGCCAGAAGGTGAACTTCGCACGCCCCGCGAGCGGCTCCCCGCCGGTCCAGATCAGCTCCTGCGCCTTCGGCCAGAACTCGCCCACCGAGTCGATGCCGAGCTGGCGCGCGCCAATGACGCCGTAGGCGACGAACATCAGCACCATCCACGGCGCGGCGATGTTCGCGATGCGGGCCACCACCCTGTAGCCGTACGCCGCCACGACGGTCATGAGCGCGCCCATCACGAGGACGGTCACCACCCAGCCGGCGCTGTTCGGGTAGACGTCGTTCAGGCCCGGCATCGCGATGTCGAACCAGAGGCCCGCCGCCGTCGCGTTCACCGTGACCATGGCCCCGGCCAGGAAGCAGAACATCACCCCGTTGGCCAGGTTGTAGGCGGTGACAAGACGGCGCCCGCAGATTTTCTCGAGCTGGAAGTACAGCGTCAGGCGCGCGCGCACCGCGATGGGGGCCGTCAGGAACACCCAGCTCAGCACGGCGAGCAGGTTGCCCGCGAAGAGGCCCCCGACCACGTCGATGGCACTCACCCCCGACGCGATGAACAGGGGGCCGATCATCAACTCGGTGCCGGCCGTGTGCTCGCCGGCGTACTGGCCGAGGAAGCTCGAGAACCCGAGCCAGGCGCGCTCGGGCACGGGCTCCCGCTCGAACTCGTCGACCGGTTCGGCGCGGCGCGCGGTGGAATCGTCAGCCATCTGTGGGTCCTATCGGGCCGGCATCGCCGGCGGACGGACCGGAGCGGCGACGAGGCGAATGGGGCCGAAGAGTCCCGCGGGCACCGGCCGCACCTTGCCCATGTCCTGGGGCTCGAAGCGCGTGCCGTACCGCAGGTTCAGCAGTTTGTAGTCGGGCAGCGCGCGACCAGCCATGTGGTTGATGGCGAGATTCGCCACTTCGATGCGCACGAGGTTGGGGCCCGGCCGGAGCGCCGACGTCACGTCGACGGCGTAGGGCGGGCACCAGGCGGACCCCGCGCGCCGGCCGTTGACGAAGACGACGGCGGCGTCGCGCACCGGCGCGTCAACCCACGCCTGCATGCGGGCCCCCGGCCCGCCGGCCTCGATCGGCTGCGGCGCGCCCAGGTCGAGCGTGACGGCCAGCCCGCGGTCCAGCATGGCGGCCGGCACGTCGATGGCCTTCTCGTACACCGCCACGCCCGAGAAATGCCGCGTCGCCTCGTCGTCGGTCCACGATCGCAGCGTGGCCCACTCCTCGGGCGCGCCCGCAGGGCCGAATGCCACACGCCAGCCGGTGCTGATGTCGAGCGGCGATGGCACCGCCGCCGGCCGTGCGCCGGCCGCCGGCGGCCGCGCGCCAGGCGCCGGACCCGTGGGGAACACGATCACTGTGGACCCGTAGGCGGCAAGAGCGAGGGCCACCGTCGCATCGGCCCGGCCCGGCGCGCGACGGACCTCGATTGACGCGGCCGATCCGTCGAGCGGGTTCAACTGCCGGGCGGTGGCGGCGGCGACGCGGAACGTGGCGTCAATGGCCAGGGGCCTGTTCGACGTGTTGGCGACGAAGTAGATGTCGGCCTCGTCCGTGCGGCGGTGCACGAACCCGATGTCGGCCGGCGCGGCGGACACGGCCAAGTCGGGTGTCAGCCGGGACCTCAGCGCGGCGGACAAATCGGCGTCGCGCGCCACCAACACGCCGGCGGGCGCCGGGCCGCGAAACAGGCGATTGGCCACCGCCGCGACCCCGGCGTGGTCGGCCGGCGTGGCCAGGTAGCCTGGCGCGAGCGCCGGCGTGCGCCGCGTCGCGAACACGTGAACGCCCTGCTTCGCGAACGTCTCGAGGACGCGGATCGTCTCCGCGGGCATCCGTTCGACATCGGGCAGGACGATCGCGCGATACCGGCTCTGGCCGATTGCGAGCCGGCCATTCTCAACGCGGCCCCGCCCGGCCAGCACCGTGTCGTCGACGAAGTCGAGGTTGAACCCGGCGTCGAGAATGGCGGGCACGATATCCGGCCCCAGGCGCTGGTTCATGCCCTCGATGAAGCTTCCGACCTTCCCCGGCACGAACCGGGCCCACGCGTCGTCGTTCGGGAGGTAGAACGCAATGTCGTTCGACGGCCGTCCCTGGCGCAGGAGAAAACTGACGCGCTGCAGGTACCGCGCGACATCGGGAAAGACAATCCACCAGGGGTTCTTCTCGTTGAAGACCCCGGCCGCGTAGAACCGCCATCCGGGATAGGCGACGCCGTCGGCGGTGTAGGGCCAGCCGTGGCCGATGAGCTGGTTGATGCCCTGCAGGAAGTGCAGGTCGGCCTCCGCCTTCATGTCGAGGGGCGAGGCCATGAACGACGGCGAGTGGAGCCACGTCCAGGTTTCGGACGAGATGACGGGCCGATCGTAGAGATGCCCGATGGATGCCGCCCACCGCGACGCGCGCAGCGTCTTCCACTGCGCGCCCTCGCCCTCGGGCAGGTCGACGCCGGCATTGCTCGAGATCGTGGCCGGCGGAATGCCGTAACCCTGAATGCGGAACCGCGTGCCGCGCTTCGCCGCCCATTCCCGCATGGGCGCGAGAAACCGGTCGTCGAGGAGGTCCGTCAGCGTGCGGCCCCAGTCGCGGCGGATCGCGGAGGTGGCCGGCCCGGCGTCGAGCGTGAGCGCGGGCAGGAGCGGCCGCAGGTCGTAGCCGCGGCGCGCCTTGAACGCCTCGAGGAAGTCGCCGGTCCAGTCGGATTCGTACACCTCGAGGCTGTCGCAGAACACGGCGTACGGCGGCGCCGCGCCGAACGCCGACAGCAGGGGGTCGCCGACGGTCGCCAGGTAGTGGTCGACGGCGGCGCGATCGTAATGATTGAGGACGAGTCCCTCAGCGCCGACGGCCGGTCGTTTCACCATCATGCCGGTGCGGCTGCTGATGAAGAACAGCACCTCGCGGGCCTGCGGCGCGAGGTCCGGCAGGCGGACGAGTCCGTCGGAGACGTTCGAGACCTCCTGCAGTCCCTTCGTCGTCGTCGCGGGCGACGACGGGGCCAGGAACGCCGCCAGCAACCGTTCGCCGGCGCGGATGTCCGGCACCGCGACCCGCTGTGCGCCTGGAGGCACGGGCGTGCGCTCGATCCTCAGTTTCCCGGCGGCGTGGCCGATGCCGACCTGCGGCCCCCCGAACGGCCAGCCGCTGCCGAGTGTCAGGTCGGCGCGGAGGCCGAGTTCTGCGGCCTTCGCGGCGGCGAAGCGCACGTGGTCGAGAAAGGCGTCCGAAAGAAACGGGTGCGTCTCGAACCCCAGGACGGGATCGTCGAGGACGACGGGATAGACGGGCTGGATCTCGAAGCCGCCGATGCCGCCCTCCTTCATGAGGCGCATCTCGCGCTCGAGGCCGGCGTTGGTCACCGTCGGGCCGAACCACCACCACCGCATCATGATCCGCGCATCGTCGGGCGGCGACGCGAAACGGCGTTCGAGGTCCGTGAGGCCGGATGGCGCGCCCTGGGCCGCGGCGAGCGCCAGCGCGCCAACGAGGAGCAGCATGCCGGTCAGGAGGAGCCGCGTGCGGCGTGTGGCGTTCATGATCGCGAAGTTGTATAACACAGGTCATGACCATCGCCTGGGACGATTACATCGAGCGCGACTGGCGCCGGGCCGGGGCGGCGCTGGGCGACGACTACGACCACCTCGCGCGGCAGCTGGCGAGGCGCGGCATCGACATCGCGGTCATCCAGGCTCGCGCGGTGGAATTTTCCGTGGCCGTGCCCTCCTGGGGCGTCGCGACGGGCGGGACCCGCTTCGCGCGATTCCCCGGCCCGGGCGAGCCGCGCGACGTGTTCGAGAAGATCGACGATTGCCACGTCATCAACCGCCTGGCCTGCATCACGCCGGACGTGTCGCTGCACATCCCCTGGGACGAGCCCGACGATCCTGCCGCGCTCAAGGCGTTTGCCGCCGGCCGGGGCCTCACCCTCGGCACGACCAACTCGAACACCTTCGAGGATCAGCCCGGCCAGGCGCTGTCGTACAAGTTCGGCAGCCTGTCGCACACGGACCCGGCGGTCCGCGAGCAGGCCGTCGCCCACAACCTGCACTGCATCGAGGTGGGCCTGGCACTCGGCGCCCGGGCGCATTCGGTCTGGATCGGCGACGGCGGCAACTTCCCGGGCCAGCAGCACGTCCGCCGGGCGCTCGACCGCTATCTCGAGAGCCTCCGCGCCATCTACGCGCGCCTGCCGGATGGCTGGCGCCTGTTCATCGAGCACAAGCTCTACGAGCCCGCGTTCTACTCGACGGTCCTCAACGACTGGGGCGTCAGCTACCACTGCGCCCGCGAACTGGGGGACCGCGCGTTCTCGCTGGTGGACTTCGGCCATCACGCGCCGAACGTGAACATCGAGATGATCGTCGCCCGCCTCATCCAGTTCGGGAAGCTGGGCGGGTTCCACTTCAACGACAGCCAGTACGGCGACGACGACCTGGACGCCGGATCGATCAAGCCCTTCCAGCTCTTTCTCGTGTTCAACGAACTGGTCGCGGCCGAAGAGGAGGGCGTCGCCGGGTTCGACCCGTGCTACATGCTCGACCAGTCGCACAACGTGACCGATCCGATCGAGTCGCTGATGGCGAGCGCCATGGAGGTGCAGCGCGCCTACGTGCAGGCGTGCCTCGTCGATCGGGCGGCGCTCGCGGAGCACCAGGAGCGCAACGACGCCATCATGGCCCTCGCCGCGCTGAAGCAGGCCTTCACGACCGACATCGCCCCCATCCTTGCCATGGCCCGCCGGGTGCGTGGCGGCGCCGTCGATCCGATCGCCGTCTACCGCGAGAGCCGCTACCGGGAGCGCTGTGCGGAAGACAGACCGGCGCCGCCCACACGCGGCGCCGGCCTTGTGTGATCGCTAGAAGATGAACTTCGCGCCGATCTGTGCGCGGCGTGCGTAGTTCTGCTGGTTCGACGCCGTGATCCGCCCGAAGGTCGACGACGTCGGGTTGACGACGATCTGCCCGTTGCCCGTCGCGAGATACGGATTGTTGAACGCGTTGATGAACTCGGCCCGCAGCTCCAGCCTCATGCCGTTCGAGAACGAAACGCTCTTGATGAGCGACAGGTCGATGTTGTTGATCGTGTCGGCGCGCACGTCATCGAACAGGAACGGCAGCGTCCGCAGGTGGTCGACCGGCGTGGCATTGGTCGACGTGCCATTGAGGATGGACGTGAAGACGTCGGTATTGATCCACCTCAGCGTGCTCTTGTCGTCGATCGCGATGTCCGAGCCATCGACGGGGTCGCTGCCGTTGTAGAAGGCGTCGGTCCCGAACCGGACAGGGAAGCCGCTCTGGAACGTGTAGACGCCCTGGATCTGCCAGCCGCCGACCAGGCCCTCCACGAAGCCGCTCGCGTCCGACATGAACCGCTTGCCCTTCCCGAACGGGAACTCGTAGATGCCGCTGACCGACAGCCTGTGCGGCACGTCCAGGTCGGAGACCATCCGGGTCGGCGTGGCGTCGCCGGCGTACAGGTATTCGGTCGCCTGCTCCCAGTGCGACCACGTGTAGGACAGGCCCAGCGTGTAGCCCCTGTTGAAGCGCTTCTGCAGGCTGAACTGGGCCGAGTTGTACCACGTCTTGCCGTCGTTGTTCGTCGTGTTGACGTCCCCGTAGGCGGGATACGGCCGCATCAGCTGCCGTCGCGCGATGGTCGCGTTGTTGAAGCTCGTTCCCGGAAGCAGCCCCGCGAAGGGGTTCGGCACGGATCCCGACAGGAACGCGTTGTTCGCGACCATCGCGGCCGTGCGCGCGTTGTCCGTGCTCAGGTACTGGGCCGGCAGGGCGTTGAGGTTGCGCACGATCTCGATGTCGTACCCGTGGTTGCCGACGTACACGGCCTCCGCGACCCAGTTGCCCGGCAACTGGTGCTGCACGCCGACCTGCCAGCGGAGCTGCTTCGACACGGCGGGGTTCGGGTTGAAGAACGTGATCGTCGTGCCGAGGCCCTGCTGCGGGCCGTTCGCGCTGCCGACCGGCTCGAGGATCGCCTGCGTGAGCAGCGAGTCCTCCCAGTACTTCGGGATCGGCGACCCGAGTTCGTTGAACGTCGTCCCAATCGTCGTGTCCTGGCTCCAGCCGTTCAGGATGACGTCGCCGCGCCGCTCGCCGAGGAAGCCGGCGAACAGCCCGGCGCCGCCGCGGAGAACTGTCGTGGGGCTCAACTGGTAGGCGAAGCCGACGCGGGGCAGGAACGTGTTCTTGGGCGTCGTGTACAGGGTCTCGGTGTCCTTCTCGAGGAACAGGAGCCCGCCCGTCACGGTCAGCTGCGGCACGAGCGCCTTCAGGGCGGGGTCGTTCAGCGCGGCGTACCGGTCCTGGACCGTCCCCTGGATCGGCTGGACGTAGGCGTAGTCGAAGTTGGACACGCTCCTGTTCTGTGCCTCGACCATCGGGCTCTCGACCTCGTAGCGCAGGCCGAGGTTCAGCGTCAGCCGGTCGCTCACCCGCCAGTCGTCCTGCACGAAGAACCCCCATGTGATGGAGTGCTCGTCGTAGGTGCCGGCCCGCGTGATCGAGGTGGTGGAGGGCAGGCCGAGGAGGAACGCCGCGTAGTTCTGCAATCCGAAGTAGTCGGTGCCGCTGGCGCTGCTCTGACGCGTGTAGGCGTTGGTGAACTGGTACCGCCCGGCCTGGGCGTTGGCGGTCGACTCGCTGCGCTCCCCGTACATCCGCATCTCGGCGCCGCCCTTGAGCGCGTGCACGCCCCAGGACTTGTTGAGCGTCGCAATGGCGGTGTGCGAGGTCACGGGCCGGAAGTCGTTGCCGAACGCCACGTCGATCATGGTCGTCCCGTCGAAATCGAGCCGGGGGAAGTACCGGTTGGCCTCGGGAATGAGCGCGTTGTACTGCGACGGGAAGCCCAGCCTCGTCAGGTCGAACTGCCGGGCCTCTTCCTGCTGTCCCGAATTGCGATCAAACCGGTTGTAGCCGTAGCGGACATTGAGCACCGTCGTCGGGTTGATCACGTGCACGTCGTCGACGACGAACTGCCACGACTGGAACTGGAACCAGGTGCCGGAGGATTCGGGGAAGCCGAGGTACTCGTTGTAGATGCTGTCGCGGTTGTACCAGCTGTACCGGGCGAACATCCGGTTGTTGTCCGCGAGCTTCTGATCGATGCGGCCCGTCAGGCTGTTGTAGTCGGCCGTCTCGGGCAGCTTCGAGTCGGTGATGTTGCCGGCCAGGCCGGCGTTCTTCGGCTGGGAGTAGTACTCCAGAATCTTCTTCGCCACGGGGCTGATCCGGTCAGCCGGAATGACGTTGCCCGGGAACGGCTGGCCGACGTACGCGCTGCCGACTCGGACTCGGGTCAGCGGATCGTAGATCGTGATGTTCGACGAGTAGGCCGAAAAGTCGCCGTTCCGCAGCGCCGCGGTCGGCACCCAGCTGTCGCCGCCGGCGTCGAAGCGCGGGCGGACGTCCTTGATGTGCTCGAAGCCGAACATGAAGAACGTCTTGTCCTTCCCGTCGTAGAGCTTCGGGAGCATGACCGGCCCGCCGATCGTGAAGCCGGGACGGTCCGAGGAGCTTTCGACGATGCTCTGGCCGCGGGCCTTCCCGAAGAAGTCGTTCGCCCCCCACTTGTACGGTTCCGCGAAGTAATACGCCGACCCGCGGAAGCGGTTGGTGCCCGACTTGATGCTGATGCTGGTGACCCCGCCCTCGGTGTTGCCGAACTGGGCGTCGAACGTCGCCGTCTGCACCTTGAATTCCTGCACGAGATCCGAGGGCGGGACGTAGGTCGCGATGATCTCGTTGGCGTTCGCCGTGGCCGTGCTCGGCGCGCCGTCAATCAGCAGGTCGCTGCGGTTGCTGCGCGTGCCCTGGTAGGCGTAGCCGACAATGTGCGTCGGCTCGTAGGGCCGGTCCAGCCGCTGGCTGCCCGAGTGGGCCAGGCCCGGCGCCAGCCCCATGATCTTGTACGGATCGCCGTGGATCAGCGGCAGCGACGCGAGGCGCGCCTGATCCACGACCAGGCCCAGGTTCGCGTCGGCCGTATTCACGGTGGAAAGCTCGGCGGTGACGCTGACCGACTCCGTCAGCGTCCCCACTTCCAGCATGATGGCGAGGTCGCGCGATTCGGTCATCTGGAGAACGACGTTCTCCTGGACGTAGGTCTTGAAGCCGGCAAGCTCGACGGTGACCTTGTAGGTGCCAGGCAGGAGGAAGTTGGCCTGGAACAACCCCTGCTCGTTCGACGTCACGGTGACCGTCGCGTTTCTGCTGGGATCCGTGACCGTCACCGTCGCCCCGGGAATCGCGCCCTTCGTGGCGTCGGTGACCCGGCCGGTTATTCTTCCGCGTGTTTCCTGGGCGTACAGGGACGCGGGGAGGACGAGGACCACCAACAGGAGGACCACCGCCCAGTGCACGAACCTGGCTGGATGACACTTCCGTTCCACTGCTACCTCCCTTCGCCGATAGGCGGCTGACCTGCCCCGTCGCATTCACGAAAGCCTGCTCGCTGGAACGAGTGGTTAGACCAAAAGGTCCCTGCTACACCCGTCCCGCCCGATCCAGCGGTTGCAGTGTGCACGAGTGTGGCGCTACAGTCAAGTAGTTGTCTTACCACTTTCCACCGGCGGTCCGGTCCGGGCTGACATCCCGGTCCGCTGGCGGTAGGATGAGGGCGCCCGCCGCCCGTTGTCGGGAGCCCCGGATTCCCCCTGTCTCCGCGGAGGCCGAAGATGAGACACTCATACGCACGCCGGCGAACCGTTGCCCTCACCGTCCTCGCCCTCGCGCTGGCGTGGGCCATCGCCCCGTCGGCGGGCCGCCCGACCGCGCCGGATCCCGTCCCCGGCTGGGGCGTCCGCTTCGCCGACACGGTCGTCGCCACGTGGCCCGACCCTGCCGCGATTGATCCCGCGAAGAACGGCTGGGAATACAACACGGGCATCGTCCTGTTCGGCATGTCGAAGATGTACGAGGCGACGAAAGACCCGCGATACCTGCACTACATCCGGCGCTGGGTCGACGGGTACGTCGACGGGCAGGGTGTCCTCGGGTGGGACCAGTCGCGGACGCACAACCTCGACTACATCCAGCCCGGCATGCTCATCCTCTTCCTGTACGAGCAGACGGGCGAGGCGCGTTACCAGGCGGCCGCGAAAACGGTGCGCGAGGCCTTCGACCGCATCCCGAAGAACGCCGACGGCGGCTTCTGGCACAAGAGCCAGTACCCCAACGAGATGTGGATCGACGGCATCTACATGGGCGAGCCGTTTCTCGTGAATTACGGCCGGCTGTTCGGCGACGCCGCGTTCGGGAACGACATGGCGGTCTTCCAGTCGACGCTCGCCGCCGCGCATTGCCTGGACCCGAAGACCGGGTTGCTCTACCACGCGTGGGATCAGGACCGGAACGCGGCGTGGGCGGATCCGAAGACCGGGCGGTCGCCGGTCATCTGGGGCCGCGGCATGGGCTGGTTCGTGATGGCCATGGTGGACATCCTCGAGCAGCTGCCGCCGTCGCACCCGGGCTATCCGCGCCTGCACGAGCTGCTCAGAAAGAACGTCGCGGGGCTGGCGCGCGCGCAGGACCCGACAACCGGGCTGTGGTACCAGGTCCTCGACCAGGGCGCATCGCTCGCCGGCAACTGGATCGAGACCTCGTCGAGCGGCATGTTCATCTATGCCGTCCGGAAGGCCGTCCGGCTGAACCTCGTGGAGCCGTCGTACCTTACGGTGGCCGAGCGCGGGTGGGCGGGGCTGCAGGCGACCTTCGAACAGGATCCCTCCGGGCGTCCCGTGTTCACGGGCGCCGTCCAGGGCATGGGCGTCCAGACGGACGCGGCCGGGTACCTGAAGATTCCCCGGCTGAAGAACTCGACCCACGGCTTGATGGCCGTGATGATCGCGGCGAGCGAAATGGAGCCGGGCCGCGCGACGCCGGCCGCGTTCCGCAACTGGCCGGCCGACGCGCTGCCGGCGGTGGTGGGCCGGCGCGTGGCCGAGAACTTCGCGGCGCGGCCCTTCCAGCGCCCGGCGGCGTTCATCATCTACCCCGAAGTGTGCACGTGGTACGGCGCGCTGACGCTCGCCGATCTCACCGGCAACACGGGCCTCCGGGAGCGTCTCGTCCGCAAGTTCGATCCGCTGTTCACGCCCGAAGGGTCGAAGAACATCTCGCCCAACCCGCACGTCGACTACCGGGTGTTCGGCACGGTGCCCCTGGAGATCTTCATCCAGACGAAGGACGCGCGCTTCCTCGACCTCGGCCGGAGCTTCGCCGACAAGCAGTGGGAGACGACCACGCCGGACGGCATCACGTCCGAGGCGCGCTACTGGATCGATGACATGTTCATGATCACCGCCGTGCAGGTGCAGGCGTACCGCGCCACAGGCGATCGCACGTACGTCGATCGGGCGGCACTGGCCATGGTGGCTTACCTGGACCGCCTGCAGCAGCCGAACGGACTGTTCTTCCACGCGCCGGATTCGCCGTTCTACTGGAGCCGCGGCAACGGATGGATGGCGGCCGGATCGGCCGAGCTCCTGCGGTCGCTGCCGGAAACGCACCCGGCGCGGCCGCGGATCCTCGAGGGGTATCGCAGGATGATGACGTCGCTGCTGGCCATGCAGGGCGAGGACGGATTGTGGCGCCAGCTGCTCGATCACCCCGAGGCGTGGCCCGAGACGTCGGGCACGGGGATGTTCGCCTCCGCCATGGTCACGGGCGTGCGGAACGGATGGCTCGACGAGCGGACGTACGGGCCTGCGGCGCGCAAGGCCTGGCTCGGCCTCGTGAAGTACATCGACGCCGACGCCAATGTCAGCAGCGTCTGCGCGGGCACCAACAAGGGGCCGACCGTGCAGTACTACCTGGACCGGCCGCGCAACACCGGCGACCTGCACGGCCAGGCCCCGGTGCTGTGGACCGCGTCGGCGCTGCTGCGCTAGAGGATTTCTTACTTCTTCCCGTCCATCAACTTCTTGAACCCCTCGTCATCCGTCTTGAAGTCGCGCGCAGCCTGACCCACGCGCGTGATGCGGATGCTGCGGATGGCCTCGCCCTTCTTCAGGCCCGGCAGGTGGTCCAGGCCGGCAATCACGGTTCCGATCGCGGCGTACCTCCCGTCGAGGCCCTTGTTCTTCTGCAGCGCGAGGTAGAACGTGTTCGGCCCCGACATGCCGAGTACGCCGGCGCCGTCGTGCTTGAGCGCCTTGTTCGTTGTCTTCGGCAGTTTCGGGATCGCCACCGACTTCTGCGCGTCCGACACGACCTGCATCGTCGCGAGGCCACCTTTGACGTCGAGCACCTGGCCGACGGGCGGCACCTCCGCGCCCCGGCCGCCCCGGCCCCCGCCGCCCATGCCCGGGGGCGGGCCTCCGCGGCCGCCGCCGGGCTGCGGCGTCTTGCCCTCCGCGATGCGGATGAAGTTCGCCGCCGCGAGCGGCGCGTTCACGTAATCGAGCGTGGTCATGACCTGCCGGGTGCCCGGGCCGGAGCCGATGGTCAGCGTCGCGAAGATGCCGTCGGGCAGGTACACGCCCGCGCGCGTCAGCGGCGTGTCGAGGTTGGCGGCGCCGTAGGCCACCACCGCCGTCACGAGTGCCGAGTGTTGCTGGTGCTCGGTATAAGGCACAAGCTCGCTGTACAGGTCGTTCAGCGTGTGCCAGGCGTACGAGTAGGTGTAGGTGGGAATGTCCTTCCCGTCGGGGCCTGTCCTCGCGCTCGTCGTCATGAAGCTCAGCGTCGGAATGCCCCGTATCTCGAACGACGAGGAGTCGGTGCCCCCCGGGCTGGTGGCATGCGCCCTGGGGACGCCGCGCGCGAGCGTGAACGGCCACTTCGGGTTGAGCGCGGCAAGCGGCGCCGTGATCGCCTGGAAGTCCGCGAACCAGGTCTCAGGCACCGTGGCGCCCGTGATCGCGCTCGGGCTGCCGTCACGATTGATCATCATGACGATCTTCCCGTGCAGATCGGGATGCTTCCTGAGCCACGCCTGCGACCCGACGAGGCCCTGCTCCTCCGCCGCGAAGGCGATAAAGATGATCGAGCGCTTCGGCTTCGCGCCCGCCGCCGCGATGAGGCGGATCGCCTCCATGCCCGGCGCGAACCCCGACCCGTCGTCCACGCCGCCCGTGCCGCCCGTGAAGGCGTCGAAGTGGCCGCCGATGACGATGCACTCGTCGGGGTGGGTGGTGCCGCGCAGCGTGGCCACCACGTTGTGGTACTTCACAGGACCCATCTTGAAGTGGTTGCGGATGTCGAATTCGAGGACGACGGGTTCCCTCTTCTCGACGAGCGCCTTGATCTCGTTGTACTGCGTGTTGAGCAGCTTGATGTCCGGGAGCCGCGGCAGCGTGTCCCAGGAGGCCACGAAGCCGTCGAGGATGCTGAGCGGCGGTTCGGAGTTGCGGTCGGGCTGGGCCGGCGACGGCGGCGCGGCCGCCTGAATCGTGCCCAGCGCGCCGGCGTCGACAAGCGCTTTCGTGAGCGGCGGCATCATCGCCGCGTCGAGATACTCGGGCGACCCGTCCGGCAGCTTCGAGCCGCGGCGGCCGTCGCGAGCGAAGCCGCTGCTCGCGCCGGGAATCAGGACCCAGGCGCCCTTGAAGGCGGCCTTGTTGGCGTTGATCTCCGCGATGGCGGCCTGGACGGCCGCGCGCTTCTTCTCGACGTTCTCCTTCGGTACCGGCTGCCCGCCCTGGGCGCGGCCGGGAATCGAGAACGGATCGGCCTTCAGGATGACGACCGGTCCGCGCTCGACGCCCTTCGTGCCCGCCGTGAAGCTCGGCGTGCCGAAGCGCAGGGGCTTCTCTGCCGGCTTGAGCATCTTGCCGAACCACGGGCCGCGGTTGAACCCGACCGGCAATTCGCCCACTTCTTCCAGCTCGGCGGTGAGGCCGAACTGCCGGAACTGCCAGGCGGCCCAGGCCGTGGCGTCGTTGTACGAGTTCGTCCCGGTCTCGCGCCCGCCGAAGCGGTTGCTCGCGTAGTCGTTCCAGGTCATTACCTGGTTGTCTTTGGTGCCGAGCTCGATGATCTTGCGGACGACCGGGTCTTCCGAGGCCTGAGCCTGCGCAAACGCCTGGAGCCCCACGACCGCGATCGCCAGCAGCAGGCCGGCGGTAAGCCATGACGCGCGTGTCTTCATCAATCCTCCAGAAGCATCATTCTACGGCGATCGAGGTGCATTTCCAGTGACCTTCGGGAGAGAGTCCCGAATGCCGACCTTCGACGTCGCTCTGGTTGGTCCCGAGTTCATCGAAGGGCCGAGTCCCGAGTCCCGGAGGTTCCGCGACGGGACCGGGGGCCGTCCGTGCGCGTCTCATAGTAGAGTGGGCCCCGGTATGGAGCGGGGGGTCGTATGAAGTGGTCCTGGAAAATTGGCGAGTTCGCGGGCATCGGCGTGTACATGCACGCCACGTTCCTGCTGTTGCTCGGGTGGGTGGCTTTCGTGCACTGGCAGGACAGCCAGAGCCTCGGCGCGGTCGTGTCGGGCCTGGTCTTCATCCTGGCGCTGTTTCTCTGCGTGGTCGCGCATGAGTACGGCCACGCGCTGACGGCGAGGCGCTACGGCATCAAGACGCGCGACATCACCTTGCTGCCCATCGGCGGCGTGGCGCGCCTCGAGCGCATGCCCGACGATCCGCGCCAGGAGATGTGGGTGGCGCTGGCCGGACCGGCCGTCAGCGTCGCGATCGCCGGGGCGCTCTTCGCCTGGCTGGCCGTGACGGGCGGCCTCGTCCCGCTCGACCAGATGGCGGTCGGGCGCGGGTCGTTCCTCGAGCGCCTGATGATCGTCAACCTGTTCCTGGCGGCGTTCAACATGCTGCCCGCGTTCCCGATGGATGGCGGCCGCGTGTTGCGGGCCGTCCTGGCGCAGCGCATGGAATACACGCGCGCCACGCAGACGGCCGCCAGCGTGGGGCAGGGCATGGCGTTCCTGTTCGGGTTCGCGGGGCTCTTCGGGAACCCCATGCTGCTCTTCATCGCGCTCTTCGTGTGGATTGGCGCCGCGCAGGAGTCAACGGCCGTGCAGATGAAGTACGCCCTCGGCGGCATCCCGGTCGCCCGCGCCATGCTGACCGACTTCCGGACGCTCGAGCCAGGCGACTCGCTGGCCCGCGCCGCCGAACTGATTCTCGCCGGCTCCCAGCACGACTTCCCGGTCGTGGAGGACGGCCGCGTGGCCGGCGTGCTGACTCGGGGCGATCTCATCGGCGCTTTGTCGGCGAAGAACACGCAGCAGCCTGTCGCCGGCGTGATGCAGCGCGAGTTTCAGGTGGCCGATTCGAGCGACATGCTCGAGGCGGCGATGGAGCGGCTGAAGGCGTGCGCGTGCCGCACGCTGCCCGTCGTGCACGACGGACGCCTCGTGGGCCTTGTCACGATGGACAATATCGGCGAGTTCGTCCTGATTCACGCGGCCCTGACCGGGAAGCCCGCGCCGCGGATCCCGCTCACCGCGGAGGGATGAGGGGGGGGGGGCAGATCCGACTCTGACCCCCCGAGGACACGTTTACTTGAACAGCGGGTCGGGGCTGACGGTCAGCCGTTTCGTCTCGACGTCCTTTCCGTCCACCGTCAGCGTCACCTTGAAGACGCCCGCGTCGACCTGGCCGCCGCCGCGCCCGCCGCGTCCGCCGCCACCCGCCGCACCAGCCGCACCGGCACGGCCGCCGGGCTGCACCGGCGCTCCCGGCGGCGCCTGGCGGTTCAGGTTCCAGAACGCCTTCTGCAGCCCCTTCTTCGCCGCGGGGGTGAACGTGTTCACGGTGGTGCCTTCGAGATCCTTGATGGTGACGGTCACCTTCTGCGCGTCGGCCTTCAGGTAGTAGTAGATCGTCGCGCCCACCGGCGGGTTGACGGCTCGCACCATCTCGCCGAGCGTTTCGCCGCGCCGCTCGAAGCGGTTCCACTTCACGGCCGCCTGCGGCTCGAACAGGTGTGCCACCTTCTCGAACACCTCCGGCTTGAACTCCTTCATCGGCGCGATGTCGGCGATGAAGAATCCGCGCGCGTAGGTCCCGATGGCCATCTCGCGGTCGCGCTTCTGGATGGCCAGGTCCCTGATCACCATGGTCGGCTGCGAGGTGGTGAACGCGGTCCACGTCTTGCCCTGGTCCACGGTCACCCAGATCCCGTAGTCGGTGGCGAGGTAGAGCACGTTGGCGTTGTCGGGGTCTTCCTCGACGTCGAAGATCGGGTTGTTCATCCCGCCCGAGATGTCGGTCCACGTCTTGCCGAGGTCTTTCGTCACGTAGAGCCACGTCTTGTCTTCGTTGTGCGTCCGGTAGCCGCTGAACGCCACGTAGCACGTGTTCTCGTCGAAGGCCGACGGCACCACCCGCTTCACCCAGCGGTCGTAGGGGATGACGTCGCCCTTGACGCCCGGCTTCGGCTTGCCGGCGGCGTCGTAGAACTGGCTGGTGATGTTCGTCCAGGTCCCGCCGCTGTCGGTCGACACCTGCACGTTCCCGTCATCGGTGCCCACCCAGTAGAGGCCGGGCTTCTTCGTCGACTCGGCGAAGCTGTAAATCGTCGCCCACTGCAGGTTGGTCTTGCGCGACAGCGCGATCTTCTCCTTGCTGGCCTTGGTGAGGTCGGGGCTGATCTTCTGGAACGTGCCCTGCGCGCCGCGGCTGAGCGACCGCCACACGTACTGGTTCGCGATGAACACGATGCCGGGATTGTGCGGGGAGAGGACGATGGGCGCGTTCCACTGGTAGCGGAGCGCGGGCTCGCCCGCGGCCACCTGCTCCGGCGTCAGGCGCACGGCGAGCTGGCTCGTCTCGCCGGTATTGAGGTTCTGGCGGCTCGACGACCCGAACTGGCTCTCGTAGTAGATGTACTCCGGGTTCCACCAGTCGCGGACGACGTAGAAGCCATCGCCGGTCGGCAGGTACCGCCAGTCGTTCGCGAACATCCCGTAGCTGTTCCGGTTTTGCGACGGCCCGATCCAGGCGCCGTTGTCCTGCGTGCCGCCCATCACGTTGTAGGGCCGCTCCTGGTCCACCGCCACGTCGTAGAACTGCTGGGCGCGGATCTGGTTCTTCTGGCTCCAGTTCCTGCCGCCGTTCCACGACTCGCTGACGGCGCCGTCGTTGCCGCTCAGAATGTGATTCGAGTTCAGCGGGTCCACCCAGACCACGCGGTGATCGACGTGGGTCTTGCCCGCGCCGTCCCAGCCCGTCACCGCGAACGTCTTCCCGCTGTCTTTCGACACCGTGGTATTCGTGTCGCCACAGTAGAGGATCTTGTCGTCGTTCTGGTCGACGATGATCCGGCCGTAGTACCCCCCCTCGGTCTGGTTGACCTGCGTGCTCCCGCCGGTGAGCTTGTACTCGGTCATCGCCTTCCAGGTTTCGCCCTGGTCGTCGCTGCGGTACACGACGCCGTTGCGCCTCACCGGCTGCAGGTTCGCGAGCGCGCCCGAGTACAGCGTCTCGAGGACGAGGCGGTTCATGACCTGCGAGCGCACCTTGGCTTCCGTCGAATCGGCAGCCGCCGCGGGCTTCTTCGCCAGCTTCTCGAGCTCGTCGAGCGCCTTCATCGTCGCCTCGTTGGCGGCGAACACCTTGCGCGCGGCGGGAACGAACTTCGCCAGGTCAACGGCGTTCTTCGTCAGGAAGTCCCTGTCGCCGATCGCCTCGTTGATCTTCGTGACCACGTCCGCCTGGTCGGCGCCCGTGATCGGCGTGTGCTTCACGCCCGACAGCTTCACGAACTGCGGATCCATCTTGAACGTCTTGAACTGCGCGAACGACGAATCGGGCTGGAACACCGCGCCGCCGCCGCGGCCGCCGACGCCGCCCGGTGCGGCGAAGTTGGCGACGCCGTCGCGCTCCGCGAATCCGAGGTTCACCTCCTCGTCGACTCTCGCGTAGACGATGGCCGGGTTCTTCTCGAAGATCGCGAGCCCCGTGCGGCCGAGGGCGACGCCCTGCGGCAGGCCGTTCGTCAGCTTCTTCCAGGTCTTGCCGCCGTCGGTGCTCTTGTAGAGCTCGTTGCCCGGCTGGCGGTCGATGTAGGTCCAGGCCCGGCGGACCAGCCTGTAGGACGCCGTGATGATCACGTCCGAGTTGCGCGGGTCGATGACGAAGTCGGCGACGCCTCGGTCGTTCATCGGGCCGAGGTTCGTCCACGTCTTGCCGCCGTCCGTGCTCTTGAAGAGCCCCCGCTCGCAGTCCATCTCGTTGTCGTAGAGCTTCCCTTCCGCCGCCACGTAGACGATGTCGGGGTTCTTCGAGTCGACTTCGACCTTGTTGATGAAGTAGCTCTTCTCGAGGCCGGCCCTCGTCCACGTCTTGCCGGCGTCGGTCGACTTCCACACGCCGTTGCCGTGCGTGCTCGACCGCGCGTGCATCGGCTCGCCCGTGCCGAGATAGAGGATGTTCGCGTCGGAGGGCGCGATGGCCATCCAGCCCGTGCTGAGCGTGCCGCCCTTCTCGAAGATGGGCTCGAAGGAGATGCCGGCGTCCTCGGTCTTCCAGACGCCGCTCGTGGCGGTGAGGACGTAGTACTTGGTGCTCTGGCCGCGCGGGACGGCGAAGCCGGTAATGCGCCCCGAGAAGGTCATCGGCCCGATCCACCGCCAGGTGAACTGGTTGAAGTCGTCGGCCGTCAGCGGGCTTTGCACCGGGTTCTGCGCGTAGTTCATCGCGCCCAGCAGGCACACGAGCATGATCACGGCCGTAAAGAAGGGTTTCTTCGAGAAGTGGCTCACGGATCCTCCACAGGGGGGCGTCAAGACCGGGGCGTCCGGGAGAGCATACTTCAAGTGGCGGCGATGATATCCTGACGGGCCGTGTCTTCTTCAGACTTCGTCGTCCTCGGCGGGGGCGTGGCCGGCCTGACCATCGCCCGGGAGATTGCGCGCGCCGGCCGCTCGGTCGTCGTCGTCGAGCGCGGCGCCGAGGTCGGCGGCCTCGCGCGCACCTTTCGCCGGGAGGGCTTCTCCTTCGACCTCGGCGGCCACCGCTTCCACTCGAACAACGCCGGCGTCGTCAACTGGCTGAAGCAGTTGATGGGCAGCGACCTGCTCCGCGTCGATCGGCGGAGCCGGATCCACCTGGGGGGACGGTTCATCGACTACCCGATCCGCCTGACGCAGGCGACCCGGGCGTTCGGGGCAGCGCAGGCCGTCCGCGGCGGGTTGTCCTATCTCGGCGCGCTCGCGACGAACCACCGGCAGGCGGCGGTGACGTTCGAGGACTGGGTCACCCGGCGCTTCGGCCGCGTGCTGTACGAGATCTACTTCAAGCCCTACACCGAAAAAGTGTGGGGCATCCGGTGCGACCAATTGTCGGCCGACTGGGCGGCGCAGCGGATCAGCGTGCCCAACCTCGCGGAGACCGTGCGCAGCGCGATCTTTCCGCCCAGGAACCCCCCGCCGACGGCGGTGCGGCAGTTCTACTACCCGCGCCTCGGCTACGGCACCATCTCCGATCGCCTCGCCGACGCCATCACCGCGCTCGGGCAGCAGGTGTTGACCTCGACATCGCTCGCGAGACTGCGGTTCGGCCACGGCGATGCCGCCGTCGA
>JAWOGY010000162.1:0-21608 GCA_046496425.1 Vicinamibacterales bacterium
ATGAACTGCGCCTTGATCGCCGCATCGGACCAGAGCGGCCCGATGGGCAGCCGCGCCGCGCCGGTGAAGGCGGCAAACGGCGCGAGGTAGATGAACTTCTCCCAGAGCGGCACGCGCGCGTCGGCCACCGCCTCGGCCTGGATGTCGGCGGTCTTGAGAACGTCGGCGATCCGTTGCACGCGTTCGGTCACCGCCGCGCGTGCTCCGAAGGCCTCGCCGAACACGATCCGGCGGTGCGTGCCCGTCTGCTCGATGAGCCCGGGCAGCGTCAGCGCCGTGGCGATGTAGGTCGGCCCGCCCAGCACGCGCTCCCGGCCGACGGCCGCGGCCACTTCGTCGACGCTGTCCACGCCGTTCTGCAGCGTCATCACGACGGTCGACTCCCCGACGAGCGGCTTCAGCATCGGCAGCGCGGCGGCGTTGTCGTACGTCTTCACGGCGAGCATCACGACATCCGCCGGGCCGATCGCCGCCGGGTCCTCTTCGGCCCTGGCCCGCACGGTGAAGTCGCCGAGCGGGCTCCAGACCATCAGGCCGCGCTCGCGGATGGCCCGCAGGTGCGCGCCGCGCGCGACGAAGCTGACCTGCTGCCCGGCCCGCGCCAGCTTCGCCCCGTAGTAGCCGCCGACCGCCCCCGACCCGAGTATCGCGAAATGCATGGAGCACTCTATACGAGAGACCGCGATGTTGAGTCAATGGCGGAGCGGGCCTGGCGGCGGACGAACCGTGCGGAGCTGGCCGCGCAGGAGGGCCGGAACCCGACGAGCGGGCGGAGGGTTCCCGGGCGCCGCGCGTAGCGGTCGAACAGGCGCGGATAGCGCAAGCCCGCGGGCAAGGCCGGAACCCGACGCCAAGCCGAGGAGGGTTCCCGGCCGGCGGAGCCCGGTTCGGGAGACGCCGGGCCCGGTCCGTCCCGCGCCGATCTCGAACCGCGGTCTTCTGTGTAGCACGGCGACCCCGGGTCTGAAGACCCGGGGCTCTATCACTCCACGTCCAGCGTCAGGACCGGCCAGCCCCGCTCTTCGGCGTGGGCGCGCAGACGATCGTCAGGGTGCACGGCCACCGGGTGGGTGACTGCTGAAAGAAGCGGGATGTCGTTGGCCGAGTCGCTGTAGAACCAGCTCTCCGCATAGTCGGCCAGCCGCTCGCCGCGCGCCGCCAGCCATTCGTGCAGCCGCACGACCTTTCCTTCACGGAAGCACGGCGTTCCCGCCGCGCGCCCGGTGAAGCGGCCGTTCTCCTGCTCGAGATCCGTCGCCAGCAGGTGCGTGATCCCCAGCGCCGCGGCAATCGGCTCGGTGACGAACCGGTTGGTGGCGGTCACAATTACCCGCTCGGCCTCCCGGTGCCGCTCGAGAAGCGCCGGGGCTCCGGGCCGAATCATCGGCAGGATGCGCGACGCCAGAAACCCGGCGTGCCACTCGTCAAGCTGCGCCCTCGAGAACTGCGAGAGCGGGTAGAGCTGGAAGTCGAGGAAGTCCTGCAGCACGAGCGTGCCGGCGCGGTACCGGTCATAAAAGTCCTGGTTGCGGGCCTCGTAGCTCTCACGGTCGACAACGCCCAGGCTGACCAGGTGGAGGCCCCACTCGTAGTCGCTGTCGCAGGCGATGAGCGTTTCGTCGAGGTCGAAGAGCGCGAGCGTTCTGGTCGCCATGGAGAAATATTCAAGCCTTCCTGTCCCCCACTGTAACCCGGGAGGGCGGCGGAGGTAGAATCCGTTTCCACCGGGGGCACGGCCAGGCCCCCCGGTTCCCGGGCCGTGGCCGCTCGGATTTCGGAGGAGCCGTGGAATCCCGCTACGCGACGCTCATCGTTGGCGTGATTGTCGCCGCCACGCTTATCGCCGGCTTCGTCGTCGGCGCCCAGCGGGACGACCGGTCGGGACCTGTCGACCTGATCGTGCTCAACGGGCGCGTGTTCACCGGCGCCGGACAGGAACCCGCCGAGGCACTGGCCGTGCGGGGCCCCGAAATCCTGCGGGTCGGGTCGAATCGCGAAATGAAGCGGCTGGCCGGTGCGGCCACTCGCGTCATCGACGCCCACGGCGGGAGCGTGCTGCCAGGGTTCATCGACGGCCACGTGCATTTCGTGAGCGGCGGCCTCGGCATGGACCGCGTGAACCTGCTCGACGCGGAGTCCCTCGACGCCATCAACCGGAAGATCCGCGAGTTCGCGGCTGCGAACGCGGACCGCCCGTGGGTGCTGGGCCGCGGATGGTACTATTCGCCGTTTCCCGGCGGACTGCCGACGCGGCAGCAACTGGACGCGCTCGTGCCCGACCGTCCGGCTTACATGACCTGCTACGACGGCCACACCGCCTGGGCGAACACCGCGGCACTCAAGCTCGCCGGCATCACCGCGAGCACGCCGGACCCGGCGAATGGCGTCGTGGTGAAGGACCCGAAAACCGGCGAGCCCACCGGCGTCCTGAAAGAGTCGGCGATGGGGCTGATGTCGAAGGTGCTGCCGCAGCCCGCGCGCGCCGACCGGCTCAGGGCCATCCGCCGCGCCTCGGAGGAAGCCGCCCGGCTCGGCATCACCAGCATCCACGAGGCCGGCACGGGCGATGGCTCGCTGGAGCTGTTCGAGGAGGCTCGGAGAGCCGGCGATCTGAACGTCCGCGTCTACGCGGCCCTGTCCGTGACGGATGCGATGACGGAGGCCGACGCCGATGCCTTCGACGCGATCCGCCTGAGGTACGCGGCGAACCCGCAGATCAAGGTCGGCGCGATCAAGGTGATGGCCGACGGCGTCATCGAGGCGCACACCGCCGCCATGCTCGCCCCGTACTCCAACAACCCGACGACGGGCCACGCCAACTACACGCCGCAGGAACTGCAGCGGATCGTGTCGATGATGGATCGCCGCGGCTGGCAGGTGATGACGCACGCGATCGGCGACGGCGCCGTGCGGATGACGCTGGACGCCTACGAGGCCGCAGCCCGAGCAAACCCTGCGCCGCCCGCCGGCCGCCGGCACAGGATCGAACACGCCGAGACGATCGATCCCGCCGACATCCCGCGATTCGGGCGGCAGAACACGATTGTGTCCTACATGCCGTTCCACGCGAACCCCACGCCGGCCCAGCTCACGGTATGGACCGCGAACATCGGCCCGGACAGGTCCTCCCGCGGGTGGATCGTCCGCACGATGCAGCAGGCCGGCTCCCGCCAGGTGTTCGGGAGCGACTGGCCCGTCGTCGCGCTCGACCCGCGCCTCGAGATCAACATGGCCGTCACGCGCCGCACGGCCGACGGGCAGCCTCCGGAAGGCTGGCTGCCTGATCAGGCCATCAGCCTCGAGAGCGCCATCGAGAACATGTCGGCTGCCGGCGCATACGCGTCGTTCGACGAGGCCAGGAAGGGACGCCTCGAGCCCGGCCTGCTCGCCGACATCATCGTCCTCTCGAAGGACGTGTTCGCGCAGCCTCCCGCGCGCTTTCTCGACGCAGTCGTTGACGTGACGATCCTCGGCGGCAAAGTCGTCTACACACGCTCGCACTGAGAGCCTTGCCCCTACTTCTTGACCACTCCGATGCTGGCGATCGTCTCGCCTTTCGTCATCGACGGCACGGCGCGGATGAAGAGCACGACGCCTGACTCCGGCGCGCGCGCCTCGAACATCGTCTTCCCCATGTAGTCGGTCACGTACCCGATCTTCATGCCGGCCTGGACGTAGGTGCCGCGCTTCACGAGCGGATAGAAGATGCCCGTATGCTCGCTCGTCAGCGGGGCGGTTCGCTCGATCCAGACCGGGTTCTCGATGACCGCCGGGGCGCCGGCCAGCATCCGCAGGTAGCGCATCACGTTGACACAGCCCGAAGCCAGCGCCGCGATGTCGTCCGGGTCGGTCGTGCCCGCATGGCCCGCTTCGGCGGTGATCGACGGCTTCCCTCGCGTCGACGCGGTGTTCTCGAGATAGCGCGATGCCGCGGGGTCTCTCGGGCGGTCCGCCGAGATGATGATGTGGTCGAGGCCAAAGGCCAGCAGCATCTCCTTCGAGATCTGGTCTTGCGTCACGTTGCCCGTCACCGTCCAGTAGGCGTAGGGCCGCAGGCTCTCGTCGAGGTCGCCGCCGTGCAGGTCGATCAGGTGATCGCACTGGTCGACCACCTCCTTCGTGATCAGGAACGACGATCGTTCTGTCTGCGTGCCGTCGGCCTTGCCTGGATAGAACCGGTTCATGCTCTTGCCGTCCACCGGGTTCACGTGCGCGATCTTCTGCTCGAAGGACGCCACGTTGACGAGCGGCACGAGGATCGCCGAGCCGGACATCTGCGCGGGGTCCAGCACCTGGATGAGGCGCTCCACGGCGAGGATGGACGAGTACTCGGTGCCGTGCAGGCCCGAGACGATGGCCAGGACCGGCCCCGGCCTGGCGCCGTGCACGACCACCACCGCAATGCTGGCCGCCGGGTCGACGCCCGCCGGCACGGCGATGACGCCGGTGGCCTTTTGCCCGCGCGCCGCAGAAGCGGTGCCGACCCTGAGCGTCGGGCGCGGGTCCGCCGCCGTCTGAGCGCCCAGCGCATCATGCCCGGCCGCACTCGCCACCAGCCAGACCAGCGCTATTCCTGTCAACTCGCGTGTCATCGTGACCCTCCTGGAAGCAACCGTAACGCTTGACTGACGAATCCCGAATCTCAAGTCCCGAAGTCCCTCGCATGACTAGCGCCTAGCGCCCAGTCCCTGGCGCCTCGTACTTGATGACTCTCTCCACCCTGTAGCGTTCCCCGTCCCTCCGCAGGATGACGAGTTCCGCGGGCTCGCCGGGCGCAATGACACGCGTCGCGCGCTTGGCGGCGAAGTCGGGCAGATCGACGACGTCGCCCGCCTTCAGGGCCGGGTCCCACAGCGGCGCGACGAACAGCCCCGCCGCGTCCACGGATTCGAGCGCGCTCATGGTGTGCAGATCGCCCAGGTCTTCTATCCGCGCGCTCAGCCGCGTCTCGCGCCTGCCGTGAGTAACACGCACGCCCCGGTTGGCGACGATGCCAATGTCGGCGATGAAGGGTGCGACTCCCGTGCCGGGGACGACGGTTGCGTTGCGAATGAGCAGGTAGAAGAGATCCGTCTCGTTGATGGGCAGCGTCTCGTAGCGCCGCCGGTCCGCCTGTTTCACGCGGCCCGTCGCGAGGCCATCGAGCGAAGTCATCAGCGCCACGAAGTTCAGGCGCACCAGGTACGGGTCGGGCTCGGCGGCCGGCCATGGCCCCGTCTCGATCAGCACGACGCTCGTGCCCCACTTCGTGACGTTGTCCCCGAACGCCCGCACCTCGAACTCATCGTCGTACCGCGCGATGCGCCCGGGCGCGAGGGGTTCGAGGGCGTCGCGGATGAGCGCGCACAGCTGCTTCGTCAGAATGCGGCCCGGGCTTTCGGTGCGCGCCTCATCGAACGCCACCGAGAGGAGCGAAATCGTCGCCGGCTGGCCGGTCTTGCCGGCCGAGGTGCGCCAGCCCTGGTTGTGCAGGTTGAAGCCGACCGGCGCGTTCAGCCGGTCGCGCAGAGCCTTCAGCGCGCGGCCTTCGGGCGTCTGCAGCCGGAGCGCATCCCTGTTGATGTCGATGCCCTGGGCGTTGCGGCGCTGGAAGCGCTCGGCGCCATCCGGATTGAGCATCGGGACGGCATGGATGGTGAGTGAATCGAGGATGAGCGCGTACGCCGGCTCGTCGCGGTGGCGGCGGAACTGCTCGAAGACATCGAACAGTGCCGACGTGGCCGTGGGCTCGTCGCCGTGCATCTGCGACCAGAGCAGGACGTGGAACGGGCCGCGGCCGAACCAGATGCGGTTGATGGAGCGTCCCTCGACGGACCTGCCGATCTCCTCCAACTGGAAGAGGTCTGGCGCCGCGGTGCGGACTTCCTTCAGGCGGGCCTCGACGTCCGCGTGACGGATGAGCGGCGGCACCGGCCACGACACGCGCTCGCGGTCCCAGCTTTCGGCCAGTTGCTGAGAAGAAAAGCCGGCGGGGATGGCCGGTACGGCCGGCGAAGCTGCCGGCGGGGCCTTCGAGGCGCAGCCGCCGGCGGCTGCGGAGGCGATGACGACCAGAAGGGAAACGCGAAGACTTCGCATGGCGGCCCCGATCCTCTCCGGGGAAGCGTCCGAACGCAACCGTTTCTTCCTTCTGCACCTGTCCCCGTAGAATGAGGATCGCCCCAGGGAGCAGGTTCCTATGTTCGAATCGTCCAGGAAGACACCGGCCGCCGGCGAGGCCCGCAGCCAGGCGCAGACCCTTCACCGCCAGATCGGCAAGCCCGCCGGCGAGTGGGCGGTCGACGATCTGGTCGGCTTCGTGCGCGACCAGGGCATCAGGGTGCTGTCGCTGATGCACGTCGGCGGCGACGGCTGGCTCAAGACGCTGGATTTCGTGCCCTGGGACGCCGCCCACCTCGCCGACGTGCTCACGGGCGGCGAGCGCGCCGACGGCTCGAGCCTGTTCGGCGACCTCGGCATTCCGGTCGGCGCCTCTGACATCGTCATGCGGCCGCGGCTGTCCACCGCGTTCATCGATCCGTTCGCGGCCGAGCCGACGCTCGCCGTGCTGTGCAGCCACTACAACCGCCAGGGCGCGCCTCTCGCCGAGTCGCCCGACACGCTGGTGCGCGCGGCGTACCAGAGGCTGGTCGCGGAAACGGGCGTCGAGTTGCACGCGCTCGGGGAGATCGAGTTCTTCCTGGGCGCGCGCCTGAGCGACGCCGAAGCGTACGGCGCCAACGAGCGCGGCTACCACTCGACCGCGCCCTTCGTCTTCGGCGAGGCCCTGCGCCGGACGGCCCTCGTGCACCTGGCTCAGATGGGCGTGGCCGTGAAGTACGGTCACGCGGAAGTCGGATACGTCGAGGCCGACGCCGCCGACTCGCGCGTCTGGGAGCAGCACGAGATCGAGCTCTGGCTCCGGCCCCTGCCCGAGGCCGCCGACGCCGTCGTGCTCACGCAGTGGGTGCTCCGCAACCTCGCTCAGCGCGCGGGCATGCTGTGCAGCTTCGCGCCCATGGCCCGCAAGGGCCACGCCGGCAGCGGCATGCACTTCCACTTCGCGCCCCGCAAGGCCGGCGCGTACGTCGATCACACCGTCGCGGACGGCGGTTTGGCGCCGGAGGCCAAGTGGCTGATCGGCGGCCTGGTAACGCACGGGGCGGCGATGATGGCGTTCGGAAACCGGAGCCGGGATTCGTTCGTGCGCCTCAGCCAGGGCAAGGAGGCGCCGAGCGCGGTCACATGGGGCCGCTACAACCGCAAGGCCCTCGTCCGGATCCCGATCATCCCGACGGACCAGGATGGACGGGCGACCAGCCCCGGCACGATCGAGTTCCGGCTGCCGGACGGGTCGGCGCACCCGCACCTGCTGCTGGCCGGCATCGCGCAGGCCTTCGTCGGCGGCCACGGCATGACCGACATCGACGAGCGGCTCGCGCGGACCGCCGTCACCGCCCACGGGCATGTCGCGGCCGAGAACCGCGTCCCTCTTACCTTCCCCGAGATCGCCGACGCGGTGGCGGGATGCCGGCCCGTGCTCGAAGCGGGCGGCGTCTTCACGCCGAACATGATGGACCGCATCATCGCGCTCCTGCGCGCGTGAGAAAGGTGCTTATGACCAGACCGAAGACCTGGCTGACGGCCCTCGGGGCCGCAGTGATCCTCGCCGCGGCCGCGCAGCCGGCCGCGGCGCAGGGATTCGACATCAAAACGCACACGCTGAAGAACGGGATGAAGATCCTGGTCCAGGAAGACCACTCCATCCCGAACGTGGCGCTGTACATCTTCTACCGCGTGGGGTCGCGCAACGAGCGGCCGGGCATCACGGGCATCTCGCACTTCTTCGAGCACATGATGTTCAACGGCGCGAAGAAGTACGGGCCGGGCGAGTTCGATCGCGCGATGGAGGCGAGCGGCGGTTCCAACAACGCCTACACGAGCCAGAACGTCACCGTGTACCAGGAGTGGTTCCCGCGGTCGGCGCTCGAGCTCATCTTCGATCTCGAGGCTGATCGCATTCAGCACCTGTCGTTCGATGCGGAGATTGTCGAGTCCGAACGGGGCGTCATCGCGTCGGAGCGGCGCAATGGCGTGGACGCGAACAACGCGGGCCTGCTCAACGAGCAGCTCTGGGCCGCCGCCTACACCGCCCACCCGTACCAGTGGCCGGTGGTGGGCTGGATGTCGGACATCGAAGCCTGGACGCTCGACGACCTCAAGAACCACTTCAGGATGGGGTACTCCCCGTCGAACGCCACGATGGTCGTCGCCGGCGATGTCACGTTCGACGAAATCGTGGCGCTGGCGCAGAAGTACATCGAGCCCATCCCCTCGAACCCGCCGCCTCCGAAGGTGATGACAACCGAGCCGGCGCAGCTCGGCGAGAGGCGCGTCGTGGTGCGCAAGTTCGCGCAGCTGCCGATCCTCCAGATCGGCTACCACGTGCCCGCCACGTCCCACGCCGACTACTACGCCCTGCAGGCGCTCGAGACGATCCTCTTCTCCGGCCAGAGCTCCCGCATGTACAGGCGCCTTGTCGACAGGGACCAGCTCGCGCTGTCGGTGAGTGGCGGGTCGGACTTCGCGTTCGACCCGACGCTGTTCGAGATCTCGGCGCAGCCGAAGGCCGACGTCGACCCGGCCGCGGTCGAGAAGGCGATTTACGAGGAGCTCGACAGGGTGAAGGCCGACGCCGTCACCGGCGAGGAGCTGGAGAAGGCGAAGAACATCCTGCTCTCCGGCTTCTACCGCACCATCAAGACCATCAGCGGGCGGAGCAACGCCATCGGCACCTACGAGGTGTTCTTCGGCGACTACAGGAAGCTCTTCACGGCGGCCGACGACTTCGCGAAGGTGACCCGAACCGACGTGCAGCGCGTCGCGAGAGAGTACTTCACCGCCGGCAACCGGACCGTCGCGACGCTCGTCCCCGATGCGGCACCCGCCGCGGACAGGAAGTAGGAGGCTGACATGACACGGACCATCCGCATCCTCTTCAGCCTTCTCGTCGCGCTGGCCATCGCCGCCCCCGCCGTCGCCCAGCCCGGCGGCCTCACGCTCCCGCCGTACAAGAAAGTCATCCTGAAGAACGGGATGACCCTGCTGCTCATGGAGCAGCGCGAGGTCCCGCTCGTGGCCTTCAGCGTCCTCATGAAGGCCGGATCGGTGAGCGACCCCGCCGGCAAGGAGGGCGTGGCGTCGATGACCGCCGCGCTCCTCCGCAAGGGCACCGCCACGCGGACCGCCGACGAGTTCGCGGCGCAACTCGACTTCATCGGGGGGACCTTCGGGGCCGGCTCGAGCGCGGACGCCACGGTGATGTCGGCGGAGTTCATGAAGAAGGACCTCGCGAAAGGCCTCGAACTCGTCGCCGATGCGATGCTGCACCCCGCGTTTCCCGCGGAGGAGGTGACGAAGCTCGCCGCCCAGCGCGTCGACGGCATCAAGTCGGCGAAGGACCGGGCCGCGGGCGTCATCGGGCAGTACTTCAACGCCTATCTCTACGGCAAGCACCCCTACGGCCGGCCGACCGGCGGCGACGAGGCCTCCGTCGCGTCGATTACGCGCGACGACGTGGTGAGGTTCTACGGGGCGAACTACACGCCCGGCGGGACCGTGATGGCGGTCGTCGGTGATTTCGCCGCCGCCGACATCGAGAAGCAGCTCGCCGCCCTGTTCGGCGGATGGCCCGCCAAGGCCGCGCCCGCTGCAGCCGCAGCCGTGGCCGACGCGCCGGCGGTGACGGGCCGGAAGCTGTTGCTCGTCGACAAGCCGGACTCCACGCAGACGTACTTCCGAATCGGCAACATCGGCATCGCGCGATCGAACCCGGACCGCGTGCTCATCGAGATCGTCAACACGCTCTTCGGCGGGCGGTTCACGTCGATGATCAACACGGAGCTGCGCATCAAGTCCGGCCTCACCTACGGCGCGAGTTCGGGATTCGCCCAGTGGAAGGCGAAGGGGCCGTTCTTCGTCACGAGCTACACCAGCAACGCGAACACCGAAAAGGCCCTCGACATGACGCTCGACGTGCTGAGGCGCCTGCACGAGAAGGGCGTGTCGGACGACGACCTGAAGTCGGCCAAGGCGTACCTGAAGGGCCAGTTCCCGCCCGATATCGAGACGTCCGACCAGTTGGCCGGAGTGCTGTCGGAGCTGGTGTTCAACGGCATGGACGAGCGGGAGATCAACAGCTACTACGCGAAGATCGACGCCGCCTCGATGGCCGACATCAACAGGGTGATCAAGCAGTACTTCCCGCTCGACAACCTGGTGTTCGTCCTTGTCGGGAAGGCTTCCGAAATCGAGCCTGTCGCGAAGAAGTACGCGCCGGTGGTGGACCGCAAGTCCATCAGCGCCGCCGGGTTCTGACAGGGGTCGGGTCTATTTACGATCAGAGCCCCGAGAGGCTTACAATTTCGTTGGCACGGCCAGACGGCGACAGAAATGTCGGCGTCCGGAGTGCGCGCACGTAAATAGACCCGACCCCGTAGAGAGGCGCAACATGTCCGCGCAAGCCGCGAAACCGCCGGTCAAGATCACGTACGCCACCATGAGTGGCGACCAGCTCGAGGAACTCCACGGAGCGCTCGATGCGGCGATCCCCGCCGTCCAGGCGGCCTTCGGCCAGACCCACCCGCTGTGGATCAACGGCCACGCGGTGCAGACCGTCGACCACTTCACGAACACCAGCCCCTTCGACACGCGCATCGTCCTGGGCCAGTTCGCCAAAGGCAGCGCGCTGCACGTGCGCGACGCGATCAACGCCGCGCGGGCCGCGTTCCCGGCCTGGAGCCGGGCTTCGTGGCAGGAGCGCGTGAAGCTGCTGCGGCGCGTGGCGGATCTCATCCGCGACGACCGGTGGGAGCTTTCGGTGCTGATGGCCTTCGAGGCCGGCAAGACGCGCCTCGAGTGCGTCGGCGACGTCGAGGAGTCGGCGGACCTCATCGCGTACTACTGCGAGCAGATGGAGCTGAACGACGGCTTCACCAAGCCGATGAACACGCTGGGCCCGGACGAAGAGAACGTCAGCGTGCTGAGGCCGTACGGCGTGTGGGCGGTCATCTCGCCCTTCAACTTCCCGCTCGCCCTCGCGGCCGGCCCCGCGGGCGGCGCGCTCGTTGCCGGCAACACGGTGGTGTTCAAGCCGGCCAGCGACACGCCCTACATGGGCCTGCGCCTCGCCGAGATCATGAACGAGGCCGGCATCCCGCACGGCGTGTTCAACTTCGTGACCGGCGGCGGCGGCACCGTGGGCCAGGAACTCATCGAGAACCCGGGCGTGGACGGCGTGGTCTTCACCGGGTCGCGCGATGTCGGCTTCCAACTCGTCAAAGCGGACGCGGACCGGCCCATCCCGCGCCCGCTCGTGATCGAGACCGGGGGCAAAAACCCGGCGATCATCATGCCGTCGGCCGACCTCGACAAGGCCACCGACGGCGTCTACCGCTCGGCGTTCGGGAACCAGGGCCAGAAGTGCTCGGCGTGCTCGCGTACTTACGTGCACCGCGATGCCCGCAAGGCCTTCATCGAGATGCTCGTCGAGAAGACGAAGAAGATCAGGATCGGCAACCCGCTCGATCGAAACGTCTACATGGGGCCCGTCATCAACGAGGGCGCCGTGAAGACGTACGAGCAGGCCATCGAGCAGGCCCGGCGCGACGGCGGCCGCATTCTCGTGGGCGGCAAGCGCATGAAAGGCGACGGCTACGATTACGGGTTCTTCGTCGAGCCGACGATCATCGACGGCCTGCCGAAGGATCACCCGTTGTTCTTCGAGGAACTGTTCGTACCGATCCTCGTCGTCGCCGACATCCACGACCTCGACGAGGCGATCGACTGGTCCAACAAGTCGGAGTACGGGCTGACGGCAGGCATCTTCTCGGAAGACCCGTCGGACGTCGAGAAGTTCTTCGACGAGATCCACGCCGGCGTGACCTACGCCAACCGCCGCGCGGGCGCGACGACGGGCGCATGGCCCGGCATCAACCCGTTCGTCGGCTGGAAAGCCAGCGGCCTCAGCGGCCGCGGCACCGGCGGCCCGTACTACGTCCAGCAGTTCATGCGCGAGCAGAGCCGCGTGCGGATGCGGTGAGCGGAAGGCCGCGATTCGAGTCCGCCGAGCCTTCGGGCGCGGGTCCTGTCCGAGGCGTTTCCATTTGTCCTCGGGTGACCTTCGCCTGTCCTCCCTGCGGGCAAATAGAAAGCGCCTCGGCCACCCACGCCCTCCGGGCGACGATGCCGTCTGTCGCGGGCCGTACCGGGTCAGACCCCGCTCACTTCGGGGTGCGGCCCAGGAGGTCCCAGACCCACCGGTGGGCGCCGTGGATCCACGCGGTGGCGGGCTTCGGGTACATCAGCACGCACTCGCCGTGCACCACGCTTATCCCGTTGTCCTGGCAGAACTTAATCGCCTCGTCGGACCCGGCTCCCTGCTGCAGCCACACCCGTCGAATCCCGTGAGCGGCGGCGTCCTTGACGACGCTCTCCGCCTGAGCCGGCGGCACGACGATGATGACGCCGCCCACGGGTTCGGGCAGAGCCGCGAAGGAGGGGAAGGCCCGGACGCCATCGACCTCCGGCGCTTCGGGGTGCACCGGCAGCAGGCGATACCCGGCCCTGGTCAGCTCCTTGAGGATCGTGTTGCCGAACTTCTTGCCGCTTCGCGAGGCCCCCACGATAGCCAGGGTCTTCTGGGCGAGGAACTCGTCAATCTCGCGCTTGGTCGTCATGGCAATCGGATTCTATCGTGTATCCTGATCCGCGGCTGCACCTATGACCGCAACCCGCGCGCTGGCCGATCTCGCCGCCCTCAGGAGCACGTACGGAGCGCCCGCGTCGCGCGCCAGGCTCCCCCTCCTTCGCGTCCTCGAGCGCGCTGCGCTTCGCACGCCGGCGCAGATCGCCGAACTCCACGAGCTGCTCTGCTTCCTGCACGCCTACCCGGACGATGGGGCGGTGTTCGAGCTGGTGTCGCGGATGCTGCGGGGATTCGGCGCCAGGCCTGACGTGCGGCGCCATCGACGCCGCCTGATCAACACGGGCATGGCCGGCACGGACACCGTCTACCCGTTCGGCTTCTCAACCGCCAGGTGGCTGGCGGCGCGCTGCGCTCGCCAGTTGAGCGTCGAGTGGACGGACGTCGCCCGCCCCGAGATGGTCGAGGGCCGGCTGCAGCCGTTCTCGCTGTGGGCCGAGCGGCCGGTGTTCGACGAGCCGCCGCTCGACGGCCGCGCGTGGCTCGACCGGCTCCGCGGCCGGGAGACCGACGCGGCGTTCATCATCAGCCGGAGCGCGGCGCTTCCGGTCCGGGGCATGGTGAACGACCATCTCTATGACGAACTCGGCTTGACGCTGCGCATCGCGGCGGGCCCGGACTCGCCGGACCGGACGCGCGCCCGCATGCCGGGCCACCCGCTCGTGGATCAGCGCGCGCCGCTCCGTCTCGGCAGGCCGGACATCGTCGCCGAGATCATGACCCCGCCGGAGCGCATTCGCCGCATCGGTGAACGACGAGCGCGCGCATTGCTGGACCTGGCCCGCGAGTCGATGGTGACGCGTGCCCGCGACCTCTACACCTTCACGGCCGCCAACCTGAAGGACGCCTGCCTCATCGACTGCGGGGACGGCCTGGAGTTCTTCTGCATCGGCGTCAATCCCGAGCAGCGCCTGCTGCTCGACGCCGTGTACGGCATCCTGACGCTCCGCAACGGCGTGCCCATCGGCTACGCCCTGTTCAGCGCGCTCTGGCGGTCGTCGGAGGTCGCCTACAACGTGTTCGAGACCTTTCGCGGCGGCGAGTCGGCGTGGATCTACGGCCGCATGCTCGCCACGATCCACACGATGTTCGGGGCCGACACCTTTACCATCGACCCCTATCAGCTCGGTCATCACAACGACGAGGGACTCCAGTCGGGCGCGTGGTGGTTCTATTACAAGCTTGGATTCCGGCCATGGGACCCCGCCGTTGCGCGCCTCGCCGGAAGTGAGGCGCGGAAGGTCGCCGCGCGGAAGGGATACCGCAGCGGGCCCGGCACGCTGCGGAAACTGGTCGCCGCGAACCTCTTCCTGCAGCTCGGCCCGCGGCGTGCTGACGTGCTCGGCGCGATTCCGACCGGATCAATAGGCCTCGCGGTGACGGACTATCTGGCCAGCCGGTTCGGGCCTGATCGAGAACGCGCCACCGCCGTACTGGCAGCCGAGGCTGCGGACCGCCTTGGCGTTGGCGCGTGGCGGCGCTGGTCCGCCGGCGAAAGGCTGTTCTGGGAGCGGTGGGCGCCGCTCGTGGCGCTGATGCCGGGCCTGAACGGGTGGTCAGACGCCGAGAAGCGCGATCTGGCGTCCGTCATCCGCGCGAAAGGCGGCCGGCGGGAGAGTGACTTCGTCGCCCGCTTCGACGGGCACCCGCGCCTTGGCGACGCTATTGCGGCGCTTGCGGCGCGGTGACGACGCGCGCCTGCACTTCGCTCACCAGCGCCTGAGCGGCAATGCGCCACCTGCCGTCCGAATCCAGCCGCCAGTGCGTGACGTAGTTGCCCCGGTCCTGCGACGAGGGCCGCCCCGGCGGCGCCGCGGCGTCCGCGGCGAACTGAAACGTATACTTGCCGCGCTCGATCGCCACCGGCCCGCTCTGCTCGAGGAGGCTGGTCTCCATCGAGAATGCCCACTGGCCCCAGCCGGACGCCTGCTGCCAGAACCGCCGGACCGCTTCAGCGCCGGCCTGCGCCTGGGCGTTCGGCATCATCTGCCAGCCGTCCTCGCTGAAGAACCCCGCCACGCACTCGAATTCGCCGCCGTTCAGGCATTCGACCAGTTCCTGGTTCTGGGCCGCGATGAGCTCTTGAACAGCCGTCTCGTCAGGCACTTGCTTGACGTTCGTGCAGCCGGCGGCAACAAGCGCCAGTCCCGCCACCAGGATCAACGAGCCTTTCATGAAAGCCTCCACAGGAATCGCGCCGCCTCAGAAGACGACGCGCGCCGACACCCCGCCGCCTATCGTCCATCGAGGGAACCCGCCGGGATAATGAGCGGTGAGGCCCTCGCCGCGCGTCGCCGCGCGGACCCTGAAGCCCGGCACGACCGCGATGCGGCCGCTTCCGAGCCGCATGTCGATACCGCCGACGAAGGCGGCCCCCGTCACGGTATCGTAGCGAACTCGCGGCCCGACTTCGACAGCCTGCCCGGGCGGCAGCCACGACCGGTATGCTTCCGTCGTGGACCAGCGGTCATGCCAGACGGCCGCCACGCCGGCCACGGGCTCGACATCGACGCTGGCGGAGGGCCGCGTGTGGATCCTGACCAGCACCCCGAGCACCCGATCGCGCCGCTCTTCGATGTAGGTCAGCCCGTAGCGCGCGGGTTCCCTGGCGGTCATCATCCCCGTCCACGCCCACTCCCCTTCGATGCTGACGTGGCGGGCCACGAACACGCCCCCGCCAACCGTCCAGCCGGCGGTCGTGCCTCCCGGTGCGGTGATGTAGAGCACGGTCTCCCCGTCGGCAGCGCCGTTCTGGTGCGTCACCGTCACGCCGCCAAGCACGTACAGGGCCCCCGGGCGTTCCTGGGCGGCCGCCCCGCGCGCGGCCGCGAGAACCAGCATCGTCATGCCAATCCGGCCCGCCAGCCCGAGCACAGTAGCTTCCCTCCCGGTGGCCATCCTATGCCCCGGTCCGTGGAACTGCAAGCGCCCCTGCAGGCCCTCCCGCGCGCCGGCCCGCCGGTCCGGAGGGCTCCCTCTGATAGACTAGAATTGCTTCTATCGTCCGTTCTCGCGATGAAATCGGGCCGCTGCACGCAGGTCATGCAAGCGGTCCCGCGCCCCGAGGAGACTCCCATGTCGGTTGCTTACGATCCCAAAGTCCGGACCACCTACACGGACGACGTACCGAAGCTGCGCGCGGCCCACAAGGTGCTGCTCGAGGTGCCATTTACCCCCAGCCTGCCCGACAGAGGTTACACGCGACGCACGCTGTTCATCGACCTGGATACGATGACCGTGAAGGAGAAGCCCATCACCGAAGAGATGATCGACATCTTCACGGGCGGTCGCGGGTTCGGCCTCCACTACCTCTGGCACGCGATCACGCCGCAGACGAAGTGGAACGACCCCGACAACACGCTCGTCATCAGCCCCGGCCCCATCGCGGGCAACCCGCAGTACGCCGGCTCGGGCAAGTCGCTCGTGGTCACCCTCTCGCCGATGACCGGCATCCCGATCGACTGCAACGTCGGCGGCTACTTCGGGCCGTTCCTCAAGTTCTGCGGCTTCGACGCCCTCGAGATCCGCGGCAAGGCGAAGAACGAAACGATTGTCGTCATCGACGGCCCGAAGGGCACGATCACGATCGAGGAGGCCCCCGAAGAGACGCCCGACAGCCACATCGCCGCCGAGCTCTTCACGCACATGTACGCCGACGGCCCGAAAGACTTCGTCAACGTGTCGGTGGTGTCGGCCGGCAAGGCCGCCGAGTCGGCTTTCATGGGGTGCCTGAATTTCTCCTGGTACGACCCCAAGCGCGGAGCGGTCCGGCTGAAGCAGGCGGGCCGGGGCGGCACGGGCACGGTCTTCCGCGACAAGAAGCTGAAGGCGCTCGTCATCCGCAGTCAGAAGATGGGCCCGAACCTGAACAACGCGGCCGACCTCCCGTCGGTCATCAAGGTCGGGAGGGCCATCAACCAGGAAATCCACGACCACGATGATGAGCAGTGCCACATGCGGCGCCAGGGCACGGCGCACCTCGTGGAGGTGATGGACGCGTACGACCTGCTGCCGGTCCACAACTTCCAGTACGGGAAGCACCCGGACACGCCGAAGATTGACTCGCAGGTGTGGGACAAGCGGTTCACGCAGGGCATTCCGGACCGCTGCTGGTATGGCTGCGGCATGGCGTGCTCGAAGGCGGCCGACGGGCATCACGTCCGCACCGGCCCCTACAAGGGCCACATCGTCTCGGTGGACGGCCCGGAGTACGAGAACGTCGGCGGCCTCGCCTCGAACTGCGGCCTGTTCGATCCCGACTGGCTGCTCGAGGTGAACTTCTACTGCGACACGTACGGCATCGACACCATCTCCTTCGGCACGGCCTGCGCGTTCGTGATGGAGTGCTGGGAGAAGGGCATCCTCAACGCCGAGCGGACCGGCGGCATCGACCTCACCTGGGGCAACGGCGAGTCGGAAGTCGAGCTGCTTCACCAGATGTGGCGCGGCGAGGGATTCGGCGTCACCGTCGGCAAGGGCGTTCGGTACATGCAGAACCTGTTCATCGAGAACGGGTGGGGCGACGCGCAGTTCATCCGCGACATCGGGATGCAGATCAAGGGCCTCGAGATCTCGCAGTACATGTCCAAGGAGTCGCTCGCGCAGCAGGGCGGCTACGCCCTCGCCAACAAGGGCCCGCAGCACGACGAGGCGTGGCTCATCTTCATGGACATGGTGAACAACCAGATCCCGACGTTCGAGGACAAGGCCGAAGCGCTGCACTACTTCCCGCTCTTCCGGACGTGGTTCGGCCTGCAGGGCCTGTGCAAGCTGCCGTGGAACGACATCGAGCCCCCCGACAACCACGAGAAGTACCCGGGGCCCGAGGCCGCCAAGGTGCCTGAGCACGTGGACAACTACCTCGCGCTCTACACCGGCATCACCGGCAAGCCGCTCGACCGCAAGAGCCTGATCGAGCAGTCGGAAACGGTCTACAACTTCCAGCGCGTGTTCAACCTGCGCATGGGCCAGGGCATACGCGAGTTCGACATGCCGCCGTACCGCGCCGTCGGCCCGGTCACGAAGGAAGAATACGAGTCGCGCGCCGAGCGCTACGACGGCCAGCTCAAGGACATCGTCGGCGTCGACCCGGCCGGGAAGACGACCGAGGAGAAAATGAAGCTGCACCGCGAGTGGCGCATGGGACGCTACAACCAGCTCGTGGACGCCGTCTACAAACGGCGGGGCTGGACGCCGAACGGCGTGCCGACGATGGAGACGCTGAAGAAGTTCAGGATCGATTTCCCGGAGGTGGTGGCAGTGGTACGGCCGCATTTGGCATAGGGGCTTGGGGCTAGGCGCTTGGCGCTAGTCCGACGCGGCTTTCGCCGCGTGGGTTGAAGGCTTACGAGACAACGAAACTGACTAGCCCCTAGCGCCCAGCCCCTAACCCCTTCTGCTACTGGCTACTGAATGCTGATTGTGAACGACGTCCCGCTGCCGTACGAACCGGGGATGACCGTGAGGGACGTCCTCAAGCGGAAGAACTACATCTGGCGCATGATTGCCGTCTTCATCGACGGCGAACTCGTTCCGAAAGCGAAATACGATACGCGGCAGGTGCCCGACGGCGCCGACGTCAAGGTCATCCATCAGATTGCCGGGGGGTAGGGGCCTCGGGATTCGGGGCTCGGGACTCGGGGCTCGGGCGCCGCTCGAAACGGATAGTCCCCTCTTCCGCGCCCGGGCCGGCCAGTGTGAACCCGCACTTCTCGAGCACTCTGATCGACTGCCGGAGTGCGGGGAACGTGTGCGCGATGACGCGCGTCACCGCTGGATGGCCGAACGCCCAGTCCACGAGCGCCGCGACGGCTTCGGGCGCATACCCCCTCCGCTGGTGCTCCGGCAGGATGGAGTAGCCGGTTTCGACCGTCCCCGCGTCGTCCGGTTTGGCCGTGAAGCCGCAGGTCCCGATGGCGGTCTTCCGATCGTCCTCGCCGACCAGCAGGATGTACCAGGCCGCCCAGCCGATCCCGTCGGGGTGCGTCTCGACGTACTCCGTGAAAAACGCCATCGTCTGCTCGTCGTTCTCGGGCGGCGGCCAGGAGGCGGGCACCTCGGCGCCGAGGAGCGCTTCGAACCGCGCGCGGTCCCCCATCTCGGCGCGGCCGAGGGCGGCTGTGCCCGGCACGATCTCGAGGCGGCTGGTCCGCACGCGCTCAGGCCGCACGATGCCGGTCCACCCAGTATCCCCACGCCACCAGCAGCCACATCGCGAGCGCGCTCCACGCCGCCGCCATTCCGCTCGGCGGAGGCGGGCCGAACAGGTTCGCGAGATAGATCGCCAGGAGGAACGCCACCAGGCCCCAGAGCGCCAGGCGCCCGGTGCGGTCGAGCGCCCTCGTGGCCCGCGTGTAGAGCCACAGGCCGGCCGCAAACAGCAGCAGTTCGACGGCGAGCGTCCCGGCCACGGAGTTCCAGAGGCCGAGGCCCACGCGGCGGCTCCCCTCCCCCGCCGTCAGCGGCATATCCGGCCGGTGCGTCAGGGCGTCGAGGACCCAGTGGCTGACCACGACCACCGCCAGCACGGCGCCCGTCCGCACCCCGGCCTTGCGCAGGCCCATGTACGCGGCGGCGAACACGAGCGCCCACGCCGCGGCGGCTGCCAGGCTGTGCGAGAACGGGTAGTACACGAAGTCGAGCGGCGTCACCTTCGTCAACCCGGGCTGGACGGACACCCGCTCGATGCCCGCGATGACGAGCACCGGCCAGACGAGGTCGGCCAGCTGGCCCGCGATGAACAGCGTGCCGAGCGACACCGCGGGCACGGCCCGCTTGGCTCCGAAGGCGACGGCGAAATGTCCGATGAACACGACCCTGATTGTCACCGGCCGGCCGGCGCGAGTCAACGGCAGCGGACGACGCGGCGGTTGCCCGGGACGGCCCGTGATGATATATGATTATATCAACATGACCAATTTCCGCCGGTCGTCCCGGCGGGCCCCTGGAGAAGGAGGAGCCGTCGTGAAGAAGCGGGCGTGGGCTCTCGCACTCGTCGTCGCGGCCGCGCTGGCCGTTCCCGTCCTGACCTCCGGCCCGGGGTTCGACCGCGACACCTTCCGGCAGTTCGTGACGCTGCGCGCGGGCACCGGGACGCCGGTCTACTGGTACGCCATCGGCGAGGTCTACTCCTCGCCCGAGGGCAAGCGCCTGCTCCTGATCGAGGGGTCCGACACGGCCCGGATGATCCCGTCGAGCGAACCGGACACGGCCATCCAGGTGTCACGCAAGGTCTTCGTCTACAGGGATCCGGCCACCAACCAGATCCTGAAGGAGTACAACGGCCAGCCCGTCACCCGGATCGCGTACCCCTACCAGTTCATCACCTACAAGCTCCAGGGCGACCGATTGACGACGTTCGTGGAGCAGGGCTCGGGCGCCAACCTCCAGAAGATCGGGCCCGGCGACAATTTCCTCCTCAGGCGGCTCGGGCCGTCACTGGTCTTCTCGTCGCCGCTCTTCCTCAACATGGACACGCCGCGCGGCCGGTACGAGGCCTACGAGAACTACGATTTCGTGTATCACCCGGCGGAGAGCGACCCGGCGGCGCGTCACCAGTTGATCTGGAACCGCTTCGGCGACCTGCCGGCCTTCATCGGCAAGGGCAAGGCGGTCATCCAGATGGTGGGCTGGCGCGTGGATCGATTCGAGGACCTGCCGGCCTCCATCCGCGAGTACATCAAGACCGATGCGCCGCTGTGGATGGCGCCGCCCAGGGACCTCGACGAGATTCGATCGCTGCAGAAGTAGGATCGGGCGCGCCGCCGGCGGGAGACGACCCGCGTGCACACAGGAGGAAGACTCATGAGCCAGCGACTCGCACCGTCCGGCCGCCGCCGCCCGATGACCGGTTTGGGACTGATACTTGCCGCGTCGGTCGTGGCGGCCGCAATCGGCGCCATGAGCGCGCAGTCGCCGCCCGGGCTGGATCTGACCAACCCGGACGACGCCGTGAAGGCGATGCGGAAGTTCCAGGCATCGCTCGAGGACGGCAAGCCGGTTGTGTTCTGGTGGCAGGGCAACATCTACAGCCGCATTCCCGGGGAGCGCGACCGGCTGCTCTTCACCTATCAGGGGATGAACGTTCGCGCGTCCGCGACGGTCACCGAGCCTGGCCGCGGGTATGGCTACCGGCAGGTCTCGCGCGAGATCCTCATCTACATGGACCCCAAGACCGGCCAGGTGCTCCGGACCTGGAGGAACCCCTGGACGGGCAAGGACAACGAGATCATCCACGTCGCGAACGATCCCGTGAACTCGCGGCCGATGTTCGCGCAGGGGCCCACCGGGCCGTTCCGCTTCCCCGGCTTCTTCAAGGACGGCCAGGGATTCATCGCGATGGAAATCCCGCTCTTCTACACGAATCCGCTGGCAGGCGAGTACCAGCAGTACGTGGGCGGCGACTACCAGGCGATGGAGATCTTCAACTTCTACTTCCCCGAGGCGCAACTGCTCGACGCGAAGCCCGAGATGCCGGACGTGGCGGTGTCGTGGACGCGTATTTCCGGCTGGCTGCCGTGGATGGAGATGGGGTCGCGCGTCGGCACGATGATCTACAACGGCGTCGGCCGCAGGTTGAGTTCGTGGGATCGGCTGCCCGACGTCCTCAAGGCCGAGATCGAGGCGAACTACCCCGAATACAAGGCGCCGCCGCCGCTCGACGACGCCCGGCCGAACGAGACGTCCTGGACCTACTTCAAGAAGGTCATCGACAGGAAGAAAGCGAAGTAGGCCCGGTCTTCTGCCCGCCGGCGGTGTGTCCGGGACTCCCTGCCCGGAAGACGTGATGACGGAGGGGGCGGCACGCGCCGACGCGCGTGCCGCCCCCGGACGAGGACCGCGCAGTTGCCGCGGTTAGAACTCGAGC
>JAWOGY010000237.1:0-7786 GCA_046496425.1 Vicinamibacterales bacterium
TTTCTTTATACTTTCTTTGCAGGTGGACTATTCGCATCATATTCCACTGCCTGGGGAGGGCTTAAACCAAACGCCTTCATCATCAGCCGCTGCTTCAGGTCGATAATCGTCTCGCCGACCGCGCTGAAGCGGAAGTGGCCGGGTTCGATGATGCCCGCGTGCACGGGGCCGACCGGGATCTCGTAGACGCCGGGCCCTTCCACGTGTCCGAAGGGGAACGGCCGCCCGTCGTCCTCGAACGACCGCGGACGCGCGTCCCGCCGGAGCGGGTAATAGTCTTCCGGCCAGAATCCGTGACGCATCAGGGGACGCGGATCGGGGTGCCCGACGGGCGTGATGCCGAAAAGATCCCGGATCTCCCGCTCGAAGCGGGACGCCGGGTAGCTGTGCTGTGCCAGCGAGATCAGTTCCAGGCGTCCCGGAGCGACATCCGCCGTGACATGGGCGTACCAGTCGTCCCGCTTGTGATCGAACAGGTAGTGCACCTGGAAGCAGCCCGCATCGTCTCTCCGGTCGTCGCCCGCCATCAGCGCGAGATCGGCGCCGAAGCGCGACTGCAGCGCGTCAGCCACGGCCGGCATGTCGGCGGTGGCCGCCCGGGCATGAAGCTCCCGGCCGCGGACCAGCGTGAGCCCCGACAGCCGGCTGCTCAACTGCTCCCTGACGTCGGCAAACAGCGCGTGCAGTTCGCTCATGTGGTGATGGCCTCCGCGATGCGGCCGATGAGGCGCGCGACGGTGTCCGGCAGGAGAAGGCCGAGGGCGATCATGGCGATGACCGACACGGCCAGCGGCGCCAGCATCCACCATTCGCGTTCGCCCGTGGCGACGCCGTCAGGCGCCGGCCCGTGCAGCATCCGCGCGAGGTGGCCTGCCAGGCCGACGAACCCGATGCCGGCCAGCAGCAGGGCGGCCGAGGTCGCGACGGGATGGCCGCTCGTGAACCCGGCACGGAACAGCAGGAACTCCGAAAGGAAGAGGCCGAACGGCGGCAGGCCCATGAGGGCGAGCACGCCGGCCGCGAATAGCGGGCCGGTCGCGGGCATGGCCCGCACCAGACCGGAGACGCGATCCACCTCCGCGGAGTGATAGCGGGCGAGGACGCGGCCGGCCAGCAGGAAACTCATCGACTTCGCCAGGGCGTGGTTCAACAGGTGCAGCAGCGAGGCGAACACGCCCGCCGGGCCGAAGGTCAGCCCGAGGCAGATGAGCCCGCTGTGCTCGACGCTCGAGTATGCGAGCAGCCGCTTGTAGTTCTGCTGGCGGACCAGGCTGAGCGCGCCGATGGCGATCGAGACCAGGCCCAGGGCCATGAGCACCTGGTTCGTGAACGCGGGGCCGGCGGCCGCGTCGACCACCGCCTTCCAGCGGATGATCGCGTACTGCGCCACGGCCAGCAGCACGCCCGACATCATGGCCGACAGCGGCGCCGGCGCCTCCGAGTGCGCGTCGGGCAGCCACGTGTGCATCGGCGCGAGCCCGGCCTTGGTGCCGTACCCGACCAGCAGGAACACGAACGCCAGGCGCAGGACATCCGGATGCAGCGTCGGCGCCACATCCATCAGCAGCGTCCAGTTCAGGGCGTCGTGCCGCCGGCCGAGGAGGCTGACAAAGTCGAAGTACGCCAGCACCGTGCCGGCGAACGCGAGCGCGATGCCCACCGATCCGATCAGGATGTACTTCCACGAGGCCTCCACCGACGCCTTGGATCGGTGGAGAGGGATGAGGATGGCTGAGACGATGGTCGTGGCTTCGATCGCCACCCACATGAGGGCGACGTTGTTGATGGTCACCGCGATCAGCATCGACAGCGTGAAGAGGCTGCCGAAGATGCGGAACACGCGGGCCCGATCCGTGTCCGCCGGCTCTCTGCCCATGTCCGCCCAGGGCAGCATGGCCAGGCCCGAGACGGCGGCGATGCAGCAGGCGACGAGCGCCGAGAGGGCGTCGGCGCGGAACAGCGCACCCGGCCCGGCCACGAGGACCTCGCCCCGGACGGCGGCGATCCAGATGGCCGCCGCCGCGCCCAACGACACCGCGCCCGCGGCAGCCGTCAGCCGGGCGGCCAGGCGAGGGAACCGGCCGAGCGCGGCCGCCAGCGCGGCCGACAGCGCCCACGGCGCGAGAAGCGCGGTGAGGAGCAGCGTGGCCTTCACCTCAGTGCTTCAGCCGCTTGAGCACGTCCACATCGGTCGTGCTGAACGTGTCGTGAATGTCGTACAGGAAGATCTGCATGACGATGAATCCCATCAGGGCGTCCAGGAACACGCCGAGCTCGACAATCAACGGCACGCCGTACGTCGCGAGGACGGCCAGCAGCGCAATCGCGTTCTCGAGCATGAGGAAGCCGATGACCTGCGTGATGGCCAGCTTGCGGCTGACGATGATGAACAGGCTGATGAAGAGCAGGCCCATGGCCAGCGGCATGCCCGCCCGCGTGGGCGCGTCGGCGACGGCTACGAGCGGGCGTGCCGCGGCGTGCGCCAGCAGCACCAGCAGGCCGCTCACGACGAGCGACGTGGCGGTGTTCACGTACGGGGCCGACTCCCGGCCGGCGGTGAAGCGCTGCGCCACGCGGTGGAGCAGCTTCGGGATGGCGACGGCCTTGATGCCGAACAGCAGCACGGCCACGACGTACAGCTGAGGGTCGTTGCCGAAATATCCCACCGCGGCCGTCAGGGCCCCGAGCACGACCGACTGCCACATGAACGCCGTGATGTAGGCGGCGACGCCGCGGCGCCACAGCAGGATGAGGGCGCAGAGCAGCATGCCGCTCGACCCCATCACCGCGACCTGCGAAAACACACCCTGCACGCGTCTACCTCACGGAAAACGACGAGGCCACCGCCAGCAGCCCCAGGACGAACGAGACGGCCAGCAACTCGGGCACGCGGAAGAGGCGGAGCTTCGCGACGCGCGTCTCGAGCACGGCCACGCCCGCCGCGATGACCAGAAGCTTCGCGAGCGTGCTCGCGAACGCCACCGCGAGGGCAGCCGGCGCGAGCGACGTAGCGAGGCCCCACGGGACGAAGAGATTGCCCGCCAGCGTCGCGAACACGAAGAGCTTGAGCCACGAGGCCCACTCAACCAGCGCCAGATACGGGCCGGAGTACTCGAGGATCATCGCCTCGTGGATCATCGTCAGTTCGAGATGGGTGGCGGGGTTGTCCACCGGCAGGCGCCCGGTCTCGGCCAGCATGACGATGAACAGCGCCACGAACGCCATGACATGGCCCGGGCTGAGCGCGCTCGATGGCCGGGCGATGGTGCGGGCGGCAATCTCGCCCAGGTTTGTCGATCCGGCGGCGAGCGCGAGCGAGAGGATGGCCAGCGCGATGGCGGGCTCGCTGATGGCGGCGATGGTCATCTCGCGGCTGCTGCCCATGCCGCCGAACGCCGAGCCGGTGTCGAGGCCGGCCAGCGCGAGGAACGCCGTGCCCAGCAGCAGCAGGTAGACGACGGCGAACAGATCGGCGACGGCGTTGAACGGCAGCGGCGTGACGAGCACCGGAACGAGGAGCGACACCACGATCGTGCTGCCGAAGATCACGATCGGCGCGAGATGGAAGATCCACGACGCCTGCCGCGACACCACCATGTCCTTGCGGAACAGCTTGCCGAGTTCCGCGTACGGCTGCCAGACGGGCGCGCCCCGCCGATTCTGCATGCGGGCCTTCAGCCACCGGATGAATCCGACCAGCGCGGGCGCCAGCGCCAGCGACAGCAGTGCCTGCCCAATCTCCACCGCGATGCCCGCCATGTCGAACATCGTCATCTCCTAGAAGCCGATCACCATGCCCAGCAACACCACCAGCACGAGGACGATGTACGCCAGGCAGGCGTTGACGGAGCCGGACTGCAGGGCGCGGACCCGCGAGGCCGCGGCGTGTGTCGCCCGCACGAGCGGGTCGTAGACGCCGCGCTCGAACCAGGGATGCAGCTGCGTCCGGTACGTGATCCCGCGGATGTGGTACGGCGAGCCCGGCTGTTCGGTCACCGTGAGGTCGTCGGTCGGCCGGTAGAGCTCGCCGAAGATGCGGCGCAGCGGCTCGGCGAAGGCCGTTGACGTGTATTCCATGCGCGAGGTCTGGCCGATCCGCCCGCAGCCCCAGGTGTCGTCGATCCGGCGGCGGCCGCGCGAGGCGAGACCCGTCGCGAACCAGACGCCGACCGACGCCGCCGCGAGGACGGCCATGATGGCGACCGGCGACATGCGGGCGAGCGCCTGCGGCGTCTCGAGGATGACGCCCAGGCGGAACGTCGTGCTCGCCGCCGGCAAGCCGCCGATGCCCCCCAGCGCCCCGCCGATCGCCGACAGCACGGGGACGGTGAGGACGGCGAGCACCGGGCAGGCGAGGGCGAGCAGGACCATGCCGGTGCGCATCGCCCATCCCGCCTCGTGGGCGCTTGCGGCTTCCGGCGAGCGGGGCATCGCCAGGAACGAGATGCCGAAGGCCTTGACGAACGTCGCGGCAGCGAGGCCGCCCGTCAGGGCGAGCGCGCCGACGCCCAGCGTGAGGAGGACAGCGACCGACGCGCGTGAACTCGCGACACCGGGCAGGAACGACTGGAAGAGCAGCCACTCGCTGACGAACCCGTTGAACGGCGGAAGGGCCGCGATGGAGAGCGCGCCGACGAGGAACGTCGCCGCCGTCCATGGCGTCCGCTTCACGAGGCCGCCGAGGCGGTTGATGTCCCGCTCGCCCGTCGCGTGGAGCACGGAGCCCGCGCCGAGGAAGAGCACGCCTTTGAAGGCGGCGTGGTTCACCACGTGGAGCAGTGCCGCGGCGAAGGCCAGGGCGGCCGCCGTCGGCTGGCCCAGGCTGAGGAAGAGGAACCCGGCCCCGGTCCCGAGCACGATCAACCCGACGTTTTCGACCGTCGAGTAGGCGAGCAGGCGCTTCAGGTCGTCGTCCACCAGCGCGTAGAGCACGCCGGTGAGGGCCGTCGCGGCGCCGGCGGCGACGAGAAGGACGCCCCACCACGCGGGCCCGCCGCCGAGTAGATCCAGCGCGACGCGCAGCAGGCCGTAAATGCCCAGCTTGACCATCACCGCCGACATCAGGGCCGACACGTGGCTTGGCGCGGCGGGATGGGCGCGGGGCAGCCAGACGTGCACGGGCACGAGGCCGGCTTTCGATCCGAATCCGAGGAGCGCCAGGAGGAAGATCGTGTTGCGCGTGGATGGCGGCAGGCCGGATGCGGTCTCGCGCAGCGCATCGAACGTCCAGCCGCCCGTGCCGTCCCCGCCGAGCAGGAAGAACGCCGCCAGCAGCGCGAGCAGGCCCATGTGAGTCATCGCGAGGTACCACAGCCCGCCGCGAATGGCGGCCGGGCGGTCGTGCTCGGTGATGACGAGCAGCCAGGAACCCACCGCCATGAGTTCCCAGGCCAGCAGGAACGTGAGCACGTTGGCGGCCGAGACCACGAGGCTCATGCTGAGCAGGAAGACGCCGGTCTCGAGCGCCATCCAGCGCATGGAGTAGCGGCCGTCGTAGGCCCTGGTGTAACCGAACCCGTAGATGGCGACGGGAATCGTGACGCCGCCGATGACGGCGAGGAACACCGCGCCGAGACGGTCCAGACGGAAGGAGAGGCCGCCCGCCGCCGCGAGGACCGACGGGAGGTCGATCGACGCCGTGCCCGCGCCGCCCAGCACGAGCATCGCGAGCCAGAGCGCGGCGGCTGAGCCGGCGACGCTCGCGATGGCCGTCACCGCGCGGGCCGCGCGGGGCGCGGGAGCGAGCGCACCGGAGGCCGCCAGCGCGAAACCGCCGCACATGGCCCAGAACAGGGGCGCGAGGGCCGACGCGTTCATCGGCCGGACTCCCCGTTCCGCCCGAGCGCCGCGAGGATGCCCCGGAGGATGTCGGCGGGCGCAGGCGGGCAGCCGATCACGACCGCATCGACCGGAATGACGTCCTGGACCCTGCCGGCCACGGCGTAGCTGCCGGCGAAGACGCCGCAGTCGTGGGCGCAATCGCCCACGGCGACCACGAGTTTCGGGTCCGGTGTCGCTTCCCACGTCTTCCGGAGCGGCGCCAGCATGTTGCGCGTGACCGGCCCCGTGACCAGCAGCAGGTCCGCGTGGCGCGGCGAGGCGACAAAGTGCAGCCCGAACCGTTCGAGGTCGTAGACCGGACTCGAGAGGCCGCTGATCTCGATTTCACACCCATTGCACGAGCCGGCATCCACCTGGCGGATCGCGACGGCGCGCCCGAACCGGCGGCCTGCCTGCTCACGGACCTTGCGGACGAGGTCCTCTTCCTCGCCGCCCGCCTGCACGCCGGCCGGCTGCGGCGCCCCGGGTGCGAGATCCTCAGTGACGAGTCCGACCTGGAGGATCTTGGCGACGAGCTTCACGAGGTGCGCTCCCGCTCCCGGGTCAGCGCGCGCAGCATCGCCTGGGTGTCGACGAGGCGGTTGTTGAAGATCGCGCGGGCGGTGATGAGCAGGTCGTGGATGAGCGGGTCGCGGACGGCGTAGTGGACGCTCGTGCCGGCCTTCGTGGCAAAGACGAGATGCTTCGCGCGGAGGACGGCGAGCTGCTGGGAGACCGGCGGCTGATCGAGGCCGAGCGCCTCCTGGAGCGCGTGGACGGTCCGCGGCCCGTGCCGAAGTTCTTCGAGTATGCGGATGCGGACCGGATGCGCGAGGGCCCGGAAGAACTCGGCCTTGAAGATCTGGAGGTCCGTCGCCGCCTGGCTCATATTCTTATATTCATATATAGCAATATTATCCTCTATGCAAGACTTCTCCGCGTGCCCTCGGAGCGCGTGGCGGTAAGATGGTCGGTCGTGGATACAGATCCCGGCGTCCCGCCAGTGCCCCTCCAGCGTCCGGAAGCCGTCGCGGTGATCGACATCGGCGCGAGCGCCGTGCGGCTCGTCGTGGCGGAGCTCGTCCCGGGCCGTCAGCCGTTCGTGGTCGAAGAGGTCGTGCGTGGCGTCTCGCTCGGCAAGGACACGTTCTCGGCCGGGCGTATCGGGTCCGCCGCGATGGAGGCCGCGCTCCGCGCGCTCGAAGGTTTCAAGCGCCTCATGGACGAGCACGGCGCGTCGCGCTATCGCGCCGTCGCGACCAGCGCGGTGCGGGAGGCGTCGAACGCCGACACCTTCCTCGATCGCGTTCAGGTGCGAACCGGGCTCCAGGTGGATGTCCTCGACGTGTCGGAGGAGAGCCGGCTGGTGTATCTGGCGGTCCGGGACTGCCTGGCCGGTCACCCTGCGCTCGCCGCGTCCCACGCCCTGCTGGTCGAGGTGGGCGGCGGGTCGGCGGACATCAGCCTGCTCGAGGGAGACCGCCCGAAGTACTCGGGCGTGTACGCCCTCGGCTCCGTCCGGCTGCGCCAGGGCCTTCGACACTGGGCCGGCGACCGCGAGCGGCGCGTCCGCATGCTGACCAGGAACATCGGCAACATCATCCGCGACATCGATCGCGACATTCCGATGCGGTCCGCCGAGTACATGATTGCGCTCGGCGGCGACGTCCGCCTGGCGGCGCAGGAACTGGTCGACGCGCCGGAGGGGAGCGTGTCCGAGGTGCCGCGGGACGCGTTCATCGAGTTCTGCGGGCGGGTCGAGAAGCTGGCCGAAGAGGAGATCACCGACCGGTTCGGCCTCTCGCCGGGCGACGCCGAGGCGCTCGTGCCCGCGCTGCTTGTCTACCGGGCCCTGCTGCTCGAGACCTCGGCGACGGGCATCACGGTGCCGCCGGCATCGCTGCGCGACGGCCTGCTCGCCGACATGGCGGCGCCCACCGGCGCGGGAGGCCCGGGCAGCCTTGCG
>JAWOGY010000109.1:0-3769 GCA_046496425.1 Vicinamibacterales bacterium
CTTGTTCCTCACAATCGGGCCGCCGAACGCGCCGCCGTACTGGTTCCGCTCGAGGGTCGGCTTCACGCCGGATGACGGCTTGAAGAACCCGGCGGCATTCAGCGCCGTGTCGCGGTAGAACTCCCACCCGGCGCCGCGGAACTGGTTCGTGCCGCTCTTGTAGGCCACGTTGATCGTGGCGCCGCCGGCTCGACCGTACTCCGCGCTCGTGTTGTTGGTGACGACCCTGAACTCCGCCACCGCGTCGGGCGACGGCTGCACCGTCTGGTTCGAGAAACCCTGATTGCTCGTGCCGTACGCGTTGTTGTCGAGACCGTCGAGCAGGAAGTTGTTGAACGTGCTCCGCATGCCGTTGACGTTGAAGGAGCCCTCGCGGACCGTAATGGAACTCCCCGTGCTCAACGCCGACAGGCGCACGCCAGGGCTGAGCAGCGCCAGCGCCGAGTACTCGCGGCTGTTCAGCGGCAGCTCCACGGCCTGCTTGCCGGTGATCAGCTGGGCACGCTGACTCGAGTCGGTTTCGAGCAGCGTCGTGGCCGCGACGACCTCGACGGTTTCCGTCAGCTGGCCCGGCGACAGCTGCAGATCCACGCGCTGGCGGGCGCCGACGTTCACCTGGAGATTGTCGGCGACGGCTGTGGCGAAACCCTGGAGTTCGGCCGTGACCTTGTAACGTCCGATGCGGACGGTCATGAACTCGAAGCTGCCATTGGCTTCGGTCACGCGGATGGTCGTCACTCCCGTGTCGAGGTTCATGAGGGTGACCGTCGCGCCGGGGACCACACCGCCGGTGTTGTCCTTGACCGTGCCGACGACAGTGGCGGTGTCGAACTGCGCGAACGAGGGCACGGCCGCGCACAGCAGGCACGCGGCGGCGAGGACGGCGACGGACACGAACCGGTTCTTGGACACGATGGGCACCCTCCGCTGGCGTGGGCCGAGGAGAACGGCAGGTCGGAGACAGGCTAGCAAGGGCGGCAGACTAGACCTCCCGGTTGGGGAAGTCAAGCAGGACCCTGCACGCGGGAGGTGCCGCAGCGACAAACCGTACGGCTGACAATTCTGAAATCGACGCCCCAACCTCGTGAACCTGCCGCCCGGGCGCCCTGCAATTCTTGTGCGAAAGTCTCTAGCGACGGCCCCAGACAGCCCGATAAGAAGGATCACGGGAGGTTCGTGCCCGGGCCCGCGGGGCCCGGCGCAAACGTTGCACGACGGACGGTACGCATGCGAAAGATCTTCGTCGAACCGGTAGTCCTGCCTGAGCCGCGCTTCCGCGACGGCCTCGGCATCCGGTACGTCCGGACCGAGGGCACCGACGACCCGGTCGAGGTGCTGCGCCCGCTCTGGGACGTGGGCGCCATGCAGAGCGCCATCCGGCAGCGCGTCGGCCGCCTCGCCAGCTTCCGGCAGGCCCGCTTCGTGCCCGTCAGGGCGGCCGAAGTCCCGCGCGACGATGCCAGCACCATCGAGATCGTCTCTGATTACGTTCTGGGCCACCGGCTGTCCCAGTTTCTCGAGGCCGCCCAGACGGGGGCGGTGTCGGTCGGGAACAGCACGGCCATCTACATCCTCCGCGAGCTGCTCGGCGCCCTCGCGTTGCTTCACGAGTCGCGTGGGGTTTCACACGGTGCCGTCGGGCCCGAGCGGCTGCTCATCACCCCGAAGGGGCGCGTCGTCGTCGCCGACTACGTACTCGGCCCGGCGATTGAGCGCCTCGAATTCACCCGCTCGAGGCTCTGGCGCGAGTTCAGGATCCCGGTGCCCGCCGGCAGGGGCCAGGCCACGCTCGACGGCAAGGCCGACGTGCTGCAGGTGGGGATGACGGCACTGGCCCTGCTGCTGGGCAGGCCCATCGATGTCGCGGAGTATCCGGACCGTGTGGACGCGCTGGTCGCTTCGCTCAGCCAGACGCAGCGGGCGGACGGCCGGGTGCCCGTGCCTGCGCCGCTCATCGGTTGGCTGCAACGCGCGCTCCTGAGGGACCCGAACGGCAGGTTCGGCAATGTGTCCGACGCCCGGCTGACGCTCGAGGCCGTGCTGTCCTCACAGGATGCCGCGACCGGCGGCGCGACGGCGCTCAAGGCCCTCGCCGATGTCTTCGGCCGGCATGCGGCGGAGCTCGAAGCGAGGGCCGCGGCGGAAAGAGCGGAGGAGGCCCGGAAGGCCGCCGTCGCTGCCCAGGAGGCGGATCGTGCGGCGCTCCAGGAGCAGGCCGCCGATGCGGCCGCGGCGGCACCGCTAGCAAACCTGGTTCCGGCGTTCACCCTGCTGTCGGAGACGAATCCGCTCCCGCGGGAGGACGACCCGGAGAGCGCCGCACCGGCTCCTGTCAGCGAGGCGGACCCGCCCGTTGGCTGGCGGGTGCCTGAGCCGCCACCGGTCGAAGAGACGCTTCCCACGAGTCCGCTGATTCAGGTCGATACGTCAGCGTCCGAGTCGGCCGCGGAGGAATTCGCCGAGGAGGTGCTCGACCTGTCAGCCCTCGCCGGTCCCGATGATGCCGACCTCTCAGCCGCAGACGCCGCGCTGCTCTCAGACCTCCGCGACCTCGCTGCCGCCGAACCCGCACCCGAACTCCTCGAGCCGATCCCCGGCATCGTCGTCGATGTCGCGCCGGCTGCCCAGGAAGCCATCGAGGCCGTGCCGGCTGCACTCGAGATCGTCGAGATAGTGGCAGCTCCGCCGCTCGAGGCCGAGCCGTCCACGGCAGCCGACGGAGAAGCGGTCGAAGCGCAAGAAGCGATCGACCTGACGGGGGAGACCGTCGCGCCGGTGCCGTCGGTCGAGGCCGCGCTGGCCGCACTCGCGGCGTTGGACGCACCAGTTCCGGTGGCACCCCCGGAGGCACTGCCGGAGTGGCGGCTGCTGGCGGACCCGGCGGGCGCGGTCGCTCCGACGGTTGACGTCGAGGAGCCGACGGAGTCGCTGGAAGAACTGGTGGCGGAGTTCGCGGCGACGCGACCGGTCGATCACGCGTTGTCCGCCGTCCCGGAAATGACTGAGCTCGCGGCGGCAGAACAGATCTCGGCGCCGGCCGCGATGGAGGCGGCCGAAGCGGCAGTCCCTGCATCCGAGAGACCCAGCGTAATCGACGAGATTCTCGGCCTTCGGGAATCACAGGCCGCCGCCCAGGCTGCCATGGAACCCGATATCGCGGCCTGGAGTTTCGTCGAGGAATTGCTGAATCACGATGCGCGTTTCGAAGCGCCCGCAGAGGCAGCCGTCGAACCTGCGCCGCAGCCGGCGGTCGAGGAGGCCGAGCCGGCGCTGCCCCCGGACTGGTTCATCGAAGTCGGCCCCACGCCCGGCGCGCCACGGCCGGTACTCTTCAGCCGAGTCGAACCGGAGGAGATCCCGGAGGAGATCCCGGAGGAGATCCAGGAGGAGGTCCAGGAAGAGGCGTCGGAGATCGTTGCCCCGGCTCCCGCGCTCGGACCGCCGCCGCCGGATCCGGAGGAGGACCTGAGCGGGCCCGTCTTCCCGCGCGTCGCCCCGAGCGTGCGCCGAGTCCGCGCGGGCGCGAGGCGCCGCAGGCTGGCTGGAATTGCCAGCGGCTTCGGGCAGATTCTGCACGCATTCGTGAGCGCGTTCACCTCAGGCTTGGGCGCACTGGCAGGTGGCGCCACACATCTTCTCTCCGCCGCTGGACGAGGCACCTTCACGGGGCTCCGGGCGGTCGTGACTGGAATCCTGGTCGCGGCGGCAGCGTTGACGCGAGGGCTCGGCGGAGTGGTTCACTCCGCTGCCGCGGGCGGTGCGATCGTTG